>JAQTYA010000179.1 GCA_028688525.1 Methylococcus sp. | reverse complement strand
CCTGAGAGCCTTTGTGGACACGCACCGGGAGCGGTTCGGGGTCGAGCCGATCTGCAAGGTGTTGCGGATCGCCCCGTCGGGCTATCGGCGTTATGCGGCACAGCAGCGCCACCCGGCACGGCGCTGCGCACGGGCCCAACGCGACGACGCCCTGATCCCGGAGATCGAACGCGTCTGGCAGGCCAACTTGCAGGTCTATGGCGCCGACAAGGTCTGGTGGCAGATGAACCGAGAAGGCATCCCGGTCGCCCGCTGCACGGTCGAGCGGCTGATGCGACGCCGGGGTCTGCGCGGTGTCATCCGCGGTAAGGTGGTGCGGACCACGGTCAGCGACCGGACGACGCCGTGCCCGCTGGACCGGGTCAATCGGGAATTCAAGGCGGAGCGCCCCAATCAGCTGTGGGTAGCCGACTTCACGTACGTTTCGACTTGGCAGGGCTGGTTGTACGTGGCGTTCGTCGTCGATGTGTTTGCCCGGCGCATCGTCGGTTGGCGGGTGAGTTCTGCCATGCACACCGACTTCGTGCTGGATGCGCTGGAGCAAGCCCTGTACGCCCGCCAGCCGGAACGCGATGGCGCACTGATTCATCATTCGGACCGCGGTTCGCAGTACGTCAGCATCCGCTACAGCGAGCGCCTCGCCGAGGCCGGCATCGAACCCTCGGTGGGCAGTAAAGGCGACAGTTACGACAACGCGTTGGCCGAGACGATCAACGGCCTGTACAAGGCCGAGTTGATCCACCGCCGGGCACCCTGGAAAACACGGGAAGCCGTCGAACTGGCCACGCTCGAATGGGTGTCCTGGTTCAACCACTCCAGGCTACTCGAACCTATCGGGTATATCCCACCCGCAGAGGCTGAGGCAAACTACTATCGGGACTTAGCCAGTCAGGCTGCCCAACTGGCATAACTTAAACCAACCAGCCTCCACGATTCCCGGGGCGGTTCAAACCAGTTGCGCCAGGTCGCTCTGGAGTTCGGTCGTTTCCCGACCGTGACGGCGCGCCGACTCCGCAACATCGTTGTTGAATGCTTCGCTCCACGCTATTTGGTGTCTGGCGGTGCGCCGGCCGCACACCTAAAGCGGCTGTCGGCAACGATTTCCACTGCTGATCTGACGCAGCTCATGCTGGTTTTCACGAGCCGCGCCAATCCCATTCTTGGCGACTTCGTGCGCCACGTTTACTGGGCTCGATACGCCGGTGGATACACACAGATTACCAAGGTCTCGGAGAAGCCTGAAGCGGGCGATCGCATCTACAAGCTCGGTTGATCGAGTAGGGCGTGGGAGTGCCTGCGCACTTCCTCCTCGATCCTCGACGTCGGTAGGAAAAATGACCCCGTTCGTGCCTTTCGGAGCTACACTGCGATTTTTGTCAGGGGGCCGTCATGTGCGTCATCACCGACCCGTCCGAGCAGGGGGAGGAGCCCCAGCGGCATGCTCACCCGATCGTGCCGGAAGCCAGCATCGGCAAGATCGTCGCGGACAATCCGGACCTGCCCCTGGCATTGATCCGCGACGTACGGATCGCTGATGCCGAAGAAGCCTTCGGCGACTATAGGTTCGGCTGAATCGCCTGGGGTGTCATGCCGACACGAGGACTTCCGTCCCCGTCAATCGCTTAGGGCGTAGGCGGTGCTGCGCCCGCCGGCTTCGGCCTTGCGCAGCACCCCGAGCGCAATCAGCTCATTGATGTCGCGTAGCGCCGTATCGGGTGAACACTTGGCGATGGCCGCCCACTTGCGGTTGGTCAGCTTGCCCTCGAAGCCGTCGAGCAGACGGTTGAGCAGTTTGATCTGGCGCGGATTCAAAGGCGTGGTGGCCCAGCGCTGCCAGAACTGCGCCTTCGCCAGTACGGCGCCGAGGGTATGCTGGGCCTCGTCCACGGCCCGATGCAGGGCGCCGAGGAACCAGCCCAGCCACGCGCTGACCTCGAGCGTACTTTTCTGCGTCCGCTCCAGTATGTCGTAATAATCGCCGCGTTCGCGCTGGATCTGCGCCGAAAGGCTGTAGAAACGCTGCGGACTGGCGTCGGCACGGGCCAGCAGCAAATCTCCCAGGGCCCGAGCGATGCGACCGTTGCCGTCGTCGAACGGATGCAGTGTCACGAACCACAGATGGGCGAGTCCCGCCTTGAGTACTGGCGGTTCCCCGCTATCGGCATTGACCCAGTCGAGTAAGCGCGCCATTTCGGCATCGAGCCGCGCGGCGGGAGGCGCCTCGAAATGGACGCGCTGCCGGCCGATGGGACCGGACACCACCTGCATCGGACCGTGGGTATCGTCGCGCCAGGCTCCGACTCGAATCCGCGCCATCCCGCTGTAACCGGTGGGGAACAGCGCCGCGTGCCAGCCGAACAACCGCTCGGCCGTCACTGGCGCCTCACAGCGCGTCGTGGCATCAAGTACCATCTCCACCACTCCCTCGACATGGCGGTCGACCGGCGCCAGCGCCCCGATGTCCACCCCGAGACGGCGGGCGATGGAGGAGCGCACCGATTCGGCATCGAGCCGTTCGCCTTCGATCTCGGATGTTTTGAGTACATCCGCAGTCAGCGTCGCCAGGCTCGCCTGATCGCGCAGGGCCAGGCCGACGTCGGCCAGGCGGCCCAGCAACAGCCCCTGGGCTCGGCAGACATCTGCTAGCGGATTGGCCAGGCGCGTTAAGTCGTATCGCCAGACTGGCCAGTCTGGCGCCTGCCAGATGAATTTACAATCGCCGCTTTCCATGCGGTGATAGTGGCGGGGAATCGCCGCAATGGCAAGTGCTCCGCCGCAGACGGGGGAGCCACACGCGCGGATCGTTCCGTTATGAGAGCATCGGGTCCAGGTCATCGAACGCGATGCCATCGGAAATACGCGTGGCTTTTTCGCCGCTGTACGCTTGCCATCTGCGCACGATGACATCGACGTATTTCGGATCCAGTTCGATCAGCCGCGCCACCCTTCCCGACTTCTCCGCGGCGATCAGCGTGGTGCCTGAACCGCCGAAGGGGTCGAGCACGAGGTCGCCGGGCCGGCTGGAGTTGCGGAGGGCCCGCTCCACCAGTTCCACCGGCTTCATGGTCGGGTGCAGATCGTTCCGGGCCGGTTTCTTGATCTGCCATACATCCCCCTGGTTACGGTCGCCGCACCAGTGACGGCTGGCGCCCTCGGCCCAGCCGTACAAAATGGGTTCGTACTGGCGTTGGTAGTCCGCACGCCCGAGGGTGAAGGTGTGCTTAGCCCAGATGATGAAGGTCGACCAGTGGCCACCGGCGTTGCGAAACGCTGCTTGCAGCACGTCGAGTTCGCTGGACGACATCGCCACGTAGATGCCACCCCGGCAATGCGCGACGGTTGGCGTCAGCGCTGCCAGCAGGAAGTCGTAGAAGCCGTCGCCCAAGTTGTCGTTCAGGATCACGCGATCCTTGCCGGTGCGCTCCTTCATACCTACCCGACCTATGTGAAGAAAAACGGCCGTCAATACCGCTATTACTTCTCCAAGGCCGAGGCGCGGTTCGGCGCTGGCTACAAGACCAGCGTCCGGCTGCCAGCCGAAGAAATCGAAGCGGCCACCCTCGCCCAGATCCGGACCGTCCTGGCCAGTCCCGAAGCCATCGCGGCGGTATGGCTGGCGGTGCAGGCGCAAACGGCCGATCTCGACGAAGCCCAGGTCGTGGTCGCCTTGGGACAACTCGACAGGGTCTGGGAGCAACTGTTCCCGGCCGAACGGCACCGCATCGTCCAACTCATGATCGAGCGGGTCGAACTCGCCGAAGGCGGACTCAAGATTCGATGGCGGGCTTTGGGTTGGAAAGAGCTGCTCAGCGAATTCGCGCCCAGGACAATAGGGGCCGAGTTGGTAGAGATGGAGACGGCAGCGTGAAAACCGACGCCTGGGAATCCTTCGTGCCGCTGACTTTCCAGCGGCGTGGGGTGCAACGGCTGGCAGCGACCACGGCTCCGGCGCATGACCTCCCGTTCCTGGTCGGCCTGGGCCGGGCGTTGTACTGGCAGCATCTCCTCGACACCGGTGTCGTCCACAGCGGGTCCGACATCGCCCGCCGGGAAGGGTTGCACCCGTCCACGGTGAACGAACTGCTGCGCCTCACTCTGTTGGGTCCGGACCTCATCGAGCGGCTGATGGCCGGACGGCAACCCCGAACCCTGACCTTGATGTGGTTCCAGCGGCATCCGCTGCCGGTCGATTGGGCGGAGCAGCGGGATCTCATGGTGAGTTTCGAGTAGAGGCGACGATGGCGAAGAAAGACCGAGGCATCATTATCGGAAAACCCCGGACTATATCCCTTCCCCAGCCGGCCGGTGGGGTTCAGTTGGAAACCTTTCTGCCCTGGACGCTGGTGAAGCGTGGGGTGAAGCGCGAGATCCTCACGCCGCTGGGGGCACCGGCGGCGTTTCAGGAACAAGCCAAGCGGGAAGGTGAAAAGCGCAGATCCGAGCAGGACACGCCG
>JAQTYA010000062.1 GCA_028688525.1 Methylococcus sp. | reverse complement strand
GGTTTCACGCGCTTTGAGGTGAAGCCGGGGTGTCCGGTGTGCGCGTTGGGGCACCGGTCCGGCGATGAAATGGCATTGAGGGTGTGCGGTCCTGCGCTGGCTTTGGAGCGGGGGACTGCGGGTGAGCCTGGAACCATTGCAGGGCGGCCACGTAGTCGGGGCTGAGTTCGCCGGTGTCGCGGTCGATGCCGTCTCTTAGGGCGTCGATGTGGGGAAACAGGGGTTCGCATTGCGCTTGAAAGGCTTGAATGACGAGGTTGTCGCCGGGTCCCCAATACCAGTGCTGGCGGCGGCCTAGGCTGCAACTGCGGGTGTGATCTTTTTGGGCTTGGCCGGCGTAGTAGGGGCAGTCCCAACACTGGGGCGGGGTGCGGCTGAAGGACTGACGCGGTAGCCCTGGGGTGTGGGCGGCGATCTTGTGGCTTTGGGTGGAGCTTTCACCGTTGCGCAAGGTGTAGGCGCAGGCGAGCGCTTGGGCTCGGGTTCTGCCGTGGCGGGGGCTCAGGCTGGCGAGGCTTACGGCGACTTGGAGGGCGGGACCACTGAGACGGAAACCGCACACGGCTTGGCCGTGGGGTTGCGCCTGGAGCTGTTCGCAGTCTTGGCAGTGGCGGAGGTTACGGTACACAGCCGAGGTCTCCGGTGACGGCGTTAGCCCAGACGGCAAGGGCGAGCATGGATGAAACAGCGAAGACAGCGGCGGCAATACCGATCCACCGGGCGATCCAGAGCATGAGGGCGTAGCGTTCCACCTCGAGACGGCGAGGGCTGCGGGTTGGGTAGGTGGCGTCGAGGGTGGGTCTCATGCCAGTACCTCGACTTCGATCAAGGGCAGAGCAAGCCGGGCTTGCGTGAAGCAGTCGGGGCGCGGTGCAAGAGGCGAAGCCAAAGCCGGAGCCCGAGCAGGTTGTTTAGGGCACGATCCGAGGGCAGGGGTGCGGCGGGGGCAGCACTCGCGCCGGGACGACTGTCCCTGTCGGCACTCTGAACCGGCAAGACCAGTGCTCCCGCTTCCCTGCGGGAGAGGTGCCACGGCCCGCGTATTGACCTCTAGCCCTACGCTTCGAGCCTGGACCTTCACTCCGGATAGCGACCGCAAATGAGGAACAGTCGATGTCATGAATGCCATCTACGGCGACCTTTGCACTAGGTTCGAGAAGCAACAGAGCCCATGAACGCGGCGGCAACACGGGGACCGCAGAGCGTTTGCATGGCAAGCCACAGTCCTTCCAGAACCACATCGTCAGGATCGGGGTGGAGCGCTAAAACGGTTTCAGCGACTTGATGCGCGACTTGATTTCGCTTTTCGCGGTCAGCGTCCCGCCGTTCGAGCAGGCGGCGGGCTTTTTCTTCGGGGCTGTCGTTGAGCATGGTGAAGTCACCTCATTCCGTTCGAGAAGCATCGAAAATAGGTTTCCGGGCCTCGCCCCCAGCCGAGGGGACCGGAAAGGTTGCGGGTGGGAGACGCGAAGGGAGGGCGCGCCCTGGGGGGTTGGGGAAACATGGTTAGTTGGCCTCTTGCACTGGAACGGCAGGGGCGGTAGCCGGGCCGGAGGACGGCGCGGGGATGAAACCGGTCTCCGTGCCTCGATTGACTAAACGCTTATGCGTGGAACAGATGCGGACCCGGCGGCCTTCGGGCAGGTCGTAATCCCAGCTTCCGGGAATGGCACAGCGCTCACCTAATCGGGTGAGGCATTCGCAGCGGGGCGTTTGGGTGAAGTCGTGCATGTCAGCTTCCCTCCCGCGGGGTATAGGTCGCGCCGTCGAGCGTCAGGCTGTCGTCGTACAGGACTTGAAAGCGCTGGCGGACGTGGGTGATGCGCTTGTGCATGTTTTGCAGTTCGAGCAGCCCAATGGTCAGAGAGACTTCCCGAGGGAAGGCTTCAGAAACCGCTGAGACCTGAGAGACGAAACCCGAGAGGTAGCAGTGCAGGGCGTCGGCCTGAGTCAACAGGGGCGCGAGGGTATCGGAGTCGGGGGTGGGAAGGTCGTAGGAGCGGGCGGCATTCATAAGGTGTGCTCCTGCTGAATGGCTTCGTGCCACATCTTGGCGATGTTTACGAGGCGGTGTTTGCCGATCAGCTTGGAAGGGATGCGGCCCCGTTCTACCCACGCATCGACGATGCCGATGTCCATGCCGGAAAACTGAGAAAACATCTCCCGCGACACGTAAGGCGAGGGGTAAGGGATCATCGGAAACGTTACTTGACTGCTTTCATCGTCCGTCATAGTCTCGAACTCCAGCTATAAGCCGCTTTGTTGGGGCATTACTGTCTTTCACTATATGTTAGTGAATTGTCGCTGGAGTGTCAACTAAATCTTAGGGAAGATGCGCGAAAAAATTCGAGCAATTAGAGAAATCAATAGGTTAAGTAGGACCGAGTTCGCTAAAGAAACCGGAGTTCCGGCCAAAACTTGGGAAAATGTCGAGAACGGACTTCAGAAGGCGAACGAAGACCACCTAAAGGCTGTCGCTAAGCGATGGCCTGAATACGCCTATTGGTTAATGACAGGGAACACGATCCCAGAAGCAGGGCAAATCAGCCCAGATATGACACACGTAGAAGTAAAGAAAGTCGTCAACGGCACCCCCTAGCGCCGTCGCAAGACGGAGAAGCAAACGAAGAGAAGCAGACGGACAAAAAGGGGCGAAAGCGCAAGCCACCCATCAACCCATCAAAGGGGGAGGCAAGATGAACGCTCAAATCCGAGGGCTACGCGTCGCCAGCGCGATCTTTGCCCTCATGTCCCTCGCTCAATTCATGCGGCTGGTGATCCGCCCGGAAATTCTCGTCGCCGGACATCAAATGCCCATCTGGCCCAGTATCCTGGCCACCGTCATTCTGGGAGGCTTGAGCTTTTGGCTTTGGAAACTTTCATGAATAGCACCCGAATGAGAGCACAAGCTCCCATGCTAAATAGTGTTTGTATAGCACTATAAAATTCCGAGTTCTGTTTAATAAAAAGTTGGGCCGCTAAGAAGCTGAATCAATTATTGAAAGTATATGGATGTTGAACGCAGTAAATATGCTAAATTCTAATAAATACAAAGTGCTTTCCCTTTTTTCAGGTGGAATGGGGCTCGATCTAGGCATTGAGGCAACTGGTCGTTTCGAGATCGTGGCTTGTGTCGAGAAGATACCAACATTCTGTGAAACGATCCGGCTAAACAAAAGAAGAGGTCGCTTATCTAAAACCCTGAAAGTTATCGAAGCCGATATTTCACAGCTTTCACCGGAAGCAATTTTAAGCAGCGTTGGCTTGCGCGCGGAAGATATCGATGTGGTTATTGGTGGTCCACCATGCCAGTCGTTCAGTACTGCCGGAAAACGAGGAGCGACACAAGACCCACGCGGTACGTTGGTTTGGGATTTTCTGCGTTTTGTCGAACATATAAAGCCGAAGTACTTTCTTATGGAAAACGTGCGCGGGCTACTTTCGGCTGCGCTAAAGCACAGACCGATTGCTGATAGACCCGAAAAAGGAGGGCCTCCTCTCTTAGAAGATGAGATGCCTGGCTCAGTTGTTCGACTATTCGCAAAAGACTTGGCGAACTTCGATACGGCTGGTTATCACCTGGATATCTACGAGGTCAACTCGGTGAACTATGGAGCACCTCAGATTCGCGAGAGGGTGCTTTTCATTGGGAATCGTTACAACATCGAAGTTGAATTCCCTGCCCCAACGCATGGCCAAACAATACGCAACGAGATTTCTGGCGCGCAAGCCGGACTTTTTGAAACACCGCATCTACAACCTTGGAGAACGCTTGGAGACGCCATTTCTGACCTCCGAGAAACGAATCCAACCGTTCTTGATTTTAGTCCGAGGAAAAAGCGTTTTTTAGAAATGATCCCTCCCGGCTCAAACTGGCGAAGCCTCCCGGAAGAGCTACAAAAAGAGTCGATGGGAAAGGCTTGGTTTGCGAAAGGCGGGCGCTCTGGCTGGTGGCGACGGCTTACGTTTGATCTTCCATGTCCAACTCTGGTAACGATGCCTAATCATGCAAGTACCGCTCTTTGTCACCCCACAGAAACACGGGCGCTATCCATACGTGAGTACTCCAGGATACAGGAATTTCCCGATGACTGGGAGTTTTATGGGACTGTCTCTGAACAGTACACACAGGTAGGAAATGCAGTACCTACACGGTTAGGAATGGTTGCCGGTAACGTACTGGCGGACAACCTTCAAAAGGTTGCTGACAGAGAGCTAAAGGCAACGGCTGTAAGTTCGAAGGAACCTCGAATTGTGTATCTGCAATCGCACGTTAGAACACGGCAATGGTTCAAGAACGGGAAGGTTATTATCTGGGATAACGATGAAGTTAATGGTGGGGCAGCGTATGGGTCACCCAAAACAATCAAGAAGGTCAGAGGATTGAGATAGCATGGCGCGCGGTCACAAAGGACTTCCCAAAGCAACTGCGACAAGACTTTCAAAGTCGCAATTATTGGATCAGCTACAGTCTATTGACTCATCTGAAGACAATCGTAATCGCGTTCTCTCTATGGAGAATCAATTTCGGCGAAAAATTGATTCGCACATAACGTCACTACCTGCTGGCGATGCGTTATTCCAGAAATTCAATACGAGTCCTTATGTCTTATTAATTCATGCTCGACAAAATAGCTACACAAAAATAAGCGAAATAGAAAGCGACATCCTTCCCGCAAAGCAATTCTCCTCCATGGAGACCTCGGCAGGCCGAATGGTAGAAGAAGTGGCCTTCCCAGTGTACGGATGGGAATGCGTAGCTAGCGAAATGCATACAAGCAATTCCGCACTTGATGGGAAAAAATCGGAAGGTGCGCTAGTCCGACTTGCCACGCTTAAAAGTGGCCCGCGATGCCTTAATGACGAGATGAGCGAAAACTTTGCCGACGCAATTGTCAATAACTACAGCGCGTGGGCGAGAGATGCGGGGAAAAGTGAGATCGACTTTACCTATGGTGTTCTATACGGAACACAAAAAATATCCAATAAGAAGGACTGGCACATACTGCGGAATATCAAGGAGAAGAATCCTGGCGCGATAACAATAGATCCGGCAAATCGTTGGAGTTGTGCGTTCCGAGATGATGAAATATTAGTCAATGTAACAGTCCGAATCGGGCTCGATTGGTGGAATCACCTTGGTGGTCCAACCTGTTTCATTGAAGTATTCACTGCATTGATACGCGCTTGCATTGCCCCAGGAATTTCTGACTCAAACACGCACACTTATGCCATATCAGACTTAAGTCATATCGTATCTCAACCGACAATAAGTGATGATTATAATGTTTCGTTGTTGCAGCGAAGCCAAATACCTTGGTTATTCTTGGCTGCTAGGCACTTTTGCGATGAACTTACAGAATAGCCCGCGTAGCCCGCATAGGATGCACTAACGAAGAAAGCGCATCGTCAATAACCAGGAGAACCTATGCCAGCGGCAAGCGGATTGATCGCACTGGGCATGGCCGCAGCGACCGGCGTTTTCCTGGGCCGGTGGCTCCGGATTGAAAAGGAGCTGGAAGGGGAGGCGGTGGTTCGGCAGATTCTCACCGCCAACCTAAAGCCGCCTCAATACCATGTGATGAATAACCTGACGCTGCGGAGCGGCGACGGAACGACGCAGGTGGATCATGTGGTGGTGTCGCGGTTCGGGGTGTTCGTGATCGAATCGAAGCACTACCGGAAGTGCTGGATTTTCGGCGATGCGAAGTCACCGACCTGGACGGCGGCTTACGTCACTGGCAAATTTTCGCTACAAAATCCGCTGCTGCAGAACTACAAGCACGTGAAGACTTTGGAGGCGCTGTTAAAGGACATTCTGCCGCCGGAGCATTTGCATTCTTGGGTAGCCTTTACGGGCAGTGCGGAGTTCAAGACGGCGATGCCGGAGAACGTGACGCATGCCTATCAACTCATCCCGAAGCTTCAGAGCTACAACCGAGCACGGCTTTCACCGCAGCAGCTCGAACAATGCGTGGGCCGTTTGGAATGCCATCGGCTGGCGATTTCAAAGAAAACCGATGTGGAGCATGTGGCTTACCTGAATCGTAAGTTCGGGGGGCTGTACAAGGAGGAGCGTTGACAACGTGCAGGCGTTGTTTAGGCTGTAGGCGGGTGCCGGCGAAGGCCGGCGATTTCCGCATCCACTTCAGGAGCTTATGCAATGACGTTAACAGTTGAACAGATCGCCGAGGAAGCGCTTGCTCTGCCCAGCGAGGCGCGGGCGTTATTGGCGGATCGGTTGGTGGAGAGCCTGGACCCGGCGGAAGACGGTTACATCCGGCAGCTTTGGACTGCTGAAGCTCATCGGCGGGTAGGCGACGTGCGAGCGGGACGCGTCCAGACCATTGCAGGCGATGAGGCGTTAGATCAGGTTCGACGGGCACTGACCCGATGAGGTTTGAGTTTCACCCGGACGCGCTGGCGGAATATGAGGAAGCGGCACGGTATTACGCGAGTTGCCAAGACGGCTTGGGACTTCGCTTTATAGGTGCGGTGGAACATGCGATCCAACAAATTGTGGAAGGGCCGGAGCGGTGGCGGGTTCTGGATGGCGATATCCGGCGCTATCTGACGCGGGTTTTCCCTTATGCGGTGCTGTATTCCATCGAGCTGGAATATGTTCTGATCGTGGCGGTGATGCATTGCCATCGAGAGCCGGGGTACTGGCACGAGCGGGCTTTCAGGAAGATTTGAAACATGAAGACCTTTAGCAAGCCCGTGCGGGATAGGCAGACGAAGGAAGCGAATCTTGAGGTTTCGGGTGTTTCGAAGCATGGCTTTTGGCTGCTGCTGGATGACGACGAGGCGCTTTTCGTGTCGTTCTCGGAATTCCCGTGGTTTTCCAAGGCTCCGGTAGAGCATCTATTTCACGTCGAGCGACCGCAGCCGCACCATCTTCACTGGCCGGATTTGGACGTTGATTTGCACTTGGATTCGATCCGCCATCCGGAGCGGTTTCCTTTGGTTTCGGGGGTTGCATCCTGAATAGACTCCATGTCCACGAAGTGTCCACGCCATTGCAGGAAATAGCCGGTTTATAGCGGACCATAGATTCCTAAGTCGCTGTTTTATACCGCTATATGCCGCTACGTACCGCATTGCAACGGCCTCTGACTCCGCTAACCGTGGTTCGAATCCACGTCCCCCAGCCAATAAAATCAAGGCCTCCAGCGATGGGGGCCTTTTTCGTTTCCGGATGTGGCACACTCGCGGCACAGTTGACCGCAACAACTGGCAGCAATTGGTTTATCTGCGGACACGTTTCCGCATTGCGTGACTTGGTCGGCAATTTATGCGCCAAATATCGAGTATTGCGATTTTCACCAGAGCGCCCCGCAGCGACCGGCATTGCCGTCATTTTGATCAGGGAAGAACGGGGATAAAGCGGGTAGAAAAGGGTTGAAGTGGTTAGAAAAGGGTGTGCCGAAACCCGGACTAGCCTGGAAAAATCAGGACAACTGTGCCGAGAGTGTGCCAATTCCTCATGACTCGCCTTGAAAATCTTTCTATAACAGTAAGTTAAGAAATAAGGTTAACGGATGACACATCCGTTGTTGTGGTTTGTCGTCCGTTTTTGCTATCGTTCGCCTGTGATTCTCACGGATAGCGGCAACCCCTATGGCGACCATTCGCAACCGCAAGACCAGCGACGGCAAACCCTCATGGCATGTGCAAATCAGGCTCAAGGGTCACCCCACCGTCACCGCGAGCTTTGAACGCAAGACGGACGCGGCGAAGTGGGCACAGGACACCGAGTCGGCGATTCGAGACGGCCGGTATTTCCCGACTGTCGAAGCCAAGCGCCACACGCTCAACGAGCTGATCGAGCGCTACCGGAGGGAAGAACTCCCCAAGCTGCGCAGCGGCAAGACCCGCATTCCGCACCTCGAATGGTGGTCATCCGAACTCGGTGCTTACACCCTGGCGGACATCAAGCCCGCGCTGCTGGTCTCAACCCGAAACAAGCTGCTCCGGCGGATCAACAAGCACGGCACGCCGAACAGCAATTCCACCGCGAACCGCTACGACTCCACGCTGAGCCACGCGTTCACCGTCGCCATGAAGGAATGGCAATGGGTGGACGACAACCCATTTCGCAAGACCAAGACCCTCAAGGAGCCCGAGGGGCGCATTCGATTCCTGTCCGACGACGAGCGTGAGCGGCTGCTGGCCGAGTGCCGGAGGCACAGCGAGGACTTGTACGCCATCGTCGTGCTGGCGCTGAGCACCGGCGCCAGGAAGAGCGAAATCATGGGGCTGAGTTGGGCCGACGTGGACCTGAAAAGCGGCTTGTCGACCTTTCAGGAGACCAAGAACGGCTACCGCCGATCAGTACCCCTGACCGGTCACGCGCTCGAGCTGGTCAAGGACATTGCCAGCCGCCGGCGGTTCAACAGCGAGTACCTGTTTCCGGGGCGATTCACCGGCCGGCCGGCGGCGATCCAGAACATTTTCGAAGCGGCCGTGAAGCGCGCCGGCATCGAGGACTTCCATTTCCACGACCTGCGGCACAGCGCCGCCTCGTACCTGGTCATGGCGGGCGTCGACATGCGCACCGTGGCCGAGATTCTGGGTCACCGGGATCTGAAGATGACCCACCGCTATGCCCACCTGAGCCGGGCGCACGTCACCAACGCCATGGACAAGCTGAATCGGGCGATTTTCGAGAAGTAGACGACATGAAGGGGCCGCCCTGGCGCTGCAACGCTGGGCGGCTTGACCATCAACAAGACACCGGTTTCAGTC
Organism: Methylococcus sp.; assembly: GCA_028688525.1. Lineage (GTDB taxonomy): Bacteria > Pseudomonadota > Gammaproteobacteria > Methylococcales > Methylococcaceae > Methylococcus. The sequence goes on along the minus strand of JAQTYA010000062.1, from coordinate 10,509 downwards.
GATGGATGACGATATTACAAGGGCTAAAGAGGAAGCGCGCAAGAAGGCCGAATGGCTCAAGTGGCGTCGAGAACGCCATGAGTGGAAAAGATGTTTCGCCATTGCTGCTGGCGCAGATGCCTTGAGCGCACATTACCGAGCTCCCCACGAAGAAATACCTATTATCGAACTTGCAAAGATGATTGTTCCGGAGGATCAAGAAAAGCACGATTTTCTATGTAACTACATCAAGATCAGGCTTGATGAAACTTGGCTTCCCCTACGTGATAATAGGGGCAATTTCATTATTCAAAACCACAGGGCAAAAAGGTTTATCGATGAAGTTGCCGAAGAGCTGCAAATTAAGATTCCCCCCATGGTTGATTGGTGGCTTAATGAATGCAGTAAAGAACCCCCAAAGTCATGGCTTATAGCTCCAGAAGAGCGGGCGTATGATAATGGAAAAGAGACCCTGATAGATCATGACGAAGACAGGAATAAATCAAGCATCCAAGACCAGATAGCTAAGGGCAAGATCAAATTACCTTGGTACGTACAGAGAGAAAAAGACGACTGGGTTCCAGCAATTAAAGAAGCCGGACAAGCACTGCTTGAGGAGCTTGGCAAGATTCCGGACAGTGCCCAAGTATGGATTAGGCTTCTCGAAAACCCTCCCCATGGATATGGAATTAAGAGAGACGGCGACTTTTTGACAATGCCAACCGCACGTCCTCTCTCAAGGAAAGAGTTCGAAACTCGGTGGGTGAACTACACCACTCTGAAAGATAAGGACGCGTAAGCTACTGTAAGGGCTCGTAAGGTATTCTAAGAACACGAGTCTGATTTCTATCGAAAAAATAGCTCCCGACACCTGACGGCACATCGCCGCCAGGAACAAGCCACAACGGGAGCTATTGAATGTCACAACTGCAGCAACAAACCCGCCTGATCCCCGTTCCGAAGTGGAACGATTTCCATGCCTGGCCGCCGAAAGGCGGTCTAAGACACTTGATTTTTAACAGCAAGAAAAACGGCTTCGACAAGGTCATCCGTCGCGCTGGTCGTCGCGTCCTGATCGACGAGGCCGCGTTCTTCGACTGGGTCAACTCCCAATCCAACCAGGCGCAAGGGGGCAACCATGCCTAGGCCCTCGATCTTCAACAAACTTCCGGAGCGGATTCGATCCGAGCTGGATGCCCGCATCATCGCCAGCGGGTACACCGACTTTGCGGGCCATGCCGCCTGGCTGACCGCTCAGGGATACCCGACGGGAACAAGTGCCGTTCATCGTTACGGGCAGCGGCTCAAAGCCAGGAAAACAGTCAAGCGCGTCACCCTGTCCCAATCTGAGCAAGTGGCGGCTGTCCAGCTGGCCTTACTGGCCGGTGAGCCGGTCGATCAGGTCACCGCCGTGGAGCGCGGCTGGGGTTTCCGCCTGGCGTCCATCATCTACCGGCTGCGCCGGCAAGGTTGGCCGATCCTGGACGAGCGCGACAACAACAACGGCTTGGCCCGGTACTGGCTGGAGCCTGGCTGGTCGCCTCCGATTCCTGCGGACATGAAAAAGCCCTGATCGAGTCGCGTTCGATCAGGGCTTAGGAATCACTTGCAAATCACAGCGGGGGCCGATTATACGCGCCCCCAAGGGAGAATCACATGCCTTCCATCGCTTTCCCGCGGTGCGGAATTTCCGTCACCGGTTACCGGAATGGCTGCGCCAGGAGCGGCGCGCCAGACGCTTACAGCAGCTTCACCAGCGCCGCGACGATGCCTACCGAAAACGCCATGAGCGCCCCGAGCTTAATGACCAGGCGCTGCTCAAGCTGGATGAATCGCGCGTCAATGTCTCGGCGCAATAGTTCGAGTTCGTGCTGTAAGTCCGTTTTCGTCACCAGCTCCTTGAAGTTGACCTCAAGCACCTCAGCCAGGGCTTCCGCTTCGGCTTCCGCCTGGGCGGGCAGGATGCCGGCCTCTTTCAGCCGCTTGGAAAACTTGAGCGTGTCGAATGTGATGGTTGCCACGGCGTTACCTCCTGGCGGCAGTCTATCACGCGCCGGCTTGACACGGCACGGCGCCGCCCGGCACACTGGCCGCGCCTTCGACGCATCGAGGGCCGGGTGTAGGAACCCGAGTTTCGCAAGGCGCACCAGCGCCAATCAGCCGATTCGGGCGCTTTTTTCATGCCCGAAATCTGCTGTCTTCTATGGCGGGCTGGGCGCGGCAGGGTTCGTCCCTGGCCGGTTCCTTGCGGCCGGTTTCCTACCCGCGTTCAGTCCGTCACCCATTCGCCGTAGGAAGCGAACGTGGCGGCTCCCAACCACGCAAGGAGTCACACCATGAACAGTCCTACCACGGGCGAAATCCGCCCGAATTCCGTCCTGACCCTCACCCAAACCACGGCCTTGGTCCGCGACTGCGGTTTCTTGGCCGGCGAATTGAACCGGCTGGCCAACTACGCCGAACGGCTGTCCATCGCCTGCCCTGGAGATGATCGAATCGACGATATAGCCAAATGGGCCGATGACGCTTACAGCCTGATTCGGAGCGCCTATCGCGCGGCTTGTTCACTCCAGGTTTCGACCGCCGCTGCCGAAGCTGGCAGCCAGGGAGGTGCCGCATGAACCGGACCTATCTCCTCGAAGGCCTCGAGCGGTTCCTGACCGCCTTGGGTGCGGCCGATGCCGTCTTGTGCTCTCGCTGACCTGCTGGCCGCGTGGCTGGCGGGAGGTGCGGCATGAAGAAGCCCAGTTACCTGCAGCCCCCCATGGCCGCCACCCATCAGGCGGTCGCCAATCATGTTTTGGGCGTCTACCCGAACGGTATGAAGACCAGCGTCCTGGATCTGCTGTATACCGTGCTCGACCGGGCCAGGGGCATGGCCGGCGTGATCGGCGGGGCCGCTTGGGACAGCGACAAGAACGGCGTGACGCCTCAAGACATCCACGAAGCCGCCTTTGCTGTCCGCGCTGAAATCGAAACGGCGTTGCTCCTGCTGAAAGGTTTGGAGGGCGAGGCATGAAAGCCCTTCGACGTGTCCGCTTAACTTGCCCAGCCTGCGGCAAAGCCTGCCGGTCGCTGGCGCCGTTTTGCCCAGCCTGCATGGCCGAGCTGGTGCAGGTGTTCGGGAGGGCGAAGGCATGAGCGCCCGAGACGAGCTGAAAGACCTGGAACGCCGGGCAGCGCCAGCCACCCTGAGAGCCACGAAGGAGGCGAGACAGCACGGATCTACCACCGCCCGCAATCGAGCGCCCACCCGGGCGCTGGATGAGGACGTAGACGCCAACATCGCCCCGCCCAAGGCAACCGACGAGATGTTCTATGGTCTGGTGGGCGACGTGGCGCGCGCTGCGGCGCATAGGACCGAAGTGAACCCCGTGGCCGCGGCCGCGGGGTTTATGTCGTTCCTAGGGGCGATGGTCGGCCGAGACGCCCACTACGCTATCGGCAACGCCTGGCACCACCCCCGCTTGTTCACTTTGCACATTGGCCGCTCCAGCAGGGGCGGCAAGGGCGAAGCCTTGAATTTGACGCGGCGCATTGCTCGCGCCATCGCCCAAGACCTCCCGGCGCTGCTGGGGCAGACCCATAGCGGAGGCCTGTCCAGCCGTGAAGGCCTGGCCATGCTGATCCACGACGGATGGACCCAGGGACGGGAGACGATAGAGCCGATTCACGATAAGCGGTTGTGGGTCATCGAAGGCGAGTTTGCCAACGTGCTGGCGCAAGCCAAGCGCGACGGCAACACCTTGTCGGCCGCATTGCGGGAAATCTGGGACGGCGCCGACATCAAGCCCGCCACCAAGACCAGCCGGGTGTGGGCCAGCTCGCCGCATATCGGCATGGCGTGCGCCATCACCCCCAGCGAGCTGCACAGCCTGATCCATGCCCGTGAGCTGTCCAACGGCTTCGCCAACCGGTTCTTGATGTTCTGGGCTGAGCGGCCGTGCGAGGTGCCTTTCCCGCAACCCACGCCGGCCGACGTGCTGGCCGGCTTGGCTGCACGTACCGCCGACGTGCTTGCCTTCGCCAAGGGCGACTATCCGAAGGACCAGGACACCCGCACCGTGCTTATGAGCCATGACGCCAAGCGCTTGTGGGAGCGTGCCTACAAAGGCCTGAAACGGCCGATGGAATCGGAGTTGCTGACCGGTCTCCTGGAGCGCAGGCCGCCTTACGCCGCCCGCTTGGCCATGCTGTTTGCCTTGTGTGACCAGGTCCTCGTTATCGAGGAATGGCACCTAGCCGCGGCGCTGGCCTGGGTGCGGTACTGGGAAGGCTCCGTGCGCTACGTGTTCGCCAACCAGGCGAACGAAGCGCGGGCGATGGAGCGTGAAGGCATGGCGGCGCGGATTGTCGAGTTCCTTGCCGGCCGGCCGGAGGGGGCAACGGCTTGGGATATCCACGACGTCTGTTTTGCGAAGAAAAAGACCCCGATCCCAGTACCTGAAGTGCTGCACATGCTGATTTCGGAACCACTCAGGGGCGTCGAAATGGAGGAGCGACCGAGGGTAGACGGACGGGCCGGAAGGGGGGCGAAAATCTACCGTTTGTCGAAAAACAGCGGCGGAGTTAGCGGAGTTAGCGGAGTTAGAGGAATGGCGCGGCCTCCAGACGATTTTGAGCCTTCGGAGTTTGGCGGAGTTAGCTTTTCAGACGGCGACATTTTGGAGAATTCCGACCTAACTCCGCCAAACTCCGACACCGAAAAAACCGCTGTAACCCGCATGGATGCTCTAACTCCGCTAACTCCGCTAACTCCGACGCGAAATTTGCGCATTCTCGGCCCGGAGAAGGCGGAACCGGAGGGCGGGCAAGCCTACCCTGACTATCCCTTGACGACGCTGTAAGGAGTCTCGCCCATGAAATTCGAACCGAATGCTTTCCTTCGCCTGGCGGCCGCGGCCGGAATTACCCTGAAGCGGCACCGGGAAAGGTACGAAATCATGGTGTGGGCGACCCATGGGCTTCCTGATGTGTGGATCGACGCTATCAGGAAGCACAAGCCGGCCTTGATGCAGGTCCTCCCCGTAGCACCGCCGCCGCGTCGGCGGAGAGCTCAGCAGAAGGGCTAGGCAGCGGCGTGGAAGCAGCAAGACGCGTTCGAGCCCTGATGCCCGGCCTTGCAACAGCTGCAAGGCCATTTCTCCTGATGCGCCCCCTATCATTCCAGGCCGGCACCCCGGCCTTCTCCCCTGTTGGGGCGGAAACGCTTCCGCCTGATCCCGCCGCTACTGATGCGGAAATATGTCCGCATGCGCTACGCCGAATCCCTTTCCCATGCTGACCGCCTTTGCCATTCAAGCAGGGCCAGCCATGACACCCGACATGAATTCACTGCCGATCCAGGACTTTCCGGAGTCGCTCCTGACCATGATGGAGCACGGCGTCCCCAAGGAGGCCATCTTGCAGCTGGTCGAGCACTACGGCGGCACTCGGCTTTCGGTGCCGGTGAGGTTCTCGGAAGGCGGCGCCCTGGGCCAAGTGATCGACCGGAAGGCGGGAGAGGCGCTGTGCGCGGCCTACGGCGGGGACATCGTGGAGATTCCCCTATCCGTCAGGCTGCGCACCGTGGCCAGGGATCGGGAGATTGTCCGGAAACGGCGCGACGAGCGCCTGAGTCAATCCGCCCTTGCTCGCCTTTTCGGCCTGTCGGAGCGCTCCGTCAGACGAATTTTGAAAACAACCGCCGGCTAGGCCAGCGGCTTTAACCCTCGAGAGGAGTTTCACCATGGCATTGTTAGCTGATCGCAATACCTTCCAGCGCACCGGCGAAACGGTCGCGCACCCCGTCGCCGCGGCGACGAAAATCTATGCCGGCGCGCTGGTCGTCCTGAACGCCAGCGGGCTGGCGGAGCCGGGCACTACGGGACTCGGGAAAACCGCCGTTGGCCGGGCCGAAGCACAGGTGGATAACCCCGGCATTGCCGGCGCGATTCAGGTTGAAGTCCGTCGAGGCGTCTTCAAGTACAACAACTTCGCCGCCGACACGATCACCCGAGCCGACATCGGCAAGACCTGCTATGTGGTCGACGACGAGACCGTGGGCAAGACCGACGCCACGGGCACCCGCTCGCCTGCCGGCAAGGTCATCGACATCGACGGCAACGGCTGCTGGGTCGAGATCGGCTGATCCCGCCCGCCATCACATCGAGGGTAAGCAAAAGATGAACGTCGGATCACCACAAATCCAGGCGCTACAGACGGCCTTTAACGCTGTTTTCCAGAAGGGCATTAATGCTGCGCCGTCGCATTGGACGTCGGTTGCAATGAAGGTCGTTTCCTCCAATGCGTCCGAAACTTACGGCTGGCTGGGCCAGCTTCCAAGTATGCGGGAGTGGATCGGCGACCGCGTCATCAAGAACCTGGTCTTGCACGGTTACTCGGTCAAGAACCGCAAGTTCGAGACGACCATCGCCGTCCAGCGTACCGACATCGAGGACGACACAATAGGGATCTATACCCCGCTGTTCCAGGAACTCGGCCTTACCGCCGCCACGCACCCGGACGAGTTGATTTTCGGGCTGATGGCGGCCGGCTTCACGACGCCCTGTTACGACGGCCAGTACTTCTTCGACACCGATCACCCGGTAGGCCGGCCCGACGGATCGAACCTCAGCGTGTCGAACTTCGGCGGCGGCACGGGAACGGGATGGTATCTGCTGGACACCAGCCGGCCCATTAAACCGATGATCTTTCAGGAGCGAATGCCCTACGCGCTTCAGCGGGTCAACAATGACCAGAACGAACGCGTGTTCCTGAAAGACGAATTCTTGTTTGGTGTGCGGGCGCGGGTGAACGCCGGCTTCGGCCTATGGCAGCTCGCCTACGCTTCGAAACAGCCGCTCGATGCCACCAACTACGCGGCTGCCCGCGCCGCTATGGCGAGCCTCACCAGCGATGAGGGCCGCCCCTTGGGTGTCCGCCCTGACACCCTGGTGGTACCGCCCGCGCTGGAGCAGCAAGCGCTTCAGCTCATCCAGAACGAGTTGCTCATCAACGCCGGGGTCGCTGTCTCCAACGAGTGGAAAGGCACCGCGAAGCTGATTGTCACGCCCTTGCTGATCTGATCCGAATGCGTAAGCGCAGAGACTGCATGCTTTGCGCTCGCATCCCCTGAAGCGCAGGGGAAAGCCCGCCGTGGTTTTGAGGCCCACGGGCTTGGTCGTCAGGGCGATAACAGGGCCAAGCAGGACAACCCGCCGATTCACCTCCGGCGGGTTTTTCTTTTGGGGCGGGGAAAGTATGCTGGCCTGGAATGTGTGGGGCATCAACAAGCCGGGTATGACTACTTCAATGAGCAAAAAGAATGACGCTGGGGCAATGATATGCCTGTCCGAAGTGGTTGATCTACTCAAGACAGAGGGCTTGGCCAACGCGGGAAAGTCTGAAGGCTTGCTGGCATACCAGGCGCTTTCGAGAATCAAGAGCAACGCTGTAGCCTTCGACGTGCCCCTTTCAGAAATCGGCCTGGCCGACTTCGATGTTGATGCTCTGCTGAAGGCTTAGGCAGGAAGCGGCACTTGAACGGCCGGATCAAGGTCAACGACGCTAACTCTTGGGCTCCGAAGCGTGGCACACTCCTGGCACACTTCGCGCCAACTAAGGGCAAAAAAACACGATACGGCACAACACTTGCTTTTTAGCTAAAGCATTGTTCTTGTTGTTGTGATTTGTTGCTGAATGTTGTGATTTATCAATGACTTGAGACTCTGACTCCGCTAACCGTGGTTCGAATCCACGTCCCCCAGCCAATAAAATCAAGCCCTTACGCGAAAGCGAAGGGCTTTTTTATTGTCCGGCGTCAACCAAGCGTAAGCTTACCTGAATCGGTAGTTCGGGGGGCTGTACGAGCCTTAGACACGACTAACAGGAAGAAGAGGGCGGTCTTGGAGTCGCTAAAAAAACCGACTGGTATCACAGAAAGGGGGGGCAATACCAGCCGGTATGACAATGACCATGAATGGGAGATGATGAATCACGCAGACAAGCTCCAAAGGTGCTTGCCTACGGATAAATTAAAACACATTCCTGCGTCTAAAATACGTCTAGTTTTTGTCTGAATTGTAAAGTTTTTGAAAAAGTTCAGGCGCAGCCGTTCATTTATTTGACAATATTCATAGATCCGCGAATTTCGCCTATGGGGTAGGCTACGGTATGAATGTTTACATAAGCATTGCCCGCAAGAATATTGTCAATGGCTTCTGATAGGGTATTCATTCCTACGCTAGGTGTAGCAACGAAGTCGGCGGCAGTCAACACGCCGGATATTTCGCCGGTAAATGGACCGTTGTCTATTGGAAATGGAGGGGGAACTGGGCTATTCGATGGCGCTGCGGCAGCATAGCCATACAACCAGAATATTACAGGTCCATTCGTGCCATTGGGTCCTAAGTGAATATGTGACATGAAGATGCTGGTCGCCGGCATGACCGATACGTTCAATGTATATTTTATCGAGCTACGATCATCTGAAATCAAGAAATCGGCGGTTCCAAGCGCTCCAGTCGCCAGCCCGATCACCGGGAGCGAGACCGAAGCTATAGTTGGTGTACCGGAAGCCGTCGATGTGATTGGGAACGCGGTACTGACTATGGTTTGCGCGCCGTTCAAACTGCTTTTCAGGCGAACTTTGCTACTTGCCGCGTGAGTAACGTGAAGAGGCAGGATTCCAAGGGTTAAAAAACAAATCGCAAGCTTCTTAATCATATGCATTATCCTCAATAGATGATGTTAATCTTCATCAAGATGTCTTAGGCATGAAGCACTTTTTATTTATTAGACCTTCGTCGCAGCCGCAGAGTCCTTTCGACTGATTCTCCGTAGAAATAACTTTTTTATAGGGGGCGGTTATAGATGAGTGCGGTGAAAAATAACCGGCTAACTATTTATGGGCTGCTACTGTGTTAATGACGATGGCAGGCTAAACCGCATCGTCAGCTAACGGTTCTTATCCTAATACGAAAATGTTTCAATGTGTATACACTCACGTGCAAGCCCCACTTGAGTATGGCGCAACGAAGTCCGAGGCGGGCTGGACGGTCAACGCGATAATTGGGAGCAGGGGCGTCCGGATCGCTGAGTTTAGCCGGGAGGCGGTTGCCATCGAAGTGTATACCTCGTTGCCAGCTACCCGCGTCGTCCGGCAGTGGCCCGAGTCAAAGCCTGGGGTCTTTGCCGATATGCACGCGGGTAGACAACGGAGCAGAGTCTATTGGTCAGATCGGGCTGCTCCGGGGCGCCTAATATGGGGTTGAATTCAAATACGAGCCGCCCGGCAAATTCCAGCAGAAATGATTACGTTGAGCGGCTTAGCCGGAGCTACCGGTAGGGCATCTTCGGCTGGCTCTATATACTAAGGCTCATCAACAACCTATCGTAACCTTACCCATCGGGAGATGAATCTATGAAATTTTCGCTCGGGTTCGCCGCAGCGGTTTTTTTCCTGCCGAGCATTGCATCCGGTCAAACCTGGCCGAATAAAACGATAGCGACTCCGAATCTGGTGCAGACGGATTTCGGTCCGAACGGTTCGGCCTTGCCTTTTGACGGGGCTGATTATTGCGGCCCGACCTCCGCTAGCATGGCGTTGGGGTATTTGAACCAGGCCGGATTTACCCAGTTGCTTGGCGCTCACGCCAAACAGGAGGATTACCTGAACCTGGTGAAAGTGTTGAGCGGGCTCGGCGGGAGCAGCGATTCCGGGGGAACCCTGACGAGCTATTTGCAGGCCGGCCTCGGCATCTATTTTTCTGCTAAAGGAATCGGTGCCGAGAACTGGAAGATCACACCATGGAATAGAGGCTACCACCGCAGTATTCCGCAGATTGCCGCGATGAACACCGGGGCAGAATATCCTGATTGGTTTGATCGGCTGGTATAGGAATAACGCCGGAGTCTACGACCGAGTGGGCGGGCACTTTGTTGTGATCACGGACCAGGACGCCGCGAACGGTACGCTTACGATTCACAATCCATATCCGTTCGCGTTGCTCGACCAGCCGAATCTCCCGGCTTATGTGCAGCAGACCACGCCGATGGCGGATTTTATGGCGACACACAAAAATAATAATTCCGGCCTCGGCAATGCTAGGTATTTGCAGTTCGACACCAGCCAGGTCGGACCGACGAAGGCCGTACAGGGCATTCTGGAGCAGGTGTTTGCGATCCATGTCGATGTTTCCCAGCTGCCCTATTACGGGTTCGCTCGGCGGAACTGGAAGATCGATTCACAGAAGACGCTCAACACGGGAGGCGGCGATCTCGTGGTGGATACCCAGGTGACCGGTGCCGGCGGGATCGACAAACTCGACGAGGGCAATCTGGTCTTCCGCAAGGCGGTCGCCCTGGCCGGGAACCATGACATCCGCGCTGGCGGGATGGTCTCCAGGGTCGTGGTGGGCAATGCGTTTGGGACCGGTTCCATCGCGCTCTCGGGGACCGGCAATCTAAAGTTTCTTCCGGACGATGCAGTACCTACCGCCGTGAGTCTAAGCGTGGCTTCGCGGTCTAGGCTGCATAAGGATGGGGCGC
>JAQTYA010000061.1 GCA_028688525.1 Methylococcus sp. | reverse complement strand
CATAGGGCGGTTCGATGCCGTTGCTGGCGTTGTCGGCGAAAGCCAGCGAAATGGTGCCGGTGGGCGCGATGCTGAGCAAATGGCTGTTGCGGATGCCGAAGTTCCGGATGTCGGCGCGCAAGTCGGCGGGCAGGCCGGAGACGAAGGGCGATTCCAGGTACGGGCCGGCTTCGAGGCAGGGAAAGGCGCCTTTCTCTCGCGCCAGTTCCACCGAAGCCCGGTACGCCGCGTCGCGCAAGATCCGGGCGATACTGGCCGCCCGCTCTCGGCCCTCGGCGCTGTCGTAGCGTATTCCCAACATGGCGAGGGTATTGCCCAAGCCGGTGAAGCCCAGGCCGATCCGGCGTTTGGCCATGGCCTCGCGGCGCTGTGCCGGCAGCGGCCAGAAGCTGGCGTCGAGCACATTGTCCAGCATACGAACGGCGATGGCGGCGACCTCCTCGAAGCGCCCGGTTTCGAACGCCGCGTCCGATTCGAAGGGCCGAGCGATGAAGCGGCTCAGATCGAGGCTGCCCAGGCAGCAGCAGCCATAAGCGGGCAGGGGCTGCTCGGCGCAGGGATTGGTGGCTTCGATCCGTTCGCAATAAGCTAAATTGTTTTCCCGGTTCATCCGGTCGACGAACAGCACGCCGGGTTCGGCGTGGTCGTAGGTCGAGCGCATGATCAGTTCCCACAGCTCCCGGGCCCGGACGCTGCGGTACACCCACATTCCGTCTCCGCGCAGGCGCGCGCCTGCGCATTGCTGTTCGGGCGAGGGTTCGGCGCGATGCACCAGCTCCCAGGCGCCGTCGGCTTCGACGGACTGCATGAAGTCTTCGCTCAGAGCGACCGAGAGATTGAAATTGGTCAGCTCGCCGGTACGGTCTTTGGCGCGAACGAAATCGAAGATGTCGGGATGATCGCAGCGCAATATCCCCATCTGCGCGCCGCGGCGGGCGCCGGCCGATTCCACCGTCTCGCAGGAACGGTCGAATACCCGCATGTACGACACCGGTCCCGAAGCCCTGGATTCGGTGCCGTGGACCCGCGCGCCCTTGGGCCGGATCGCGGAAAAATCGTAGCCCACACCGCCGCCGCGGCGCATGGTTTCCGCGGCTTCGGCCAGCGCCGTATAGATGCCGGGTTTGCCGTCGGCCGCTTCGGAAACCGCATCGCCCACAGGTTGTACGAAGCAGTTGATCAGTGTCGCTTGGATGCCGGTACCGGCGGCCGACAGGATACGTCCGGCGGGGATGAAGCCGGATTGCAGGGCGGACAGGAAGCGCGGTTTCCAGTCTTCCGGGCACTTTTCCACCGCGGCCAGGGCCTCCGCTACCCGCGCGAAGATGGCGGCGGCCGTGGATTCTCCATGTTTGGCGTATTTCTCGAGCAGAACTTCGAGCGAGATTTCTTGGGGGGCCACGGTGAAAGCTCCGGAATGCACGGGAATTACTGCATGGTAAGTATCTCGGCATGGAGCGGCAATGCAGCGCGCCGGTATCCGATCAGGAAATAGACCAAGTCCCCGACGCAGCGGGACAAGACTGCGGGAATGGCGCACCATATCAGTGCGTTCTGTAGCGACTGGCGTGCAAGCGCGGCGGCAGAACCGTACAAAGAGCGTGGAAATTCCGCTTAAACCCGGTTCCCCCGGAATCCTATCTATGGCGCATTACTTGCTGTGGGTCCAGGCATGACGACATCCGATCCCATTTCGTTCTACCGGCGCATACTCGACAACCTCGGGGACGGGGTACTGCTGTTCGACAAGCAGTTGAAGCTGGTCTATATCAACATGCCCGGCGAAATGCTGCTGGCCATCAGCGCCCGGCAGATTCTGGGCGTGCGTGCTCGGCTGGTGCTGCCGTGCGGGGAGCAGCCTATCGAGCAGGATCTCAAGCATGCGCTGCAAACGGGCATTTCGCTGACTAAGCGCAACGTGACCCTGATCCATCCCTTGCATGCGATCACGGTGAATCTGCACATCACGCCGATCGTCGAGGACGAGACTCCTAGCGTGCTGGTTCAGGTGCAGCAGGTGGACCGTCATCTCCGGATTTCTATGGAAGAACAGTTGCTGGCCCAGCAGAACGCCGCCAAGTCGCTGCTGCGCGGATTGGCGCACGAGATCAAGAACCCTCTGGGCGGTCTGCGCGGCGCGGCGCAGCTCCTGGAGCGCGAGCTGCAGGACGATTTGCGCGAATACACCCAGATCATCATCGAAGAGTCCGACCGCCTGCAGTCCCTGCTCGACCGCATGCTCGGGCCGAACAAACTGCCCCAGAAGAGCTGGCTCAACATCCACCGGGTGCTGGATCGGGTGACCCAACTGGTGCAAGTGGAGGTGCCCGCCGGTGTCCGGATCGTCCGCGACTACGACCCGAGCATTCCGGAACTCTTCGGCGACGCCGATCAGCTGATCCAGGCCATCCTCAACATCGTGCGCAATGCCGCCCAGGCCTTAGGCATGTGCGGCCGGATCGTCATCCGCACCCGCATCGACCGGCAGGTGACCATTGGCGAGCACCGCCATCGCATGGCGGTCAAGGTTGACATCGTCGACGACGGCCCCGGCATCAAGCCGGAGCTGCTGAATCATATTTTCTATCCGATGGTCACTGGGCGCGCCGACGGCACCGGCCTGGGGCTGTCTATCGCGCAGGGTCTGATCAGCCAGCACGGCGGTTTGATCGAATGCAGCAGCCTGCCCGGAAACACCGTTTTTTCCATATTACTGCCTCTGGAGGAGGACCATGAAACGAGCGTTCCAGGTTTGGGTTGTCGATGACGACAGGTCGATACGCTGGGTCTTGGAGAAGGCCTTGCAGAAGGCATCCATACAGACCCGAGCTTTCTCCACTGCGAACAGCATGCTGGAGGCGCTGAGCCGGGACCGGCCGGACGCGGTGCTGACTGACATCCGCATGCCGGGGCTGGATGGCATCGAGCTGCTCAAGCAGCTGCAGGCCAAGCACCCCGATCTGCCGGTGGTGATCATGACGGCGCATTCCGATCTGGAAAGCGCGGTGTCTGCGTTCAGTGGCGGAGCGTTCGAATATTTGCCGAAACCCTTCGACGTGGACGAGGCGGTCGATTTGGTGGCGCGCGCCTGTACCCACAGCCAGCGCGCTTCGACCGAGGAGTCGGACGATAAGGGCTTGCCGGACAAAACTCCGGAAATCATCGGCGAGGCGCCGGCGATGCAGGAGGTGTTCCGGGCCATCGCCCGTCTGGCGCGTTCGAACATCACCGTCCTGATCAACGGCGAGTCCGGCACTGGCAAGGAGCTAGTCGCCGGGGCCCTGCACCGCCACAGCCCGCGTGCGGACAAGCCGTTCATTGCGCTCAATATGGCTGCTATTCCGCGGGATCTGCTGGAATCGGAGCTGTTCGGCCATGAGCGCGGCGCCTTCACCGGGGCACAGGCTCGCCGGGCTGGCCGTTTCGAGCAGGCCGACGGCGGCACACTGTTTCTGGATGAAATCGGCGACATGCCGGCGGAATTGCAGACTCGTTTGCTGCGCGTACTGGCGGAGGGCGAGTTCTTCCCCGTAGGCGCCCATGCGCCGGTCAAGGTCGATGTCAGGATCATTGCGGCGACCCACCAGAACCTCGAGCAACTGGTGGCCGAAGGGCGGTTTCGGGAGGATTTATTCCATCGCCTGAACGTCATCCGCATCCATATTCCGCCGCTGCGGGAGCGGCGCCAGGACATCAGCCTGCTGCTCAAGCATTTCCTGAAAGAGGCCAGTCAGGAGCTCAACGTCGAAACCAAGATCCTGTTGCCGGAAGTCGAAGCCTATTTGTGCCGGCTGGACTGGCCGGGGAACGTTCGCCAACTGGAGAACACCTGCCGCTGGATTACGGTGATGGCGGCAGGCAAGGATGTGCACCTCGACGACCTGCCGCCGGAGCTCCTGAAGGCAAAGCCCGAGGCCGCGGCGATGTCGGGCGATTGGCAGGACAGCTTCACGCAATGGATCGATGCGCGTCTGCGGCGCGGCGACCGCAACGTAGCGAAGGAGGCCATCGATTCGGCGGAAGGCATCCTCATCAGTACCGCTTTGCAATTCACCCGTGGGCGGCGCCAGGAGGCTGCAAAACTCTTGGGTTATGGAAGGAACACCTTGACCCGTAAAATAAGCGAACTGAATCTCGACGTTTGAACAGCCGTAACCGTCTTTTGTCAGACTGTCGGCCGTTCCATCGGACGCTGTCCCCGGCCGCCGCCGGCCGGGGTTTTCCGTTTTTCATCCTCACACGGGAGGTGACCGCCCATGCTTACGCGCAAGTTCAAGATCAGCAACCCGACCGCGCTTCTGACCGAAATCCCCGGCCTTGGATTGAAGGCAAAGAATCTGAGTGCCGATATCCGCCGGCATTTCAACTGCACACTGGGGCGGGACCGTGACTGCCGCTCGGTGCATTACGCCTATTCGGCGCTGGCGCTGACGGTGCGCGACCGTTTGATGGAGCGTTGGAAAAACACCGAATACGCCTACGACCAGACGGATTGCCGCAGGACGTATTACCTCTCGCTGGAGTTCCTGCTCGGGCGCGCCTTGAGCAACGCGATGCTGAACCTGGGCATCGAGGAGCCGATTCACCAGGCGCTCAACGAATTGGGGCTGGAGCTGGAGGAGCTGGCGGATTCCGAGTTCGATGCGGGGCTGGGCAACGGCGGCCTGGGGCGGCTCGCGGCCTGCTTCATCGACAGCTGCGCCACCTTGCAACTGCCGGTCATGGGTTACGGCATCCGCTACGAATACGGCATGTTCCGGCAGATGATCGTCAACGGCTACCAGGTCGAAGAACCCGACCATTGGCTGCGGAACGGCCATGTGTGGGAACAGGAGCGCCCGGAGCTGACGGTGCGGGTCAAGTTCGGCGGCCGGACCGAGCCGTCGAACGATGCTTCGCGCCCCGGCCAGGTCGTATGGCTCAATACCGACGACGTGCTGGCCGTTCCTTTCGATATCCCTGTGCCCGGCTACAAAAATGGTACGGTCAACACGCTGCGCTTGTGGAAGTCTGCCGCGACCGACGAATTCAAGCTGGGAGAGTTTAATGCCGGCGACTATGCCGAATCGGTCCGCGCCAAGAATCTGGCGGAAAACATCTCGATGGTGCTGTATCCGAACGATGCCAGCGAGAACGGCAAGGAGCTGCGGCTGCGCCAGCAGTATTTCCTGGCTTCGGCCAGCCTGCAGGACGTGATGCGCCGCTGGGTCGCGGACCACGGCGAGGATTTCTACGAGTTTGCAGCAAAAAACTGCTTCCAGCTCAACGATACCCATCCGACCATCGCCGTGGCCGAGCTGATGCGACTGCTCATCGACGAGCATGGCCTGGCCTGGAACGATGCCTGGGCCGTCACCAGCCGCACCATGGCCTACACCAACCATACCCTGCTGCCGGAGGCGCTGGAAAAATGGCCGGTGCGGTTGTTCCGGCAGATGCTGCCGCGGCTACTGGAAATCATCTTCGAGATCAACGCGCGCTTCCTGGGCGAAGTTGCGGCCCGCTGGCCCGGCGATGTCGACAGACTGGCGCGGATGTCGCTGATCGAAGAGGGCTACGAACAGCAGGTGCGGATGGCTTATCTCGCCATCGTCGGCAGCTTCTCGGTCAACGGAGTCGCGGCTCTGCATTCCGATCTGCTGAAGGAGGGGCTGTTCCGGGATTTCCATGAGCTGTGGCCGGAGCGCTTCAACAACAAGACCAACGGCATCACCCCCCGCCGCTGGTTGGCCGGCTGCAACCCTGAGCTGGCGGCGCTGATTACCGAGGCCATAGGCGCCAAGTGGACGGCCGATCTGGGGCGTCTGGCCGATCTGCGGCCTTTCGCCGAGGATGCGGCGTTCCGCGAGCGCTGGATGGCTATCAAGCGGCGGAACAAAGTGAAGCTGCTGGATTTCAAGAATCGGGAATTGGGCCTGCACTTGCTGAACCCCGATCAGATGTTCGATGTGCAGGTCAAGCGCATCCACGAATACAAGCGCCAATTGCTCAACATCCTGCATGTGATCCATTTGTTCGACCGGATCAAGCGCGGCGACGTCCAGGACTGGACGCCCCGCTGCGTGTTGTTCGGCGGCAAGGCGGCGCCGGGCTATGTGATGGCGAAGCGGATCATCAAGCTGATCAACAACGTCGCCAGCACCATCGATGGCGATCCGGCGTTCAGGGACTATCTGAGCGTGGTATTCCTGCCGAATTACCGGGTGACCGCCATGGAGGTGATCTGCCCCGGCACCGATCTGTCGGAGCAGATTTCTACGGCAGGCAAAGAGGCCTCTGGCACCGGCAACATGAAGTTCATGATGAACGGCGCCCTGACCATCGGTACGCTGGATGGCGCCAACATAGAGATCCGCGAAGAGGTGGGGGCGGAAAATTTCTTCCTGTTTGGCCTCACCGCCGAGGAAGTGGAGCGCCGGCGCGGCGGATACGATCCCGGAGCCATCATCGAGGCGAACGAGGATCTGAAGCGGGTCATGAGTCTCTTGGAAAGCGGGTTTTTCAGCCGCTTCGAGCCCGGCATCTTCGACCCGATCGTCGAAGCCGTCCGCAGCCCGCACGATCCCTGGATGACAGCCGCAGACTTTGGCGGCTACGTCGAGGCGCAGCGAGCGGCAGCGGCGGCCTTCAGCGATAAGGAGCGTTGGGCGCGGATGAGCGTTCTGAACGCCGCCGCCAGCGGCAAGTTCTCTTCTGACCGCACCATCGCCGAGTACAACAGCGACATCTGGAAGCTCGCTCCGGTGCCGGCCTTGCCGGTGAAATAGGAGGGCATGCGGACGGATGTTCCACATCGTGCTGTACGAGCCGGAGATTCCGCCGAACACGGGCAACATCATCCGGCTCTGCGCCAACACCGGCGTCCGTTTGCATTTGATCGAGCCGCTGGGCTTCGAGTTGGACGATGCCCGCCTGCGTCGGGCGGGGCTGGACTACCGGGAATGGGCCGACGTGGCTCGGTATTCGGATTGGGAGCGGTTCATGGAGGCCGTCGTACCGGAGCGGGTGTTCGCGGTGACCACTAAAGGAGCTGCGAACTATGCGGAGCTGGACTATCGGAAAGGCGATGCCTTTGTGTTTGGGCCGGAGTCGCGTGGTTTGCCGCCGGAAATGCTCGCTCGGTTCGAGGCCGGGCGGCGGATCCGGCTGCCGATGCGGCCGGGATCCCGCAGCCTCAACCTATCCAATGCCGTCGCCGTGGTGTGCTTCGAGGCTTGGCGCCAATGCGGTTTCGAAGGCGCGGCGCCGATCTGAATCTCAGCAGCCCCACTCAGGCTTGGGCTCCCGCAGCAGCAGGTTGCGCACCGCCTCTTCCGGCGCCAGGCCCTCGTACAGCACGCGGTAGGTCTGGGCGGTGATCGGCATGTCCACGCCTTTCCTGCCGGCGAGTTCGTGGATCAGCTTCGCCGCCAGGATGCCTTCGATTTCCTGGCCGATCTCGGCATGAATCTCCTCCCGCGATTTGCCCTTGCCTATCCCTAGGCCGCAGCGCCGGTTGCGGCTCTGGTTGTCGGTAGCGGTGAGCACCAGGTCGCCGACCCCGGCCAGACCCATGAGCGTCTCGCTACGGGCGCCCAGGGTCAGGCTCAACCGCATCATCTCGGCCAGACCGCGGGTGATGAGTGCGGCCCGTGCATTGGCGCCGAATCCTAAGCCGTCGGAAATGCCGGCGGCGATCGCCAGTACGTTCTTGCAGGCGCCGCCCAATTGGGCGCCGACGATGTCGTCCGTGGTATAGGCACGGAAGTAGGTGTTATGTAGCCAGGATACGATCTTGGCGCCGAAGTCCTCGCTGGTGGCTCCGACGGTGATGGCGCTAGGCAATTCGGCCACCACTTCGGCTGCGAAGGTCGGTCCGGATAGCACGGCCAGCGCCCGCTGCGGACCGAGGATTTCCTGCGCGGTTTCGTGCAGCAGGCAACCGTTTGAACGGTCCAGGCCCTTGGTCGCCCACATGAGGCCGGCTTCCGCTTGCAGATGCGGTGCGCACATCTGCAGAGTATCGCGGAAGGCATGGCTAGGTACGGCGACCAGCACGGCATCGCCGGCTAGAGCGACGGCATGGGTCAGGTCGGAAGTGACGGCCAGTGTGTCGGGAAAGCTCGCATTGGGCAGGTAGCGGGCATTCCGGCGTTCCGCCGCCATTTGTGCCGCATGCTCCGGGCGATGGCTCCACATCAGCGTGGGGACACCGTTTCGGGCGATGAGCAGGGCCAGCGCCGTGCCCCAGGAGCCGGCGCCGAGAACGGTAATTCGGGGCGTCATGAGGGCCTTCCTGGTATTTAGTGGGATGTCGCCTGCTGGGGCTGCTGCTGAGCCATCTGGACTTGCTGCATGTACAGCGCGTCGAAGTTGATCGGCGCCAGCAGCATCGGCGGGAAGCCGCCTTTGGTGACGAGGTCGGCGACCGCCTCACGGGCGTAAGGGAACAGGATGTTGGGGCAGTAGCTACCGAGCATGGGGCCGAGTTCCGGTTCCGGGAAGCCGCTGATCGTGAAGATGCCGGCTTGGCAAACTTCGACCAGATAAGCCGTCTTTTCCTCCAACTTGACCGTGATGGTGGCCGTCAGGCTGATTTCGAACAGCCCGTCCTGGAGCGTCTGGACTTTGGAGCCAAGATTGAATTCTACTTTCGGGTCCCAGGTCAACGTGAAGATCTCGGGCGAGTTCGGCGTTTCGAAGGAGATGTCCTTCACGTAGAGTTTCTGGATCGCGAACTGTCTTTCGGGCTGTTGGTTTTCTTCGCTCATGTCTAAGGCAATGGCCGTTTTGTGATGAAAGGAAGGGGGGTCAGGATTTTTTGCGTTTTTTGGTGATCGGGTAGTTCGAATCGCTCCAGGCCAGCATGCCTCCCCGCATCTCGTAGACCTGGCTGAAGCCGGCCTTGGTGAGTGTTTTGCAGGCCGCAGGGGAGCGGGTACCCTGCTGACAGGTGACGATGACGGGAGCGTTCTTATGCTGCGCGATCTCGGTTACGCGTTCTCCCAGTTTTGCCAGCGGGATGTGGTAAGCGCCTTCGACATGGCCTTCGGCGAATTCAGCCGCTTCGCGGACGTCGATGATCAGGGCTTCGTCCGTGTTCATGAGCTGGACGGCGCCCGTGGGGGTGATTACCTTGTGTTTGCGGAACAGGGATTCCAGGAGATCTTGGATCAGCAGGACAGTGACGACCAGCAAGGCGCTGGTCATCATCCAGTGATTGCCGAGAAATTCGAGCAACCGGGTCATTTCGTTTCCACCTTGAAAAATCGGATTGTTGGTCTGGGGCGGCGAGAGGCCGCTGCGTATTCTAGTGCTTGCAGAAAACTTCCTTGATCATGCGGATCAGCTGCAGCATCCTCTCGTCATCCACGAAGTAGTACACCTTGTTGGCGTCCCGCTGGAAATTCAGGATGCCTTTGTCCCGGAGGATGGCGAGATGCTGCGAAACATTGCTTTGCGTCGTACCGACCTGTTCCACCAGATCCTGGACACTGATGCGGCCCGTGCTCAGGGTGCACAGAATCTTGAGGCGCAACGGATGAGCCATGGCCTTCAAGCTATGGGCGGCGAGACGGACATCCGATTCGTCGGTGATGAGGTCAGTAGGCATGTTCTTCGCACCCGGAGGGTCTGTGTCGCGGTATGTGGCCCGGCCGTCCGCAGGCGGACAGGCACGACGCAATCCCAAAAATTGGTTAGACTAATGTTTCTTGTTTCGCCCGCGTCGGGCATTCTATCAGGCTATCGGGTCCGACTCCTCTCTCGGCAGCCGTTTGATCGCAAAATTATACGTTGAACCGGCGCTGCCGTGTGCCTGCCCCTGATCTTTAGCACCCTGAGTTGTTCCCCAAGCCCGGTGCGGGGCCGGGTAGGCGCCGTGGTCCGTTCCTGCACGCGCGCGCTCGCTTTTTCCGGAATCTTGAGCTTGTGCCTGTCTCCGCAAATAGGTGCGGTGGAAGAGGGCGAACCCGCGGAGCGGCTCAAGGCGATACGAGATCAGATCGAGGCAGCCGAGCGTGAACTGGAGACGATCGATGCTCGGCAAGGCAGCGTTTCGGCAGAACTGCGGCGGGTCGAACAGCGTTACGGCGATTTGGTGCATACGCTCAGGCTGCTGGAGGAGAAAACCGCCGCCCAGTCGAAGCGTGCCGCGGAGTCCGGCCGCCGCCTGGCCGAATTGCAGCAATCGGTGCTGAAGCAGCATAAGGCGCTAGCGGCGCTGGCGCGCTCGGCCTACGCAGTCGGCGACCAGCAATGGCTCAAGCTCGTACTGAGCATCGACGAGCCAGGGCGGCTTGCCCGGATGATGGCGTATCATGGCTATCTCAACCGGGACCGCTATGCTCGCCTAGAGGCACTGCAAAAGGATATCGCCCAGGTTCGCGGGCTGCAGGACGAAGTGCTAGCCGATGCGGGCCGTCTGGAGACTTTGCGGGAACGAATTCAGCATGAACAGATCGAATTGGATGCGACTCGGCGTCAGCGCCTCGAGGTTTTGGCCCAGCTTCTGCAGGAGCGCCGGGGTAAGGATGCCGAAGTAGTCCGGCTCAAGGAGAGCGAGCACCGGCTGGAGGCGCTGGTCTCGTCCCTGCGCGAAATCGTCACGGATTTTACCTCCTCGCTCGCCGCGCCGCGCTCTTTCTCGCAGCGTAAAGGCCAGCTGAATTGGCCGGCTGCCGGGGATCGGGTGGCGCAATTCGGCGGTCAGCGGATGTCGGGCAGCTGGGACGGCGTGGTGATCCGGGCGCCGGAAGGGGCGCCCGTCAAAGCGGTCTCGGAAGGGCGAGTGGTTTTTTCCGATTGGCTTCGCGGTTACGGTTTGCTTACCATCGTCGATCACGGCGATGGCTATATGAGCTTGTACGCCTTCAACCAGAGCGTGTACAAGAATGTCGGTGATCGGGTGGAGTCCGGCGAGGTCATCGCCAGTGTCGGCGCCAGCGGTGGGCAGCCGGAGCCCGGCCTGTATTTCGGCATCCGGGAGAAGGGCCAGCCCATGGATCCCGCCCAGTGGTGCCGGGACTGACCAGCGCCGAAGACCGGTTGGGTACGGTATTTATTTCGGAACTTTTTATGGTGGAATTTAAGGGCATGCGTTCGCTCAAGATTGGTTTGGTATTGGGTGTATTGTCGGCAGCGAGCTGGGCGCAGGATAAGCCGGCCCCCGCCCCGGCGACCGGGTCTGTCAATATCCCGTTTGAGGGCTTAAAGACCTTTTCCGAAGTCTATGGCCGCATCCAGCAGGATTACGTGGAGCCGGTGCCGGACGACAAGCTGCTCGAGGATGCGATCCGCGGGATGCTGTCGGGTCTCGATCCGCATTCCACCTACCTGGATCAGGAGCAATACAACGAGCTAAAGGTGGGCACCACCGGCCAGTTCGGCGGCCTGGGGATCGAGGTTGGAATGGAGAACGGCTTCGTCAAGGTTATCGCCCCGATCGACGATACCCCGGCTTTCCACGCGGGCATCAAGGCAGGCGATTTGATCATCCGTTTGGACGACAAGCCGGTGAAGGGCATGTCGCTGAACGATGCCGTCAAGATGATGCGCGGCGAGCCGGGCAGTCCGATCGTGCTGACCGTCGTCCGGGAGGGCGTGGACCAGCCGCTGAAAATCACTATTACCCGCGACATCATCAAGGTCAAGAGCGTCAAGAGCCGGATTCTCGAAGAAGGTTACGGCTATCTGCGGATCACGAGTTTCCAGTCCAAAACTGGAGACAACATGATCGAAGCCATCGACGAGATGAAAAAGAAGGGGGCTTTGAAAGGCCTTGTGCTCGATTTACGCAACAATCCCGGCGGCGTACTCAATGCGGCGGTTTCGGTGAGCGATGCGTTCCTGGAAAACGGTTTGATCGTCTATACCGATGGCCGGGTCGAGGACGCCAAAATGCGCTTCTCGGCGACCCCCAACGACATCATAGGCGGCGCGCCTATCGTAGTGCTGATCAACGGTGGTTCGGCTTCGGCGTCGGAAATCGTCGCGGGTGCGCTGCAGGACCACAAGCGCGCAGTCATCATGGGCGAGAAAACCTTCGGCAAGGGTTCGGTGCAGACCATCCTGCCGACCAGCAACGGCGGCGCGGTCAAGCTCACCACGGCGCGCTACTACACGCCGTCGGGACGTTCGATCCAGGCGGAAGGCATCACGCCCGACGTGCCGATTTCCAGGGTGAAGCTGGAGATGGCGGCGAAATCTGAGTTCGCGCCGATCAAGGAGGCCGATCTGACCGGCCACCTGAGTAACGACAAGTCGAAGAAGACCGGAGACGCCAAGGAAAAGGACGGTGAGGCGTCAGAAGAGGCGCTGGCATTGCAGGATTACCCGCTGAACGAAGCGCTCAATCTGCTCAAGGGTATCAACATCGTACATAAGAACGGCGTCAAGAACTGAGCCGGTCAGGCTACCGCTGGGACGACTTGAAAACGGGAGCGCGCTACGCCATAACGCAGGTAGGTCAAACAACAGACAGGAGACGAGCCATGTCAGTCAGCCGCAATGAGCCCTGGAGTTTGTTGAATCAACTGCAACGGGAGTTGGAGCGTTCCTTCGAGGGCCGCCCTGGCCCGGATTCCGCGGCCACTGCCGAATGGACCCCGGCAGTGGACATCAAGGAGGAAGCCGACCGTTACGTTCTGATCGCCGACCTGCCGGGCGTGGAACCGGCACACATCGATGTTTCGATGGAGCAGGGGGTGTTGACCCTGCGCGGCGAGCGGAATACCGAGGCGAGAACAGAGCGCTCCGGCTACAAGCGTATAGAGCGCGTTTACGGCAGCTTCTACCGGCGGTTTTCGCTGCCGGATACGGCCGATGCCGAAGGCATCTCGGCCCGCTATACCAGCGGCGTGCTGGAAATCGCGATTCCCAAGAAGGCCGCGATACAGCCCCGGCGGATCGTCGTCAGCGCGGAGTGAATCGAAACCTCGGGTTTGGGGGATAGAAGAAGGGGGGCTAAGCCCCCCTTTTCTTTTGGGACAATCCTACACGGTGACTAGGAGCCGGACCGCGTCGAGCCGTACTTGGGCTTCCTGTAGGTAGTCGTGCAATTCCACCGTGTCTTCTTTTAACCGGTCAAGCTCTTCCTGCCGGACGCTGGGATTGACTCGCCTCAGCGCCGCTAGGCGTTTGAGTTCGGCTCCCCTTTCGTCGAGCAGCTTTTGGCTGCTGGAATCGATGACTTCGGGCAGGCGTTTTCGGGCGTTGTTTTCGGCCAGGTTCAACAGCTTTTCCAAATTTTGTTTTTGCCCGCGGACGAAGGCGCGGATTTTCTCCGGTTCGAAAGAGTGAGGGCGCTCGTCGAATTCGGCTGCGTCGATGTGAGCAAGGTCCTGGCCGCGATGGTCGAGCAGGGTGCGGATCAAAGGCGCGGGCAGGAACCGGGATAGCTGCAGCCGGTTCGGCGCCGGGCATTCGATGCGATGGAAGGTTTCCACTAGCATTTGTCCGGCGGCAAGCTCGGGGTGCGATACGAATCCGACCGCGGCATTGCCGTGTTCGCCGTTCAGGATGAGATCCATGGCGCCGCGTACCATGGGGTGTTCCCAACTCAGGAACAGCATGTCTTCCCGCGCCAGTGCCACATTCCGGTTCAGGGTGACGGTGACGCCGTCCTCCGGGAGTTCCGGGAATTTGGGTACCCGCAGGTGTTCGCTTGGGCGGAGGATGTAGCAGTCGGTGGAGTGTTCTTCGACGACGACGCCGTAGGCATCGCATACCGCCTCTAGCCAGGGCCAGAGTCCGCTGTCGCGATCCCAGGCGTCGACCGCTTCAACCAGGCGGTTGGCGGGTTCGGACCGGCAGGAATTGAGTTCGAGCAGGCGGTCCCGTCCGGCATGCAGTTCGGCTTCGATGCATTCGGTCAACTGCCGGGTCTCCCGGATCAAGGCTTCACCGGTCTCGCCTTCAGGCGCCGCCAGCACTCGCTGCAATTCGCCGCCTATCCGGGCGAACACCGCGGCGGCGGCGCCCGCCGGGCGGTGGAAGGCGTCCAGCCCTTCGTGATACCAGCGGAATAGGATCGCCTGGGCCGAATCTTCGAAATATGGCACATGGATGTCGATGCTGTGGCGCTGGCCTATGCGGTCCAGACGGCCGATCCTTTGCTCCAGCAGGTTGGGGTCCAGAGGCAGGTCGAACAACACCAGATGGTGGGCGAATTGGAAATTGCGCCCTTCGCTGCCAATTTCCGAGCAGACCAGTACCTGCGCGCCCTCCTCTTCGTCGGCGAACCATGCGGCCGCGCGGTCGCGGGCAATGATCGACATGGCCTCGTGGAACACGGCGGTGCGGATGCCGCCCAGTGTCCTCAAGGCGTTTTCCAGATCGACGGCGGTCTGGCGCCGGTGGCAGATGACCAGGAGCTTCGAGCGCGAGGCTTTAAGGCGCTGGATCGTGTCCATCAGCCATTGCACCCGCGGATCACGGCGCCACCATTCCGGATCTTCGCTGGCGGATTCTGGCCATAACTGGACTTCCAGCGATGCCGTGCGGGCACGGTAATGCTCCGGTAGGGGCAGGGGGCGGCCATGCAGAAGGCGGGCGGGAAAGCCGTGGACGGTACTCCTGGTGTTGCGGAACAGCACCCGGCCGGTACCATGACGGTCCAGCAGCAGCTGGATCAGTGCATCGCGGGCCGTGGCCGCATGCTCCGGGTCGTCCAGGTCGCCGACCAAGGCGTCGGCCCTATCGTGTTGGACGAAATGCTCCAGCTGCGCCAAGGTTTCGGCATCGAGCTGAGGATTGTCCAGCAGCTTATTGATAATCCCGGCCAGGGCTTCGTACTCGCGTTCCTCCCGCTGGAATTGATCGAAATCGAAGAAGCGGTCAGGGTCCAGTAGCCGTAAACGCGCGAAGTGGCCGCTTTTGCCGAGCTGCTCAGGGGTTGCGGTCAGAAGCAGCAGGCTGGGGACGCGCCGGGCCAGTTGCTCCACGAAGGTATAAGCCGGGCTGGCGACTTCGGGTGACCATTCCAGATGGTGGGCTTCGTCGATCACGACCATGTCCCAGGCCGTGTCGAGAACGTAGCCGTTACGCTCAGGATCCTTCAGGACGAAGTCGAGGCTGGTGAGTGCCAAGTCGATGTCCGCAAACGGATTGCCTTCTTCGGCGGCTTCCTCGTAGGCGTCATCTCCGATCAGGCTGAAGCGCAGATTGAAGCGGCGCAGCATTTCCACCAGCCACTGGTGCAGCAACATGTTTGGCACCAGAACGAGCACCTTGGCGGTGCTTCCGGTAAGAATCCGGTGGTGGATAATCAGACCGGCCTCGATGGTCTTGCCTAGGCCGACTTCGTCCGCCAGCAACACACGGGGGGCCTGCCGCGCGGCGACGTCGTGGGCGATGTAGAGCTGATGCGGAATCAGGCTGGTGCGAGCGCCTACCAATCCGAACACCGGAGATTGCTCCAGTCCGGCGAGTTTTTGGCAGGTTTCGATGCGCAGGCGGAACAAGTCGGAGGGATCGATCTGACCCGTGAACAATCGGTCCTGGGGTTTATTGAACTGGAGGAAAGGGTTGAGCTCATCCTCTTCCAGTGTGCGCGGAGCGCCGTCCGGGTCTTTGCCTAAATAGACCAGCAGGCCGTCGTGTTCGGCTACGGCGTCGATTTGCATGGACCAGCCGTCCGCGCTCTCGACACGGTCGCCGGCGGCGAAGCGGACCCGGGTCAGCGGCGCATTGTCCAGCGCATAGATGCGCCGCTCGCCGCTGGCGACGAATAGCAGGGTCAGCCGGTTGTGTTCGACTCCGATCAGGGTGCCCAGTCCCAGTTCCGGCTCGGTGTCGCTGATCCAGCGTTGACCGGAGCGGAGCAGGTGGGAGGTCTTAGGCAT
Source organism: Methylococcus sp. (assembly GCA_028688525.1). Lineage (GTDB taxonomy): Bacteria > Pseudomonadota > Gammaproteobacteria > Methylococcales > Methylococcaceae > Methylococcus. The sequence continues at coordinate 3,559 of JAQTYA010000061.1, read as the reverse complement.
GGGACGGGATTCTATGAACTTGAAAACGAAGGCTGATTATTCTAACAGAAGCCGTCTGGGCTCGATCCGCCGCTGGTTTTTTCGGCTGCCAGCATGTAGTTCATGCCCATGAACGAGGTCAGGAACGGCCTGCGGGCGATAGGCAACATGCCAACGCCGGTACGCGCGCTGACCTGGAGTCCGCCGTCCGCCAGCAGGCTTGCGATTTCCTCGGGCTTCCGGAATTTGCGCCATTGATGGGTGCCCTGCGGCAGCCAGTGCAGCAGGTATTCGGCGCAGAGGATGGCGCCGAAGTAGGCGACAGAGGTGCGATTGATCGTGGACACCAGCATGCAGCCGCCCGGCCTCACCAGCTTGCAGCAAGCTTGCATGAAGGCCGGGAGATCGGCGACATGCTCTATCACTTCGAGATTCATGACGGCGTGATAGCTTTGCCCGTGCGCCGCCAAAGCTTCTGCCGTACCGGTTTGGTAGGCGATGTCCAGCCCCTGGGCTAGTGCGTGCCGGCGGGCGATCTCGATGTTGCGTTCCGCGGCATCCACGCCGTGGACCAGGGCGCCAAGCCCGGCCAATGCCTCGCTAAGCAAGCCGCCGCCGCAGCCGATGTCGAGCAGATCCAGGCCCGTGAGCGGGCGGGGCGCGGCAGGATCGCGCCCGAATTGGTCCGCCAAGCGGCAGCGGATGAAGTCCAGCCGCAGCGCATTCAGGCGGTGCAGCGGCCAGAAAGGGCCTTCCGGGTTCCACCACGACGAGGCCAAACGCTCGAAGCGCTCGATTTCCGCGGGGTCGATGCTAGAAGCTTGGGCTGCGGTCATTGGGGGAGGAGGCCTCGGGATTTGGGCGGGCTGGAAGTGTCGGGTATCATAGGAACTTTTTTCAATGGCAACGAGTACCCTAATGGTTCAGGTCGGTATCGTGATGGGCAGCACCAGTGACTGGGACGTCATGCAGCATGCCGTCCAGCGGCTGAAAGAATTCGAAGTGCCGTTCGAGGCCAGAGTAGTGTCCGCCCATCGAACGCCCGATCTGCTGTTCGACTACGCGGCGGCGGCGCGGGGCCGAGGCCTGCAATGCATTATCGCTGGAGCCGGCGGAGCGGCGCATCTGCCCGGTATGCTGGCGGCTAAAACCACGGTGCCTGTGCTCGGTGTGCCGGTACCCAGCAAGCATCTGGCGGGCCTGGATTCGCTGTATTCGATCGTGCAGATGCCCAAGGGTGTGCCGGTGGCCACCTTCGCGATCGGCGAAGCCGGGGCGGTCAATGCCGCGCTGTTCGCTGTCGCCTTGCTGGCGAACCGGGACAGCGCTTTGCAGCAGCGCCTCGACGAATTCCGCCGGCGCCAGGCGGAGTCGGTCTTGGCGGCGGAATTGCCGGAGGTGCGCTGATGGCGCATATTCTTCCCCCCGCCATGCTCGGCATACTCGGCGGCGGCCAGCTGGGGCGCATGTTCACGATGGCGGCGCGTTCCATGGGCTACCGGGTAACGGTGCTGGACCCGGATACACAAAGCCCTGCCGGGATGGTAGCCGACCGGCATGTCTGTGCCGGTTACGACGATGAGGGCGCGCTGGAAGACCTCGCCCGCAGTTGCGCGGCCGTCACCACCGAATTCGAGAATGTCCCCGCCGACAGCCTGCGCTTCCTGGAATTGAGGACGCGGGTTTCGCCATCGTCGGCTTGCGTGGCCATTGCTCAGGACCGGATCGCCGAGAAACGCTACATCGCCGGCGCGGGTTTGGCGGTTGCGCCATTCTTGGCCGTGGAGAGCGCAGAGGATCTGGGCGGCGACTTGGCTCCGCTGCTGCCCGGCATCCTCAAGACGGCGCGTTTCGGCTACGACGGCAAGGGCCAGGCGCGGGTGGAAACCCAGGAGCAGGCCCTCAGCGCCTTCGAGGCCTTCGGTTGCCCGCCTTGCGTGCTGGAACGGCGGCTGGAGCTCGATACCGAGGTTTCGGTCATCGTGGCGCGCAGCTCGGCCAAGCAGGTGGGCACATTCCCCATCGCCGAAAACCACCATGAAGGCGGCATCCTCGACCTTAGCATCGTCCCGGCCCGGGTGCGGCCCGAGATCGCCGCAAAGGCCGCCGAAATGGCCTGCGCTCTGGCGGAAGCCATGAACTATACCGGCGTACTGGCAGTGGAATTCTTCGTGCTGCGGGACGGCGGTTTAGTGATCAATGAGATTGCGCCGCGGCCCCACAATAGCGGCCACTACACCCTGGATGCCTGTCTGGCCAGTCAGTTCGAGCAGCAGGTGCGTACGCTTTGCAAGCTGCCTCCGGCGGATACGCGTCTGCTTAGCCCGGTAGTCATGGTGAACCTCCTGGGCGATATCTGGCGCGACGACGAGCCGGCCTGGGATTTGATCCTGAGCGAGCCCTGCGCTGTGCTCCATCTCTACGGCAAGAGCGAGGCGCGGGTGGGGCGGAAAATGGGGCATTTCAACGTGCTGGCCGAAACTGCCGAAGCGGCGCTGGAGAAGGCGGAAGCGCTCAAACGTGCGCTTCTGATCTGATTCAGGCCGGCGCCGAACTGTCCATCCAGGGTTGCCGGTCGGCGGGGCCGGTCGCCAGCCGGTAGCGGGCTTTGACACAATGGTCCAGCCAGCGCGATAAAAAGTAGTTCAGCGACCATTTGTAGTCCAGCACCGTCTGCGGCGTCGCCTCGTCTCGCAGGGCCTCGCGCACTTCGGGTCTGCAGTGGTCGCTCAGCACTTCGACCGAGCGGGCGTCGAGATAGACCCGCACCCTCACTGCCGGTTCGCACAACTCTCCCATCGCCCGGTTGAAGGCGTGCGTTAATTCTAGCGTCAAGGTATAGGGCGAGCGTTCCAGCAGGCGGATGTGCAGCGCCGGTTTGCCTTGCACCGAAGCCTTCACCGCCGACTTGATGTCTTCCAAGTCCGGAACCAATAGCGTCAGCCGTTCGTAGTTCGCCTCGCACAGCTTCGCCAGCCAGTACGAGCGGTTGCGGGGGAGGAACCGGCTCATGGCGCGCCCGTATCCCGATAGGTTGCGCAGGCGCTGGAGGTTTCCCACAGAGTGACGCTTTCCACTGCAAAGCCTCTATCCCGCAACTCCCGATAGATCATGGCGGCTAGCACCTCGGCGGTGGGATGTTGGTCGAGCACCAGAACCCGCTCGCCCGCCTGCTGCAGCATTGGAAGCAGAGGGTCTTCCCGGTGCAGCAGCAGGTTGTGGTCGAGCTGGGTGTCGATGAAGGCACGGGCGGCGCCAGAGATGTCGGCGAAGTCGCAGACCATGCCCTGGGAGTCCAGTTCCGCGGCGGTAATGGTAATGGCTGCCCGTACGCTGTGCCCGTGCAGATGGCGGCATTTGCCCGCATGGTGCATGAGGCGGTGGCCGTAGCAGAAAAATATCTCTTTGGTGACGCTGTACATGCCGGTTTATTCGCTCTTGATTCCCTTGATGGTACCGGCGACATGTAGAAATCCCGGCTCAGGAGCCGGTGTGCCGCGCACCGTTTCGATGGTCGCCGTCAAGGGAGGGGCGAGCTGGTTGTCCGGTTCGATACGGATTTCCCAGGCGCGGCCCGGTT
>JAQTYA010000002.1 GCA_028688525.1 Methylococcus sp. | reverse complement strand
TAAAGTCATTGTGGAACGAAGTGAGGCGACCTTGTTGTCGCCGAGCGAGTGAACGCAGGACGGCCCAGGCGCCGAAGGCAATCACTGTCTCGCAAGCGCGGGCGTGCGGCGTCTGGAACGCCGTTAGACACAGCGCGCCGTGAGACTCACTTCCCTCGCGGTCGAGTAGTGTAACCCCGTATTTTTGAGGGAAGTTATATTTCCGCATTCCGCATTCCGCATTCGCCGCGATAACTACAGGAGTTTTCCATGGTCAATGGCAGTCGATTCGTATCGGATATCCGCTTCAAGTCAACCCTGGCGGCACTGTTCGGGTTGGGGTGTGCCTTGGTTTCTCAGTTTCTGATGGCGCCATTGGCCCAGGCGGCTATCGACAACAAAGGCACCGAGTTTTTCGCGCAGTTCCTGCTCAATTACGAAACCAGCTATGTTAGTGGTGCGAATCTGGAGTTGTTGCTGACCGCCGATGCGGCGACCAACGTGACGGTGGAATATCCGGTGAATTCTCCGACCTTCACCACCACGGTGGCGGTGGGGCCGGGGAGCGTGACTTCGGTGAGCATACCTTTGGTCGCACAGAATGGTACGGCTGATACGGTAAGCAACAACGCGGTTCGTGCCTACGCGGCCGACGAGTTCGTCACCTATATGGTCAATCGTAAGGATTACACCTCAGATGCCGCGATGGCGCTGCCGGTCGATGCCCTGAACACCGATTACATTGTCGCCGGCTACGCCAACATTACCCCTGATGTTTTCGCCGTGACGGCGGTGCAGGACGGCACTACAGTCACCATCACGCCTTCAGCCGCCATGACCGGCCATGCTGCCGGCACGCCGTTCACCGTTACGCTCGACCGGGGCCAGTCGTATCTGGGCCAGGGTGCAACCAGTACGGACGAACTGACCGGGACAATCGTGGCGGCGAACAAGCCGGTTGCGGTCAGCAACGGCAACAGATGCACGAATGTGACCTCGGCTTATGGGTATTGCGATCATGTGTTCGAAGTCGGCCAGCCCACCCAGACCTGGGGGCTGTCGGCCTTGACCGCGCCGCTGCCGAACCGGCCGGGCGGCACGGTGTACCGCATCCTGGCGGCGGAAGACGGCACCGCGGTACAGCAGGATGGAACTTCCCTGGGCACGGTCAACCGCGGCCACTACCTCGATACCGGCATCCTGGCCGGCGCGCACCGCTTCAGCGCGGACAAGGCGATTTTCGTCGTGGAGTACATGACAGGGGGCACAGCTCCCAGCGCGGTTAGCGGAGATCCTTCGCAGGGCAACGTGATCCCCAGCGCGCAGTACCTCAAGGCTTATACGTTCTCCACCGTGGGCGGCACCCAGTTCGCCGAAAATTACGCCACCATTATTGCTGCCGACACGGACGTCGCCGCCGGAACGGTGCTGCTCGATGACGTGGCCTTGGCAGCCGGAGATTTCACGGCCATTGCCGGGACGGGGTTTTCCTATGCCAACAAGCTGTTGACTTCCGGCGTCCATACCACCGCTTCCTCGGCGGCGGGGCACGGCATTACCGTGGAAGGTTACAACACTGACGATTCGTATCTGTATCCGGGCGGTGCGCAGTTTCAGTCGATCAACCCCCCGGTCGGCGGCAAGACCTTGACCGTGACGCTCTCCCCCGTCGGGGGGGTAGTGACCAGTTATCCGTCCGGGATCGATTGCGGTGCGACCTGTAGCGCGGTGTTCAGCGCAGAGGCTTCCGTGACCCTGACCGCCGTGCCGAATGCGGGTGCTAGCCTCACTGGCTGGACCGGCTGCGACAGTGTCGGTGCCGATTTAACCTGCACCATGACCATGAGTGCGGACAAGGCAGTCACGGCAAATTTCTTGGTTCCGACACCGACGCCGGAACCGACGGCTTCGCCGACGCCGATTCCGACCGCAACGCCGACTCCCGAGGGCTATCTGCTGAACGTTGAGACGCTTCTCAACGACCAAGTCTCCGGAGCCGGCGGTGTAGTGACCAGCCAGCCGGGCGGAATTAACTGCGGCGGCGGCGCGACGAACTGCAGCGCCAGCTATGCCGGCGGCAGCGGCATCGTCCTGAGCGCGGTCCCTGCGCAAGGCTATTCGTTCTCGCACTGGGACGGCTGCGACAGCGCCAGTCTGGACAGCTGCAGCCTCATGCTCAACAGCTCGCGCCAAGTCACGGCACACTTCGTATCGGGCTACAGCATGCGCGTCCGGGTGGATGCCCCCGCCGGCGCCGATGGCACTATCACCAGCAGCCCCGTAGGCATTTACTGCGGCACCGTGTGCGACTGGCGTTTCGGTGCTGACAGCGCGGTGTACCTGACGGCGACGCCGAAAGCTGGCAGCGTATTCGTCGACTGGATGAACTGCGACATCGTGCAGAAGGACAAGAGCTGCCTGATGAGCATGGACGGTCCCAAGAAAGAAGTCGTGGCCTTCTTCCGTCCGGCGGCCGCGGCGACGCCGGTGCCTGCGCCGACTACGACGCCCGCAGTGACGCCGCCCCCGGCTCCGGCCGCCACGCCGAAACCGGCAGCGACACCGGTTCCAACCACCGTGCCGACGCCCGCCCCCACGGCAGCGCCCACCCCGGCGCCCACCGCCGTACCGAGCCCCACCCCCGCGCCGGTATCCCCGGTGAACCCCGCGGCCTTGAGCGTCGTGACTGTGGGGTTAGGCACGGTGACAGGCACGGCCGGCGGGATCGACTGCGGTTCGGTCTGCAGAGCGACTCTGGAGGTCGGCAGCCAAGTGACGCTAACGGCGGTACCGGCAGAAGGCTATAAGTTCAAGCGCTGGATCGGCGGCGGCTGCGGCTCGGCCGGCAAGAAGCCTTGCACGGTGAAGCTGAACAAGAGCAAGACCGTTAAGGCCAAGTTCGTCCAGAAGGAGTAGCGTTTCCGGGCGTTCGTCCGGGGATGGGTTTGCCTTGGACAGCGGTTGGATTGGATCGAATGGCGCGCCCCTTGGGGCGCGTTTTTTTAGGCCTGTGGTTCGGACTTTCGGCATCCCAGACATTGGGACGTGAGGGCCTAGCTATCCCTGGATTCTTTGTTCCCCATGGGGTCTTGATATCCGGCAGAGCGCAAGTTTCTCGATTTTATTGGGCGGGTTTGATCGCCGTCGATTGACCGCGTAATATTGTTGCAATATAACCTTAATACCTCCAACAGAATCAGATTCCCTTCCCGTTGAGGGTTTGGCTCGGATCAGCGGAGAGTACCCGCGATTTCAGCCGTAGCGCTCCGCTATGCTTATTGCCCTAGCGCCGTACCAGGACCGCCGCGATTATTATTCCGGCCTTTTGCCGTAAAAGCTGACGGATCACCCGATGAAACCCTACCTACCAACCCCCCGTGGACTCACGCTAGCTTTAGCTGTGGCTCTGGGTACGCCGACGGCATTCGGCGCCGTTGATTGTGTAGTCACCCAAACAACCGACGACGGTACCGGTGCGATACCCAACACCCTGAGTTGGGCCATCGCCACGGCAAACAATGGCGGTTTCACGCCGTATCCCAACGGCCATCCCGGCGGCGGCTGTAACGGCGACACCATTACGCTGCAGACCAATGTGGCGCTTGGCGGTGTGATGAAGGTGCTGATCGACAGCAATCTGACTCTAGAAAGCGCTGCCAGTTCGACCTATACCGTCGACGGCGGCGGCCTCTACCGCCCGCTGTTTATCAAATCCGGTGCCGTACTCATCCAGAACCTCAACTTGAACAACGGTAAAGCCCAGGGCGGTTCGGGCAAGCATGGCGGCGGCGGCGGCGGTCTGGGCGGCGCCTTGTTCGTCTATGACAGCGCAGTCACGGTGAAAAACGTCGGTTTCGGCACTAACCAGGCGTTCGGTGGCCAGGGCTTAGGCGCGGTTTCTGGCAGCTATGGCGGCGGCGGCATGTTTGGCGATAGCGATTATGGCGGCGGCGGTTTGTTCGGCAGCTCCGTAGGTGAGTATGGCGGTTACGGCGGCAGCGGAAATTATGGCGGCCACGGGGGGAATCCCTGCGACATGGGAGGCTTCGGCGGTGGGGGCGGTCTGGGTAGCAATGGCGGCTTCGGCGGCGGCGGCGGCGCCGTGTGCTCCACCGGTTTCGGAGGCTTCGGAGGCGGCGGGGGCTATACCCTCACTTACGCCGGCTATGGCGGCTTTGGTGGTGGAGGCGGCGGCAGCCTCGCTCTTAGCGGTGGCCTCGGCGGTTACGGCGGCGGTCAGGGCAACGGTGCCAGCTACACCGTTGGCGGCGGCGGCGGTGCGGGCTTCGGCGGCGCAGTTTTCGTGAAGAAAGGCAGTTTGGTTCTTGTGGATGTTAAGTTTTCCGGCAACCAAGCGACCCAAGGCATAGGTGCCGAGGACGGCATAGGCAAGGGTGGAGCGATCTTCATCTGCACCACCGATCTTACCGACAAAGGTACCGATCAAGCGCCGAAACAGTGCGGTGGCGCAATCGACGAGGCCAATTCCTGCGGCGTTGCGTTTACCGGCAATACGATCAGTACCACGACGCCGATCGACACCAGCGATCTATTTTGGACCGGCGCCAGCGGCGGCCAAGGCAACACCTCGGGTTTGACCGATCCTTGTCCGACACCGACACCGACACCGACACCGACGCCGACACCGACACCGACACCGACACCGACGCCGACACCGACACCGACACCGACACCGACGCCGACACCAACGCCGACACCAACGCCGACACCAACGCCGACACCAACGCCGACACCAACGCCGACACCGGCTCCTGTCGGTTACGGCCTTCGGGTTTCCGTGTCTGGCATTGGCGCAGCGACGGGTACAATCACCAGCGCGCCTGTCGGTATCGACTGTGGCGTTGTCTGTGATGGGCAGTTCAGCTTGGGGAGCGCGGTCTACCTCACAGCCGTGCCGCAAGCCGGCAGCGTGTTCGCCGGCTGGATGAACTGCGACCTCATCCAGAAAGATCAGAGCTGCATGATGAGCATGACTGGCCCCAAGGCTGAGGTCGTCGCCTTCTTCCGCCTGGCGGCCGAAGCGACGCCCGCGCCGACCGCTATTCCGGCTCCGACTTCGAAGCCCGCAGTGACGCCTACCCCGGCTCCGACCGCCACGCCGCAACCTGTCGCGACGCCGGTTCCCTCGCCTACACCTGCCCCGACTCCGGTGCCTGCGGCATCTCAGGCGGTATTGACGGTGATGACGACAGGCCAGGGCGGGGTGAACAGCTCGATCGGCGGAATAGACTGTGGTCCGGTGTGCAGCGCCAGTTTCGAGGTCGGCAGCGCGGTGACGCTGACGGCGGTGCCTGCGCAAGGCTATAAGTTCAAGCGCTGGTTCGGTGCCGGCTGCGTGGGCAAGAAGCCATGTACGATCAAGCTGGATAAGAGCAAGACTGTCAAGGCTAAGTTCGTGAAAAAGAATTAGCGGTTCCTTCGGCTCGACCGAGGTGTTCCCATTCCCCGGATCGAGTCCGGGGCAAGCGCTGGGCGCTGGATGCCGGAATCCGATCCGGCATGATGGGGCCTCCCACCTGCCGGCCGGGAGGTGGGTACACCGGTAAAGAGAGATTTAGGCGGGTGCCGGCCCCAGCAAGGAAGGGACGGAGGCCGTGCGTCGGGGCGATGTATAATGCGAGCGTCGTTCAACCCGCTGCGCTTTCTTTCCCCACTCTTCGTGACTGTTTCCACTGCTCCCGCCGTTGCCGCCCGCCATCTGAGCAAATCGTTCGAGGGTAAGCGGGTGGTGGACGGTTTGTCTTTCGGCGTCCGGCAGGGCGAGTGCCTCGGCATACTGGGGCCCAACGGCGCCGGCAAGACGACGACCCTGCGCATGCTGGTGGGTGCTACTCCGCCCGGCTCCGGCGAACTTTCGGTGCTGGGCTTCCGGATACCGGAGCAGGCGCGGGCGATGCGGGCCCGGATCGGCGTGGTGCCGCAGCAGGACAACCTGGACATCGATTTCACGGTAATCGAGAACCTGCGCATCTACGGCGGTTATTTCGGATTGACGGAGGCCGCGCTGAAGGCACGCATTCCCCGGCTCCTAGAGCTTGCCGTGCTCACCGACAAGGCCAACGCCCGGATCGGCCAGCTTTCCGGCGGCATGAAGCGGCGGCTGTCGATTGCCCGTGCCCTCATCAACCAACCCGAGCTGCTGGTGCTGGACGAGCCGACCACAGGGCTCGATCCCCAGGTGCGGCACAATATCTGGAGCATGCTGCGGCAGTTGCAGAACGACGGGCTGACGATCGTCCTGACTACCCATTACATGGAAGAAGCCGAGCGGTTGTGCGGACGGATCATCCTGATGGACCGGGGGCGGATTCTGGCCGACAGCAGCCCGCAGGCGCTGATTCGGGAGAGTATCGAGCCGCATGTGCTGGAAGTGCACGGCGCCAATGCCGAGGCTTGGTGCCGCTCGCTCCCCGCGGAGCGAGACGAGCGCTGCGAGCGTATCGGCGAGAGCATCTTCCACTACGGCGGCGATTTGGAGAGCCTGGTGCGCTCGCTGGACGCTTGGGAGGGTGTTCATTACGTCTATCGCCGCGCCAATCTGGAGGATGTATTTCTGAAACTCACCGGACGGGATCTGCGCGATGCTTGAGGCAGCTAAGCGCTGGCGTTCGGTGTGGCGGCGCAACGCCTGGGCCTGGCGCAAAGGCGCGCGGACGGCACTCCTGGGCGGCTTCGTCGAGCCGCTGCTGACGCTCCTGGTGCTCGGGTTCGGTTTGGGCGGTTACGTCGGCCGGGTTGCCGGCATGCCCTATCTGGATTTTCTCGCCAGCGGCATCTTGGCGACCAGCGCGATGAATGCCGCGACCTTCGAAGGGCTTTATCTGGCCTATACCCGCATGGCGGTGCTGAAGACCTGGGACGGCATGCTGGCGGCGCCTTTATCTCTGGCGGATGTCGTGATGGGCGAGGTACTGTGGATGGGTACCAAGAGCACGATCGGCGCGGTATTGATCCTGGCGGTACTCGCCGGTTTCGGACTGGCGGCTAGCTGGACTGCGTTAGGCGTACTGCCATTGGCGTTCCTGGCCGGCGTCTGCTTTGGCAGCATCGCCCTGGTGGTGACCTCGTTCGCCCGCAGCTACGATTTCTTTGTGTACTACATCACGCTGTGCATCACCCCCATGGTGCTGCTGAGCGGGGTGTTTTTCCCGTCCGCCGGGCTGCCGGCGATCGTCCGGGTCGCCAGCGAGTGCCTGCCGCTGTTCCATCTGGTCGAGGCGATAAGGCCGCTGCTGGCCGGAAGCCTGGAGCCCGGCTTGCTCCGGAATGCGGCGGCGCTTCTGGCTTTTGCCGTGCCGGCGGTTTTCCTTGCCATCTGGCGCCTGCAACGCAGGCTGACACAATAATTTCTCATGTTAGATCACATCACCCGGCTGGAACGGTCGCTGGATCAATGTTTCGGTAAGGACCGGTTTGCGCTGCGGCGCAGCCTGCAACGCTTGAAAACTTCCGCGGGGAAGGGGAAGCCGCCGGATGGCGAGCTGGAGGCGATCGTCCGGCGGATCGAGGCCTCGATCGCCATGTGTTCGACGCGGGCGGCTGCCGTACCGGCGTTAGAATATCCTGAGGAGCTGCCAGTGTCGGAGCGGCGGGGGGAGATCGCCGAAGCGGTCCGGCAAAACCAGGTCGTGATCGTCTGCGGCGAGACCGGCTCCGGCAAGACCACCCAGCTGCCCAAGATCTGCCTCGAAGCGGGTCGCGGGATACGGGGCTACATCGGCCATACCCAGCCGCGCCGCATCGCCGCGCGCAGCGTGGCCGGGCGCATCGCCGACGAGCTGAAGCGGCCCTTGGGGGAGACCGTGGGCTACAAGGTCCGCTTCCACGACCAGACCCGCCCGGACAGCCTCATCAAGCTGATGACCGACGGCATCCTGCTGGCCGAGACCCAGGCGGACCGTTTCCTCGACCAGTACGATACCCTTATCGTCGACGAGGCCCACGAGCGCAGCCTCAACATCGATTTCCTGCTGGGCTACCTCAAATGGCTTCTGCCCAGGCGGCGCGACTTCAAGCTGGTCATCACTTCGGCCACCATCGACCCCGAGCGCTTCTCCCGCCATTTCGACGACGCGCCTATCGTCAGCGTCTCCGGGCGCACCTATCCGGTGGAAATCCGCTACCGCCCGCCAGATCTGGCCGACGAGGAGATCGACGAGACCGACCGCGGCGAGCAGCAGGCGATCCTGTGTGCGGTGGACGAGCTGCATCGGGAGAATACCGGCGACATCCTGATTTTTCTCAGCGGCGAGCGTGAAATCCGCGACACCGCCGAGTCTTTGCGTAAGCACCATCCGACCGACTGCGAGGTGCTGCCGCTGTATTCGCGGCTGGCGGTGTCCGACCAGGAAAAGATCTTCAAGCCGCACGGGCGCCGCCGCATCGTGCTGTCCACCAACGTGGCCGAGACTTCGCTGACGGTGCCGGGCATCCGCGGGGTGATCGACGCCGGCTATGCCCGGATCAGCCGTTACAGCCACCGCAGCAAGCTGCAGCGCCTGCCGATCGAGAAGGTGTCCCGAGCTTCGGCCAGCCAGCGCGCCGGCCGTTGCGGCCGGGTGGGGCCGGGGGTGTGCATTCGGCTGTATTCGGAGCAGGATTTTCTGAACCGGCCGGAATTCACCGATCCGGAGATCCTGCGCACCAACTTGGCCGCCGTCATCCTGCAGATGAAGGCGCTGAACCTGGGCGGCATCCGCGATTTCCCTTTCGTCGAGCCGCCGGACGAGAGGCTGGTGCGGGACGGCCTCAAGACCCTGCAGGAAATCAACGCGCTGGACGACAAAGGCCGGTTGACCGAGCTGGGCCGCCGGCTGGCCAAGCTCCCGGTCGATCCGCGCCTGGGCCGAATTCTCCTGGCCGGGGCTGACGAGAACTGTCTGAACGAGGTCTGCATCATCGTCGCCGCCCTGAGCGTGCCCGATCCGCGCGAGCGTCCGGTGGACAAGGCTCAGGCCGCCGATCAGAAGCATGCCCGGTTCCGCCATCCGGATTCGGATTTCATGGCGATCCTGGCTCTGTGGCAGGACTACGAGGCGCAGCGCGCCCATCTTTCCGGCAGCAAACTGCGCCAGTATTGCCGCGACAATTTCCTTTCGGCCCTGCGGATGCGCGAATGGCGCGACATCCACCAGCAGATCATGGAAGTCATCAAGGGCGAGCTAAGCCTTCGGATGAACCAGGTCCCCGCCGAATACGGCGAGATCCACCGGGCTTTGCTGACCGGGCTGCTGTGCCATGTCGGTTTCCGCCAGGACCAGAGCGAATACGCCGGGGTGCGCGGGCAGAAGTTCCAGATTTTCCCCGGTTCGTTCCTGTTCAAGGCCCGGCCGGTCTGGATCATTTCAGCCGAACAGGTCGAAACCAGCCGGGTCTATGCCCGCACCGTGGCCAAGATCGAGCCGGAATGGATCGAAAAATGCGGCGCTCATCTGTTGAAGCGCCATTATTACGAGCCGCACTGGGAGCGCAAGGCCGCCCGGGGAGCGGTGTTCGAGCGCACTGCCTTGTACGGCCTCACCGTGCAGAACGGCCGCAAAGTGCCTTACGAGAACGTCGACCCTGCCGGGGCGCGGGAGCTGTTCATCCGCTCCGCCCTGGTGCGCATGGACTACGATAGCAAGGCGCCGTTCCTGCTGGCGAACCGCAAGTTGCTGGAAGAAGCGGAATACTCCCAGCAGAAAGAGCGCCGGGTCGATCTGGTGGTGGACGAGGAGACCCTGTTCCATTTCTTCGACGAGCGGGTGCCCGCCGAAGTGGTCAACGGCGCCAGTTTCGAGGTCTGGCGCAAGGCCGCCGAACGCCGCGAGCCCAGGCTGCTGATGTTGTCGAGGGAAGACATCACGCTGGACACCGGCGTAGCGGGGGCGGCGGCCGATTTTCCGGACGAATTGGCCCTGGGGCCGGTGCGCCTGAAGCTGGAGTATCGTTTCGAACCGGGCCACGAGGACGACGGCGTCACGGCCATCGTGCCGTTGCACGTGCTCAACCAGATCGACCCCGAGCCGTTGCGCTGGCTGGTGCAGGGACTATACCGGGAGAAGGTGGTGGCGCTGATCAAGTCCTTGCCCAAGACCTGGCGCATCCATTTCGTGCCTGCCCCCGATTTCGCCGACCGCGCTCTGCCCATGCTGGACTATCGCCAAGGCTCGCTGCCGGCGGAACTGGCGACGGCGCTGAAAAAGATCGGCGGGGTGGCGCCGCCGGTTTCAGCCTTCGAAGAGGCCGCACTGCCGGTGCACTTGCGTATGAACTATGCCCTGGTGGACGAAAACAATGTGGTAATTGCTCGCTCCCGAGATCTCAGCCATCTCCAAGCAAGCCACGGCGCCGAGGCCGGCCAAAATTTCCAGAACATCGCCCGCCAGGAGATTGCCGTGAACGGACGGCGCGCCTGGGATTTCGACGATCTGCCGGCGGCCTACAGCGGACAGATCGACGGCCAGACTCTGCACGGCTTTCCCGCCGTCGTCGACGAAGGCGAGAGCGTCGGGGTACGGGTGTACGACTTGGTGGACGAGGCTCGGGTACAGCATGAATTTGGCCTGGTCCGGCTGTTGCGGCTGAGCTTGGCAAAGGAGATCAAATATCTGCGCAAGAATCTGCCGCTCAGCGCGCCGACGGAGCTGCTTTACCGTCAATTGCCGCCGCATCCGCGCTATCGGAGCGGGCGCGATTTGCGGGAGGACGTGCTGGATCGCGTCATGGCTGCGTTGTTCCTCGACGACCGACCGGAACTGCGGACTCGAAAGGACTTCGAGGCCCGCTTGGAGCAGCGGCGCGGTGATTTGGTGGCGAAGGCCGGGGAGGTGGGGAAGACGGTCGAACAAACGCTGGGGCTGTACGCCGAATGCCGTAATTTCCTGAAGTCACTGGGCGCCCATTCCGCTGCCCCAGACGTTGCCGAGCAGCTCGATCTCCTGATGCACGCCGGTTTCGTGGCGGCGGCGCCGTACGAACGCTTGCGGCATTTTTCGCGTTATCTCAAGGCGGTGCAGCATAGACTGGACAAAAGCCGCCAGGATCCGGTTCGGGATACCCGCTTGCAGGCCGAGCTTTCGGCATTCTGGCGGCCCTACTGGCAATCGGTGGAGCAGGGGAAAGCCCCCTGCATGCCGGAGCGGGACGATTTCCGCTGGGCGCTGGAAGAGCTTCGGGTATCGCTGTTCGCCCAACAGATGAAAACCGCCTATCCGGTTTCGGTGAAGCGTCTGCGGGAACTCTGGTCGCAGCGTATCTCGACTGTGGGCTGATGCGGTGGGGCCGGGCGTGGACTTTCGTTCATGCCCGGCCGGTACCCCTAGTCCGTAGAGCCGGGGATGCGCTCCGCCGGAATTTCGGGGCGCTCTTCCCTGGCTTCCCGCTCCGGCTTATCCGTTTCCCGGTGTAGGGGAGGTAAGCCGGGTGCGGGATCTTCCTGGTTCGACGTCTCGCGGGAGGGCGTGTACCGAGGAGGCAAGCCGGGAGCGGAGTATTCCGGCTCGGCACTAGGGCTAGGCGCTGCTTCTCTGGCTTCGGATAGGGGAGCGGATTCAGCCCCGGTACGCTGGCTGGTCCGCTCGCTCCGCTCAGTGGACGGTTCTGCTCCAGTTTCCGCAGCGGTGCGCTCCGAGCTGGCGTCCCAGGAGGTTTCGGATGTCTCGCCGGCTTCCTGTTCCCCGGGTTCTGCCGGGCGGCGATCCCGCCGGCCCCGGCCACGGCGCCGGGTGCCGCCGCGGCGCGAGCGCGACGAACGGGGACTGGTTTCGGAGTTTTCCGCACCGCCTTCGAGAGCCTCGGCAGATGGATTTTCGCCTTCATCCGGGGACTCGCCGGAATCCGAAGGAATGATCGGCTCCGGAATTTGCTGAGGAGTATTTTCCCGGCCGGCGACTTCTTCAGGCACCGATCCGGCTACGGCCTCTTCCATAGGTAGCTCGGGGGCGTGCGTTGCGCCGCGGCGGCGCTGTCCGCGCCCATCCCTCCGCCTGCTGCGGCCTTCCTGGGATTTGTTCCGGTTATCTTGTCCTGCCGCGTTTGCGATTTCCGGCGTCGCAGTCTCCTGAGGCTGCTGCTCTATGACCGTTGCTTCGACTTCGGGATTGCGGCGTCTGGTGGCGCTCTCGTCGCGTTGTCCTGGGTGCTTCCGGCGGTTGCCGTCATTGCGCCGGTTGCTGTCCCGGTCCCTATCGCGTTCTCGCCTGCGCTGCCCGCCGGAGCGTCCGCCGTCTTCCGGCGTGACCGCTCGTTCTTCCACATCGGCGGCGATCTGAACCGGCTGCACGAACGGAGCGGGTAGAGGCCGTCCGGTTTCGGCGGGCGGTTGGTCCTCGAGGCGCTGTCCGGTCAAAATATTGAGGAAACGCTTGATCAATCCGCTGCCGGGGCCGCCGGTCTGATGCACCGTCTGGTGCTGAGGCGGTGGACGCCGTTCCATGCCGGAGGCGGACTGAGGCGCGGAGGGAATGAATTCCCGTACCGCGGGCGTTTCGGCGGCAGGGGCGGGACTGCGCACCGGTTTCTGAAATTCAGGCGATTTATCCGAGATCAGCTGGTAGCTGCTCCTGCGACCTTCGTCTTCGGTTCCGCCGGCGCGTATCCGCTGGATCTCGTAATTCGGGGTATCGAGGTGAGGGTTGGGAACGATAGTGATAGATACGTTTTGCCGGGTTTCGATCTGCTGCAGCGCGGCGCGCTTTTCGTTCAGCAGATAGGTGGCCGACTCGACCGGCAACTGAGCGACGATGCGGTCGGTGTTCTTCTTCATCGTTTCCTCCTCCAGCATGCGGAGGATGGACAGGGCGAGAGATTCCACGCCACGGATCGTGCCCTGGCCTTTGCAGCGCGGACAGGTCAGCAAGGCGGTTTCGATGAGGGAGGGGCGCAGCCGCTGGCGCGACAGCTCCATCAGGCCGAAGCGGGAAATGCGTCCGAGCTGGATGCGCGCGCGGTCTGCCCGTACCGCTTCGCGTAGCCGGGTTTCGACCGCACGCTGATTGCGCGCCGCCATCATGTCGATGAAGTCGATCACGAACAACCCGCCCAGGTCGCGCAGGCGCAGCTGGCGGGCGATCTCGTCGGCCGCTTCTAGGTTGGTGTTGAGCGCGGTTTCTTCGATGTCGCCGCCCTTGGTGGAGCGGGCGGAATTGATGTCGATGGAGGTCAGCGCTTCCGTGTGGTCGATGACGATGGCGCCGCCGGAGGGCAGAGGCACTTCACGGGAATAGGCGGTCTCGATCTGGCTCTCGATCTGATAGCGGCTGAACAGCGGCACGTTGTCTTGGTACAGGCGCGCCTTGTTGATGAATTGCGGCATGACCTGCTGCATGAAGCTATGCACCAGCTTGAAGGTCGCCGGGCTGTCCACCAGGATTTCGTCGATATCGCCGCGCAGATGGTCGCGCAGGGCGCGGATGATCACGTTGCTTTCCTGGAAAATCAGGAACGGCGCCGGCTTTTCGCGGGTGGAGCGGTCGATGGCTTCCCACAATTGCAGCAGATAGTTGAGATCCCACTGCAGTTCCTCGACCGTTTTTCCGCCGCCTGCCGTGCGGATGATCACGCCCATGGAGTCGGGGATCTGGAGCTGGCTCAGCGTCTCCTTCATGTCCGACCGGGTGTCGCCCTCGATGCGGCGGGAGATGCCGCCGGCCTTGGGGTTGTCCGGCATCAGCACGAGATAGCTGCCGGCCAGACTGATGTAAGTGGTCAGCGCCGCGCCCTTGGTGCCGCGCTCTTCTTTCTCGACTTGGACGACGACTTCCTGGCCTTCTTTGAGGATGTCCTTGATTTCGCGCCGGGATACGCTTTCCTCGCCGAGATATTTCGGCAGAATTTCCTTGAACGGCAGGAAGCCGTGCCGCTCCGCGCCGAAATTGACGAACGCCGCTTCGAGGCTGGGCTCGACGCGGGTAATCAGGCCTTTGTAGATATTGGCTTTTTTCTGTTCCCTCGAAGGGATTTCTATATCGAAGTCATACAGCTTTTGTCCATCGACCAGCGCGACCCGCAGTTCCTCGGGTTGCGTGGCGTTGATCAACATTCTTTTCATTAATGGATTCCTTGGGCATTCTTGCCGGAGAACCGCCTGGACCTGGGGTGCCGCAGGATATTTCCAACATCCCTTTCTGTTCTATTGCTTCTGTCATGCGAATGTCTGTCGGGTTCGCGGTATCGAAGTGATCGGTCGGATGATGGCAATCCTGATGACCTGTGTGAAGGATGGGGCTCTGGGACTGGCCCCTTTCGGCAACTAGCGTGGGCCGTCGATCCGCATGCAGCGGGCGCTTCGAAAAGCCTCTAAATTCACTCACGCCGTGCGAAAACACAGCTAGGCCGCTCGGCCCTTGGGCCAGTCAGGCGGGTAAATGTTACGTAAACGCGTCTTGAGCTCGTCAAGGGTCGAGCATCCAAACCCTGTTTCGATTGGTGTATCGGATATCCGGCGGGCACTACCGCGGCCCGAATCAGGAGCCTGCTTGTGTCATCGTTTTGGCGATGCGCCGGTTCTTTTCCAACAATTCATGGAGCCTTCGCAGTGGGCGCGGCAAGTCGAGCAACGCGCAGCCGCCGAGGCACCCGCTAGACTATAGCAATCTTCAGCAAAAGCATCAATTTAAGGGGTAAAACTGATATCATTTTTGCAATGAAACCCTTGCCGGAAGAGCCAAATCAGGCTCGCCTTATCGAAGTTGATGCGGAAACCGCGGGCCAGCGCGTCGACAATTTTCTATTTTCCCGCTTGAAGGGTGTGCCCAAGAGCCATGTGTACCGCATTTTGCGGACCGGGCAGGTGCGTATCAACGGGGGGCGGAGCAAAGCCCAGCAGCGGTTGAACGCGGGAGACGTGGTGCGCGTGCCGCCGGTCCGGGTCGCTGTGGCGCCTGAGCCTGAATCGCCGGCGCCTTGGTTAAAGGAGCGGCTGGAAAGCCGGATGCTTTACGAGGACGAGGATATTCTGGTCGTCAACAAGCCTCCCGGCATGGCGGTACACGGCGGCAGCGGGCTCAGCTTCGGCGTGATCGAGGGGCTGCGCGCGGTACGCGAAGGCGCGCGTTTTCTCGAACTGGTGCATCGCTTGGACCGCGACACCTCCGGTTGCCTGCTTATCGCCAAGCGCCGCTCGATGTTGCGGCAATTGCATGAGCAGTTCCGCGGAGACGGTGTCGATAAGACCTATTGCGCCTTGTTCGCCGGTTCCTGGGCGCGCAAGCGCCAGTCGGTGGACGCGCCGCTGCTCAAAAATGTGCTGCAGAGCGGCGAGCGGATGGTAAAGGTGTCCGCGCAGGGCAAGGAGGCGGTCACCGAATTTCGCCGCTTGGAGAGCCTGCCCGGCGCGACCCTGGTGGAGGCTAAGCCGGTCACTGGCAGAACCCACCAGATCCGGGTCCATGCCAAGTTTTTGGGCCACCCCTTGGCGGGCGACGAACGCTATGGTGAAGCCAAGGCCAATCTGACATTCCGGCAGCAAGGTTTGAAGCGGCTGTTTCTGCATGCGGCCACGTTGGAGTTCACCCATCCACGCACGGGTCGTAGCGTCCGGGTCGAAGCCCCTTTGGAGGCCGATCTGGCAGAGTTCCTGGCCGCTATCCGCATCTGATCCGTCGTCGCCGCTCCAGGGATTTTCCGTCTTTCCCAGTTTTCTCAAGGTCCAAGATCGATGAACGAGAATCGAAGTCCCAATGCCACGGCCGAAACTAATGCCCAGTCCGGTACATGGGAGCGGCAAGTTCTGGAGAAGCTGCTGCTGGAGTCCTTGCTGGAGCAGCGCAGGGCGCGGCGTTGGAGCCTGATTTTCCGGCTTTCTTTGTTGGCGGTGATCGGGCTGGGCTTCCTGCTGACGCTCAAGCCGTTGGCGCCGGAGCGCTTGTCCGGCGCAGGCAAAGAACACACGGCGGTGGTCGATGTATTCGGTACCATCGCCGAAGGTGGCGAAACCGATGCCGAAACTATCATCGACGGCTTGCACGAAGCCGCCGAAGCCAAAGGCGTCAAAGGCATCGTCATCAGGCTGAATACGCCCGGCGGGAGTCCGGTGCAGTCGGCCTACGTATACGACGAGATTCGTAAGATTAAGAAGGAGCATCCAGCGATGCCGGTCTACGCCGTGGTCTCCGACCTCTGCGCGTCGGGCGGCTACTACATCGCCTCTGCTACGGACAAGATCTTCGTCAATCCGGCTAGCATCATTGGTTCGATCGGGGTCATCATGAATGGCTTCGGCTTCGTCGGCGCCCTGGAGAAACTAGGCGTGGAGCGGCGGGTGATGACGGCGGGTGAGCACAAGGCGCTTCTAGATCCGTTTTCGCCGGTGAATCCGGTGGAGAAGCAGCATGTACAGGCACTGCTGAATACCGTGCACCAGCAATTCATCGCTGCGGTGAAGGCAGGGCGAGGGGATCGCCTCAAAGACAAGCCTGAAATTTTCTCAGGTTTGTTGTGGACCGGCACTGAGGGTATCGAGTTGGGGTTGGCCGACGGTACCGGCGAATTGCACCAGATTGCCGAGACTGTGATCGGCGCCAAGGAAATTGTGAACTATTCGCACAAGGAGACTTGGATGGATCGGCTGTCCCAGCAACTGGGTACCAGTCTAGGGGCTGCATTGAAGGATTTGTCGGCTTCGTCGGCGCGTCTGTACTAATGGGGCGCAAGTTCCAGATATTGCGGGAAGACGAGCTGCACGCGGGTTTTTTTACGCTGTTGCGGATGGAGCTTCGCCATACTCTGCACGGAGGTGGTTGGAGCGGGCCTCTGACTAGGGAACTTTACCACCGCAGCAATTGCGTAGCGGTAATTCCCTACGATCCTGTCGCCGACAAGGTGGTGTTGATCGAGCAGTTCCGGGTCGGTCCGGTCAAATCGGGAGAGGACCCCTGGATGCTGGAGATCGTGGCCGGTGCAGTTGAGCCCGGCGAACACCCCGAGGCCGTAGCTCACCGCGAAACCCTGGAAGAGGCGGGGAGCTTCATCCAGGAGTTGATCCCGGTCTTCGATTTCTTCACCACTCCGGGAGGCTGCTCGGAAACCATCGCCCTGTACTGCGGGATCGTCGATGCTGCAGCTATCGGCGGAATTCACGGCTTGGTCGAAGAGGACGAAGACATCCTGGTGAGCGCCGTGCCCTTCGAGGAGGCGCTGGCCTTGCTCGACCAGGGGCGCATCCGCTCGGCGATTCCCATTATCGGGCTGCAGTGGCTGGCGCTGAACCGGGAGCGGATCCGCGCGGGCTATACGGCGGCGAGCTCGTCCGTATAACGTGGCTCGGCCGCTGGGCGGCTGCCGCTTTTGTCGGCCAGGGCTTGTTCGTAGAGTTCGGCGTACAGGGATGCGCTCCGGCGCCAGGAGAAATCCTTGCCCATGCCGTGCCGGCAGAGACTCCGCCAAGCGTCGGGTTCCCGGTATAGCGCCAGCGCCCGGTAGATCGCCTCCAGCAGGAACGCCGGCTTGGCTTGCTCGAACACGACCCCGCTGGCCAGGCCCGCTGCCAGATGCTCGGGCGACGCGTCTGCTACGGTGTCGGCCAGTCCGCCCACCTTGCGCACGATCGGCACCGTGCCGTAGCGCTGGCTGTAGAGCTGGTTGAGTCCGCAGGGTTCAAAGCGGGAGGGCATCAGGAACATGTCTGCCCCGGCCTCGACGAGATGAGCCAGGGCTTCGTCGTAGCCGATGGTGACGGCGATGCGTTCGGGCTGGGTCTGTGCCGCATGCTTTAATGCGCGCTCGAAAACCTTTTCGCCGCTGCCGAGAACCACCAGTTGGATCGGCAGCTGGAGCAAATCGTCCAGAATGTCGATCAGCAGATCGATGCCTTTTTGCTCGACCAACCGCCCGACCATGCCCAGTACGGCGAATTCGGGGTTATCGGGCAGACCGCAGCGCTGCCGCAGCGCCGTTCGGTTGAGTTGTTTCCGCTCCAGCGTGTCGGCATCGTAAGTCGCGGCGATATGCGGATCGGCCGCCGGATTCCACGCGATGTCGTCGATGCCGTTGAGGATGCCGCTGAGGTGGGCGCGGCGGCTTTTCAGCAAGCCCTCGAGTCCGCAGCCGAATTCCGGCGTTTGAATTTCCGCGGCATAGGTCGGGCTCACGGTATTGATCCGGTCGGAGAACGCCAATCCACCTTTGATGAAGGACATCTGCCCATAGAATTCCAGCGCTTCCATTCGCCATAGCCGCGGCGGCAGCGCCAGGCGCAGGAAGGTGTCGTAGGGAAACAGCCCCTGGTAGGCGAGATTGTGGACGGTGAATACCACCGCCGGCCGATTGGGCTCGTCGCTGAGCAGAGGGGGGATCAGGCCGGTTTGCCAGTCGTTGCAATGAACGATATCGGGCTTCCAGCCGAGGCCGAGGCGGTCCTGGGTCAAGTCCACGGCGACGCGGGCGAGCAGGGCAAAACGTTCGGCGTTGTCGGGCCAGGGCGCGCCGTTGGGGGCTAGATACGGGTTTCCGAACCGGCCGAACGAGGCCGGGGCGTCCAGCAGCCAGAGCGGAACCGCGGTGCCGGGCAGCCGTGTCGAAAGCAGAGTGAGCTGCCCGCCGGACTGGCGCAGGCTCAGTTCTTGTGGGCCTTCCGCAGCGGCGACGGCTTCGGGGTAGGCGGGCATCAGGATGCGTACGTCGTGCCCAAGGGCCGACAAGGCGGCGGGCAGGCTGCCGGATACGTCAGCAAGGCCGCCGGTCTTCACCAGAGGGAAGACCTCGCTGGAGACGAACAGAACTTTCATGCGTCTTCCGGCGTCCCGGTTGTCGCTTCTTCGGTCGCGGGCCGGATCGGGGCGAGCACGATGCCCGCCAAGGGGGGCAGTGTCAGTACGATCGACTGGGCACGTCCCATCCATGCCACCGCTTCCGTCGAAATCTCCCAGTTGCCGATGTTGGCGCCGCCATAGCATTCGGCATCGGAGTTGAAGATTTCACGGTATTCCACTGGCTCAGGGACGCCGATACGGTAATTGTGGCGCGGTACCGGGGTGAAATTCGCAACCACGATCACATGACTGTCGTCGTCGCGGCGGATGTAGCTGATCACCGATTGCGCGGCATCGTGGCTGTCTATCCACTCGAAGCCCTGGTTTTCGAAGTCGTAGGCGTACAGCGCGGGGATCTCGCGGTAGAGGCGATTGAGATCGCGGACCAGATGCAGCATGCCCCGATGGAAAGGTGCGTCCAGCGCGGGCCAGTCCAGCACCGCCGTGTGGTTCCACTCGCCTTTCTGGCCGAATTCGCAGCCCATGAACAACAGTTTCTTGCCGGGATAGGTGAACATCATGGCGTAAAGCGCGCGCAGATTGGCGAAGCGCCGCCAGTCGTCGCCAGGCATCTTGGCCAGCATCGATCCCTTGCCATGCACGACTTCGTCGTGGGAGAAGGGCAGGACGAAGTTCTCGGTAAAGGCGTATAGCAGGCCGAAGGTGAGTTGGTCGTGGTGATAGTGCCGGTGCACCGGGTCCTTGCTCATATAGACCAGAGTGTCGTGCATCCAGCCCATGTTCCATTTCATGGAGAAGCCCAGGCCGCCGGTCCAGGTGGGACGCGTGACCTGCGGCCAGGCCGTCGACTCCTCGGCGACGACCAGCACGCCCGGAAACTGCTGATGCACGACGGTGTTGAGGTCGCGCAGGAAGGCGATGGCCTCCAGGTTTTCGTTGCCGCCGTACTTGTTGGGTATCCAATCGCCGGGCTGGCGCGAATAATCGAGATAAAGCATTGAGGCGACGGCATCGACGCGCAGGCCGTCTAGGTGGAACTCTTCCAGCCAGAACAGTGCGCTGCCCAACAGGAAATTTTTGACCTCGTTGCGACCGTAGTTGTAGATCAGCGTGCCCCAGTCGCGGTGCTCGCCCAGCCGCGGATCTTCGTGTTCGTACAGCGCGGTGCCGTCGAAGCGTGCCAGGCCATGGGCGTCTTTCGGAAAATGCGCGGGTACCCAATCTAGGATCACACCGATGCCGTTTTGGTGGCAATGATCGACGAAATAGCGAAAGTCGTCGGGGGTGCCGAACCGGCTGGTGGGCGCGAAATAGCCGGTGGTCTGGTAGCCCCAGGAGGCATCCAGCGGATGCTCCGTTATCGGCATCAGCTCGATGTGGGTGAAGCCGGCGGATTTGACGTAGTCGACCAGTTCATGCGCGAGATCGCGATAGTTCAGGTAGCCGCCCTCGAGATCGCGTTTCCAAGAGCCCGCGTGCATCTCGTAGACCGACATCGGGCTATGCAGCCAGGGCCAGTCCTTGCGCTGTTCCAGCCAGCCGGCGTCATCCCACGCATAGTCGCTTTCTCGCGTGATGATGGAGGCGGTGTTCGGCCGTAACTCGAACTGGCGTCCGTAAGGATCGGTCTTGATCTGGATAGTGCCCTGCGGACGGTTGCGGATCTCAAATTTGTACAGCAGACCCGGCTGAAGCTCCGGAATGAACAACTCCCAGACCCCGCTGCCTCCCCGTACCCTCATCGGGTGGCGGCGGCCGTCCCAGCCGTTGAACTCGCCGACTACGCTGATGCGCTCGGCGTTGGGCGCCCAGGTTGCGAACAGAATGCCGTCGATGCCGTCGACGCTATGCGGGTGAGCACCGAGGATGCGGTAGATGTTCCAATGCCGGCCTTCGCCGAAGAGATACAGATCGAAATCGGACAGCTGCGGCGGAAAGGTGTAGGGATCGATGAAGCTGTGCGTTTGCCCTATCTTGTCGGTCCAATACAGCCGGTGGTGCGCGTCTGCAATGTCAGATTCGACGCTACATTCGAAGATGCCGGTGCCAGCGATGCGCTCGAACGCGGGTCCTTGCGGCCCGATGCGGACTTCTTCAGCTTGGGGCAGGAAGGTTCGGATGATGTTCTGGCCGTGTTTCTCGTGCAGGCCCAGCACGGCGAAAGGGTCGTGGTGGCACGCTTCCACAAGTCGGCGGAAATCCTGAGGGAGTTCGGCCAAGGTTGAGTTGTCCGTCAAACCGTATCCCTCATCGTTCGGATTCACTTTGCGAGAATTCTGATAGTACAATGCCGGCACGTTGGTGCCGGAATATGCGATGTCTGCGGCAGGATGTTACCAGATTTCGCACCGCGGATGCCCGAAATCAGGATCAGGAAGAGGAGTTCCCCCATGCCCGAGTCGATGCACGCATCATCCCGTTTCGTAAGTCGGCTGACCCGGCAAACCCTGGCCCTGATTCTTGCGGGCGGGCGCGGCAGCCGGCTGCAGAAACTGACTGAATGGCGGGCGAAACCGGCGGTGCCGTTCGGAGGCAAGTTCCGTCTCATCGACTTTCCGCTGTCCAACTGCGTCAATTCCGGGATACGCCAGGTCGGTGTACTGACCCAGTACAATGCGGATTCGCTGATCCGCCATATCCAGCAGGGCTGGGGTTTCCTGCGTGGCGAACTCGGCGAGTTCGTCGACATCATGCCTGCGCAGCAACGTCTGCAGGAGAGCTGGTACGCAGGCACGGCGGATGCGGTGTACCAAAATTTGGACATCATTCGCCAGCGCGATCCCGAATACATCATGATCCTGGCCGGCGACCACGTATATAAGATGGACTACGGCCTGATGCTGGCCTATCACGTGGAACGAAAGGCCGATCTCACCATCGGCTGCATGGAGGTGCCGCTCGCCGACGCCAGGGCGTTCGGGGTGATGCAGATGGATGCCGAGCAGCGCATTCAGAAGTTCGTCGAGAAGCCTGCCGACCCTCCGGCTATGCCGAACCGCCCCGATCATGCGGCAGCCTCGATGGGCATCTACATTTTCAACACGGCTTTCCTGTTCGAGCAGCTCATCAAGGATGCCGATACTCCAGGCTCGAACCACGACTTCGGGATGGATATCATTCCCCAGGTCATTCAGAAATACCGCGTGTTCGCCTATCGTTTCCGCAATGCCCAGAGCGGCGTGCAGTCCTACTGGCGCGATGTGGGGACGGTGGATTCGTATTGGGCCGCCAACATGGAACTGATCGGGGTCGATCCGGAGCTCAATCTGTACGACGAGGAATGGCCGATCTGGACCTATCAGGCCCAAACGCCGCCGGCCAAGTTCGTGTTCGACGACGACGACCGGCGCGGCATGGCGGTGGATTCCATGGTTTCGGGCGGCTGCGTCATCTCCGGCGCGGAAGTCCGCCATTCGCTGCTGTTTTCTAACGTGCGCGTGAATTCCTTCTCGCGCGTGCACGACTCGGTGATCCTGCCCGACGTGAACATCGGCCGCCATTGCCGCATCAGCCGGGCGGTGATCGACAAAGGCTGCAGCATTCCGCCGAACAGTGTCATCGGCGAAAATCTCGAGGAAGACCGCAAGCGCTTTTATGTCAGCCCGGACGGTATCGTGCTGGTGACGCCTGATTGCCTCGGGCAGAGGCTGCATTTCCACCGCTGAAACCCCGACATTTCGCCGGAAGCCGCGTCCTCCGGTTCGGCGGCCGGATCTGCGGGCCGCACTGTCGTCTTCACCGTCGTTTTCGGTAGTTAGCTTCATGGATTCTCACGGTATTTTCGATCGGCGCCGCGCGGGCATTCTGCTCCACATCAGTTCCTTGCCCGGCGGTTCGGGAAACGGGGATCTGGGGGCGGATGCCCTCCGTTTCGTAGATTTTCTCGCGGCCGCCGGCGTCAGCGTATGGCAGACGCTGCCGATCAATCCGACCCATGAGGATGGATCTCCCTATCAATGTACCTCGGTGCATGCCGGAAATCCCCTGCTGATCGGGTTGGACTGGCTGGTCGAGCGGGGGCTGTTGGAGGCGGATGCGCTTGCTCGCCCTGGCGACTCGAAAACCGAGCGGCGGGCGGCATTGCAGCAGGCATTCGATGCTTTTCGCCTGCGCACGCCGGCGGATGCGCTGTGCACGGCATTCGGCGATTTTGTCAGCGCCAACGACGGGTGGCTGGGCGATTATGCGCTATATGCCGCGCTCAAGGAGATCCACAATGGATTGCCGTGGCAGGCTTGGCCTAGCGCCCTACGAGACCGTAAGCCAGACGCTCTGGCCACCGCCAATACTCTGTATGCCGATACCATCGCGCGGATCCGGTTCGAGCAATTCGTGTTTTTCGAACAGTGGCACGGCTTGCGGGAGTATGCCGGGAGCAAAGGCGTGCTGTTGTTCGGCGACATGCCGATCTTCGTCGCGTCCGACAGCGCCGAAGTCTGGTCCGGGCGGGATAACTTCCAACTGGGCGACGACGGTCAGCCGAGCGTCGTCGCGGGCGTACCGCCGGATTACTTCTCGGCAACCGGGCAACGTTGGGGAAACCCGCACTACAACTGGGAAAATATGGCGCGTTCCGGTTTTTCCTGGTGGCTGGACCGGTTGCGTACCCAGCTCAAGTTGTACGACTTGGTTCGCATCGATCACTTCCGCGGGTTCGAGGCCTACTGGGAAATTCCCGCCCATTCCGAAACCGCGATCGAAGGGCGTTGGGTCAAGGCTCCTGGCGCGGCTTTGTTGGCCTGTTGCGAGGAAACCTTCGGCGAGACGCTGCCTTTGGTCGCCGAGGATCTAGGTATCATCACAGCCGAAGTGGACGGACTACGCCGGCGCTTTCGCATCCCCGGCATGCGGATACTCCAATTCGCTTTCGACGGCGGGCCGGCCAATCCCTATTTGCCCCATAATCATGCCGCCGACAGCGTCGTCTACACCGGTACCCACGACAACGACACGACATTGTCCTGGTTCGAGAGTCTGTCCGCCGAGCAGCAAGGCTATGTCTACGATTACCTGGGCCGGCCCGGTCTGACGATGCCGGAAGCGCTAGTCCGCACCGCGATGGCGTCAGTCGCCCGGCTGGCCATCATCCCGATGCAGGACGTGCTGGGCTTGGGCTCCGGGCACCGCATGAATACTCCGGGTACGGTAGGCGACAACTGGAATTGGCGCTTCGACTGGGAGCAGCTGAGCGGCGGGCACATCGAGCGCCTAGCTCATCAGATTCGCGTATACGGCAGAGGCGGCTGAGCTCAGCTCAGGGCGTGAGGACGGTATTTTCCGGCGGCCGGCTGTCGTCGTGCCCAGGGTAGTCCAGAGTGAAATGCAGTCCGCGGCTTTCCTTGCGCAGCAGGGCCGAGCGGATAATCAGCTCGGCGACGATGACCAGATTGCGCAATTCCAGCAGATCGCTGGTGACCCGGAAATTGCCGTAATAGTCGGCGATTTCCTGTTTCAGCAGTTCCGCTCGGTGCAGTGCGCGCTGCAGCCGTTTGTCGGTGCGCACGATACCCACGTAGTCCCACATGAAGCGCCGGATTTCGTCCCAGTTATGGGACACGACGACCTCTTCGTCGGAATCCGTGACTTTCGATTCGTCCCATTCCGGCAACGCAGGGCAAGGCGGGATCTCCGCGAGCCGGTCCAGGATGTCCTGGCTCGCCTGCTTGGCGAAAACCAGGCACTCCAGCAGGGAATTGCTGGCCATCCGATTGGCGCCGTGCAGCCCCGTGCAGGCCACTTCGCCTACGGCATATAGGCCTTCGATATCGGTGCGGGCGGCATGGTCTGTCAGCACCCCGCCGCAGGTGTAGTGCGCTGCAGGCACTACCGGGATAGGTGTACGGGTCATGTCGATGCCTAATTCCAGGCAGCGCGCATGTATGGTCGGGAAATGGCTGCGGACGAAATCGGCAGGCCGGTGGCTGATGTCCAGGTACACACAGTCCGCACCCAGCCGCTTCATTTCATGATCGATGGCACGAGCGACGACGTCGCGGGGAGCTAATTCGCCGCGCGGGTCGAAACGGTGCATGAATGGGCTGCCGTCGGGGAGCAAGAGTCTGCCGCCTTCGCCGCGAACCGCTTCCGAAATGAGAAAGGAGCGGGCGTGAGGGTGATATAGGCAAGTGGGATGGAACTGGATGAATTCCATGTTAGCGACCCGTGCACCGGCCCGCCAGGCCAACGCGATGCCGTCGCCAGTGGAGACGTCGGGGTTGCTGGTGTAGAGGTAGACCTTGCTGGCGCCGCCGGTAGCCAGGGCGATGACCCGTGCGCGGAACGCGTGTATCTGCTGACGCTTCGCGTCCAGCACATAGGCGCCCAGCACTCGCTGAGGGCCGCCGAGTCCGAGCTTGCGCGAGGTGATCAGGTCGATCACATTGTGGTATTCGAACAGGGCGATGTTCGGATGGGCACGGGCGCTCTTTTCTAGCGAGGATTCCACCGCTCGCCCGGTGGCGTCGGCCGCATGCACCACTCGGCGGTGCGTATGCCCGCCTTCGCGCGTCAGGTGCAATTGGTGGGCATGGTCGCCGTTTTCGACCTCCGTGAACGCGACGCCGCGTTCGAGCAACCAGTCTATGCAGTCCTTAGCCTGCGATACCACCAGGCGCACGGTGTCCGGATTGCACAGGCCGGCCCCCGAGACTAGGGTGTCTTCGATGTGGGACTCGAGGGAGTCCTGCGCGTCGAGTACCGCGGAAATGCCGCCCTGGGCATACAGCGTGCTGCCTTCGTTCAAGGCGACTTTCGACAATACCGCCACTCGAGCGTGGTCGGCGAGGCGCAATGCCAAGCTTAGGCCGGAGGCGCCGCTGCCGATGATGAGTGCGTCGTAAGTGTTTTCCTTATCCATGGGCGGTTCTTTGTTAAGGCGATGTTACAGTAAATCCGTATTGCGTTGAAGCAGACTTGCAAACGTAAGATAATCAAAGCTCTGCTTCCGCCTATCCGTTGCAGTATCTGGATACGTAAATATCTGCGATCCAGGGATTTCCCGGAAGGAAATGGTGTAATGTCTAAGGCGAACCCTGGCTGGAATGGAGATGAGTGAACAACTGGACGCGGAACTCGTCAGGCGGGTGCAACGCGGCGATAAGAAAGCCTTCGATTTACTCGTCAGAAAGTACCAGCACAAGATTACCCAGCTCATTTCCCGCTATCTCAAGGATCCGGACGAGTCGCTGGATGTGGCTCAGGAGGCTTTCATTAAGGCCTACCGCGCATTGCCGGGGTTTCGTGGCGACGCCCAGTTCTATACTTGGCTATACCGGATCGCTATCAATACCGCCAAGAACTATCTGGTCACGCGGGCTCGTAGGCCTGCCGAAGACGAGATCGATGCCGAATCTGCGGAACAATTCGAGAATGGGCAGCGTCTAAGAGATATCGATACGCCCGAAGCTACCGTGTTGAGCGACGAACTGGCGGAAACGATACAGCTGGCCCTGAACGATTTGCCGGAGGAGCTTAAGCTGGCTATAACCCTGAGGGAGTTGGACGGCTTGAGCTACGACGAAATCGCGGAGGTCATGAGTTGCCCGGTGGGCACCGTGCGCAGCCGCATCTTCAGAGCCCGGGAAGCCATCGATAAAAGGCTGAGGCCATTACTCGATTGATAGTGACAGAGGATCAGGAGCGGAATGATGTTGGACGAGCATATGGCGCAAAAGGCATCGGCATTCGTGGATAACGAGATGGGCTTATCCGAAGCGCAGGACTACTTCCGCGTGATCGAGCAGCGGGACGATGTCCGGAGTACTGTGGACCGGTATTTTCTCATCGGAGAAGTGTTGCGGACGGGGCGCTCCCCGCGGAGCCGCGATCTGGCTGAGCGGGTGGCGCAGCGGCTGGCTGCCGAACCGACGGTTTTGGCTCCGGTGATGTCCAAGTCGTCCGAAACGTTTCGCCGGCATATCGTGACAGGAGCCCTGGCGGCGTCGCTCGCGGCGATGGCGGTTTTCGTATGGCGCGGACTGGGCGGTATTGCGGCATTCGACGGTGCGCTCGCCGGGTCTGCGGGCGCAGTGCTGGCGGAGGCGCATGTCGATCCCGAAATGCAGGCTTATTTGCTGGCGCACAGCGGTGCTTCCCATCTGTCGGGCGGAGGCACACTGATGCCGTATATGCGGCTGGTCAGTTATGAACAATAACGGGGCTCGAATCCGACGATGTCCAGAATTCGGGTCATAGCGGCGGTCTTAGGGGGCGTCGTTGCTTTTGGATATCCGCCTTTGCCGCAGGCGGAGGACGCGCCCCAGGCGCTGGGCGGCAAAGCAGGCGTGACCTGGCTGGCGGATATGCGCGGAGCCATGGTTCGGCTCAATTACCGGGGTTTAGTCGCTTATCTGAAAGACAGCAAGGTCAACAGCATGGAGTTCGTGCATGCCGCATCTGGCGGCGTTGAGCACGAGCGTCTGGTATCGCTGAATAGCCCCATGCGTGAGATTGACCGCGACGGCGATCAGGTACGGTTCATTTTCCCAGAGACGAAATCGGTACTGACCGAACGCATTCCGGTAGGCCATTCGTTTCTGGTAGATCTTCCCGAGTCCTTCGAAGGGCTTTGTGACTATTATGCGTTCTTGGTTGGATCCCAGGAGCATGTGGCTCAACGGCTCGCCCAGAGCATCGATATCGTACCGATCGACGACTACCGCTATGGACGCAAGATTTGGATCGACTTGGAGTCGCATCTGCCCTTGCGTTTCGAGTTGCTCGACGGCAGCGACAAACCGGTAGAGCAGATGGTGTTCACGTCGCTGGAGGTGCGCGCGGGAGACGCTGGCACGCCGGCACAGAGCGCCGAGGTGTACCCCGAACAGCCCTCGAAACGGGAGCTGTTGCCGCTAGAGTCGATGCGCTGGAGCCTGGAGGATGTACCCATGGGCTTCCGCATCAGTGCCTATAGCCGTATGCAGCATCCTCCTTTGCAGCACCCTATTGAGCATATCTTGTTGAGTGACGGACTCTCTTCTGTTTCAATCTACGTCGATGAACTCAAGGATGAGCCTTTTTTGGAAAAGCTGAAAAAAATCGGGGCGGTAAACGCGTATACCCGTAAAATCGACGGTTTCGTCGTGACGGTGATGGGAGATGTTCCTTCCAAGACCGTTCAGATGATCGCCAATGGCATCCGCTACCAGAAATCCAACGCAAACCGTGAAGTGAATGATTGAGGAAGAGGCGATAGTCACCGGGATCGAGGGGCGATCGATCTGGGTCGAGAAGCTCCAGAAATCGGCCTGCGGCAGCTGTGCCCAGGGCTGCAGTACGTCGCTGGTCGCCCGCATGATGGGAGACAAGCCGGTGCGCCTCCGGGTCGAGGCCGATGGCTCCGTAGCGCCGGGCGACCGGGTGGTCATCGGTGTGGAGGATGGCGCCTTGGTCGCCGGTTCTTTCCGCATGTATCTGCTGCCTTTGTTTGCGCTATTCGGCGGCGCCTCGCTGGGCAAGTTGCTCGCCGATCAAGGCTTGTTTGCTTCGGCCGATGCAGGTTCGATCACCGGAGGTCTGCTCGGCCTAGGATTGGCGTTCGCAGCGCTCAAATATTACCCCGGTCTCCACCGGCAAAATCCACGCCCGGTTTTCGTTCGCCGCCTATCGCGCTAACGGCGTTCCAGCCCCGTCTGGACGCATGGTCGGCCGCCACCTACGCACTCAGGAGTTCCCATGTTTAGAAGATACCGTTTCGCCGGAGTGATTTGGGCGGCCCTGGTTTTGGCCGCATCCCCGACTGTTCGAGCCCAACTGCCCGATTTCACCGTGCTGGTCGAACAGAACAATGCAGCTGTCGTGAACATCAGCACCACACAGAAAGTGGCGGCCAACGAACAGCAATTGCCCGAAGGCATGGAAATCCCGGAAGGCACGCCGTTCGACGACTTGTTCCGGCATTACTTCGGCGAGGGCGGCGGCGGCGACGGCCAGCCCAGTGAGTCGAAGTCTTTGGGCTCGGGTTTCATCATGTCGGCGGACGGCTACATCATCACCAATCAGCACGTGGTCAAGGGCGCCGACGAAATCGTCGTGCGCCTGCAGGACCGACGGGAACTGGTCGCCAAAATCGTCGGCTCCGACAAACGTAGCGACGTTGCCTTGCTGAAAATCGAGGCCACTCAATTGCCGACGGTCAAGCTGGGCTCGTCCGAAAAGCTCAAGGTCGGCGAATGGGTGCTTGCCATCGGTTCGCCCTTCGGCTTCGAGCACTCGGCTACCGCCGGCATCGTCAGCGCCAAGGGGCGTAGCCTGCCCAGCGACAACTACGTGCCGTTCATTCAGACCGACGTGGCCATCAATCCCGGTAACTCCGGCGGACCGTTGTTCAATCTGAATGGCGAAGTGGTCGGGGTCAATTCGCAAATTTACAGCCGCACAGGCGGATTCATGGGGCTATCCTTCGCGATACCCATCGAAGTCGCCACCCAGGTCGTCGACCAGATCAAGGCCAGCGGGCATGTCTCGCGCGGCTGGCTCGGCGTACAGATCCAGGATGTGACGCGCGAGTTGGCAGAGTCCTTCGGTATGAAGAAGCCGCAGGGCGCCCTGGTGTCCAAGGTGCTGCCCAAGAGTCCCGCCGAAGCGGCTGGTATCCAGATCGGCGACATCGTGCTGGAATTCAACGGCCAGGCTGTGGATACTTCCGCGGCGCTGCCGCCTATGGTCGGCATGACCAAGGTCGGCGAGGCCGCCAAAATCAAGTTATTGCGCAACGGCGCGACCAAGGAGCTGAGCCTCAAGATCGGTTCGCTTCCGGACGATGAGGAACCGGCCATTGGCGCCGCGGAGCCGGATACCGTGCCGCTGAAGCGCTTCAATGCCGGCGTCGCCGACCTCACTCCCGAACTGCGCGAGCAGCTCGAGTTGCCGCGCGGTGGCGTGCTGGTCTACAGCGTCAATCCCGGTGCCGCCTACGATGCAGGCCTCCGGCGCGGCGATGTCATCCTCAGGATTCAAGACAAGGAAATCAACAGCGTGAAACAACTGGTGGAAATGGAGAAGAGCCTGCCGGCAGGGAAATCCCTGGCGATTCTGGTGCAAAGGCGCGACGGCTCGCTCTTCCTGGCGATGAAATTGAAAGACGAAAAGCAGTGACCGACTTAACCCACATACGCAATTTTTCCATCATCGCGCATATCGACCATGGGAAATCGACGCTGGCAGACCGCTTTATCCAGACCTGCGGGGGCTTAAGCTCCCGCGAAATGGCCGAACAGGTGCTCGATTCCATGGATATCGAGCGCGAACGCGGCATCACCATCAAGGCTCAAAGCGTCACCTTGGACTACAAGGCCGGGGACGGCCGTACTTACCAGTTGAACTTCATCGACACGCCGGGGCATGTGGATTTCTCCTACGAAGTGTCCCGCTCGCTGGCGGCCTGCGAAGGCGCTTTGCTGGTAGTCGATGCGGCCCAGGGCGTGGAAGCCCAGAGCGTGGCCAACTGCTACACAGCCATCGAGCAGGGGCTGGAAGTTCTGCCGGTGCTGAACAAGATCGACCTGCCTTCGGCCGAGCCGGCGCGCGTGAAGACCGAGATCGAGGAAATCATCGGCATCCCAGCGGAAGATGCGGTGGAGATCAGCGCCAAGACCGGATTTGGCGTCGATGCTTTGCTCGAAGAGCTGGTCAAGAAGATTCCGCCGCCCAAGGGCGAAGGCGAGGGGCCGCTGCAGGCTCTGATCATCGATTCCTGGTTCGACAACTATCTCGGCGTGGTGTCGCTGGTCCGGGTGGTCAACGGCTCGATTTCGCGTAAGCAAAAGATCACGATCATGTCGACCGGCAAGAGCCATCTGGTCGAGAAGCTGGGCGTGTTCACGCCTAAGCCCTTGGACAAGACCGTGCTGAACTCCGGCGAAGTAGGCTTCGTCGTGGCCGGAATCAAGGAAATCTTCGGAGCCCCGGTGGGCGACACGATTACCTCGACGGACCACCCGACCACAGTGCCCTTGCCCGGTTTCCAGAAAGTGCAGCCTCGGGTGTTCGCGGGTCTATACCCGGTCGAGTCCGAGGACTACGAGAATCTTCGGGAAGCGCTCAACAAGCTGCGCCTTAACGATGCGGCGCTGCATTTCGAGCCGGAAGTATCCCAGGCCTTGGGCTTCGGCTTCCGCTGCGGTTTCTTGGGCATGCTGCACATGGAGATCATCCAGGAGCGGCTCGAACGCGAGTACGACCTGGACCTGATCACCACGGCGCCGACCGTAGTCTACGAAGTGGCCAAATCCGACGGTACGGTGGTGCCGATTGACAATCCTGCCGATCTGCCGCCGCCGAATGAAATCGCCGAGATCCGCGAGCCGATCATCGAGGCCAATATCCTCGTGCCTCAGGATTATCTGGGGGCGGTGATTACCCTATGCATCGAAAAGCGCGGGGTGCAGAAGAAGCTGCAATATATGGGCGGGCAGGTGGCCTTGAGTTTCGAGCTGCCTTTGAGCGAAGTCGTGCTCGATTTCTTCGACCGCCTCAAATCCTGCAGCCGCGGCTTCGCTTCCTTCGATTACCAATTCCTGCGCTTCCAGGCTGCGCCCTTGGTCAAGCTAGACATCCTGATCAACGGCGAAAAAGTGGATGCCCTGTCGCTGATCGCGCACCGCGACATCAGCATGAACCGGGGCCGCGATCTGGTCGAAAAGATGAAGGATCTCATCCCGCGGCAGATGTTCGAAGTGGCGATCCAGGCGGCCATCGGTTCCAAGATCATTGCGCGATCTTCGGTCAAAGCCATGCGCAAGAACGTGCTGGCCAAGTGTTATGGCGGCGATATTTCGCGCAAGCGCAAACTTCTGGAAAAGCAGAAAGCCGGCAAGAAGCGGATGAAGCAGGTGGGCAAAATCGACATTCCCCAGGAGGCGTTTCTCGCCGTACTGCGCGTCAACAAGGATTCCTGATAACGGTTGTATCCCATGGATTACGATTTTTCTTTCTTTCTGGTTACCGCTACTTTCGTTACCGGGATCATCTGGGGCGCTTATGTGCTGTGGTTGCGCCGGAATCCCTTGCCTGCCGGCGCCGTGCACAAGGAACCGCTGCTGGTGGAATATGCCCGGTCGTTTTTCCCGATCGTGCTTATCGTCATGCTGCTGCGCTCGTTCCTGGTGGAGCCGTTCCGCATTCCCTCGGGCTCCATGATGCCGACGCTTTTGATCGGAGATTTCATCCTGGTCAATAAATTCACCTATGGCGTCCGCTTGCCGGTGCTGAATACCAAGATCGTCGAGATGGGCGAACCTGCGCGGGGCGACATCGTGGTGTTCCGGTTTCCGAAGGATCCTACCGTCGATTACATCAAGCGTGTGATCGGTTTGCCAGGCGACAAGATCGGCTATTACAACAAGCAGCTCTACGTCAACGGCAAGCCCATCGCCCAGACTTCGCTCGGCGCCTACGAAGGGGTGGGGCAGGGCGCCAGCATGAGCGGGGCGGAGCTGAAATCGGAAGACCTGGAAGGCGTCAAGCACGATATCCTGATCCGCCACGGCCAGCCCACGGTGCAGGGCGAATTCACCGTACCGGAAGGCAGTTATTTCGTGATGGGCGACAACCGCGACAACAGCAACGACAGCCGCTATTGGGGCGTGGTGCCGGAAGCCAACCTGGTCGGCAAGGCCTTCTTTATCTGGATGAGCTGGGACTTCGAGAACGGCGGTATCGGTTTCTCGCGCCTCGGTACCGTGCTGAATTCGGGCGGTTAAAACATGTGCGGCATGCCTAGGGACCAGCGCGGCCTGACTTTCATCAGTTTCGTCCTGGTGATGGGGGTAGCGGGTTTCTTCCTGCTGCTGCTGTTCCGCATCGGGCCGGTTTATCTTAATCACTACAAGGTCCGCAGCTCGCTGGAATCGCTGAAGTCCGACCAGGAACTTCTGGAAAAAAGCCGCGAAGACATTCTCAAGACGCTGGAGAAGCGCTGGGACATCAATATGGTGAATACCGTTACCACGAAAGACGTGATAATCACCCGCGGCGACGGCGTCCTGCGGGTCCAGGTCGCCTACGAAGTAGTGAAGCCCATCATGGGTAACGTCGACGCGCTGATCCATTTCGACGACCAGATCAAGGTCGAACGGCGTTGATCCGCAGCCACGATCACTTAGCGCGTAAGCTAGGCATCCCTTTTCGGGAGCCGAACCTGCTCAAGCACGCGCTGACCCACCGCAGCGCCGAAGGCGTGAACAACGAGCGTCTGGAATTCCTGGGCGATTCGGTGCTCGGGTTCGTGGTCGCCGAGTATCTCTATCAGCGGTTTCCTTCGGCGGACGAAGGCGTGCTGAGCCGGCTCAGGGCGACCTTGGTGAATGAAGCCGCCCTGGCGAAGATCGCGCGGGAGTTGGACTTGGGCGAATATCTGATTCTAGGCTCGGGCGAACTCAAGAGCGGAGGCTACCGGCGCGACTCGATTCTGTCCGACGCGCTGGAGGCTATCCTCGGCGCAGTGCTACGGGACCAGGGTATCGATGCCAGCCGGGCGCTGATCCTGAAGCTCTTCGACGGGCCGCTGTCCGCTTTGTCGCTGGACGATTGGAAAAAGGACCCGAAAACGCGCTTGCAGGAGCTGATGCAGGGGCGTGGGCTGCCGTTGCCGGTCTACACTTTGATTGCCCAGGCCGGGCTGCCGCACGACCAGCATTTCCGGGTGCGCTGCGAGATTCAGCTGGCGGTCGAGCCCTGCCTCGGCGAGGGCAGTTCCCGCAAGAAGGCCGAACAACAGGCGGCGGAAAGCATGCTCAACCGCCTTTCGGAACAATCGAGGATCCAAATTTGAAATCTGGCTACGTGGCTCTGGTAGGCCGCCCCAATGTCGGCAAGTCGACCCTGCTCAACCATCTGCTGGGCCAAAAGCTCAGCATCGTCTCGCGCCGACCGCAGACCACCCGCCACCGAATTCTCGGGATCAAGACCGACGAGCGCGGCCAGGCCATTTACGTCGATACGCCCGGCATCCACGGCGGCGGGCAGCGGGCGATGAACCGTTATCTCAACCGCACCGCGATTTCCTCCCTGCTAGGGGTCGACGTCATCGTCTGGCTGGTGGATCGGGCCGGCTGGCTGCCGGACGACGAACTGGTCATGGCTCGGATCAAGGAGGCCAAGCTTCCCGTCATCCTCGCCATCAACAAGGTCGACCGCCTCGACGACAAGGATGTCCTGCTGCCGTTCGTCGCCGAGGCCGACGCCACAGGTATGTTTTCCGACATCGTGCCGATCTCGGCGCTCAAGGGCGTCAACTTGGCCGCGTTGGAGGAGCGCATCCTGGCCCTCTTGCCCGAGGGCGAGCCGATCTATCCGGAAGACCAGATTTCCGACCGGCCGGAGCGCTTCTTCGTGGCGGAGATCATCCGCGAGAAGCTGTTCAACCGGCTCGCGCAGGAAGTGCCGCATGCGCTCACGGTCCAGATCGAGCAGTACAAGGAGTCGCCGACCCTGGTCCGCATCCACGCCGTCATCTGGGTAGAGCGTGAAGGCCAGAAAGCTATCGTCATCGGCAAGGGCGGCGAGGTCCTGAAACGGGTGGGTGAGGCGGCGCGCAAGGATCTGGAGCGCATGCTGGAACGGCGCGTTTATCTGGAACTCTGGACCAAGGTCAAGCGCGGCTGGTCGGACAACGAACGGGCACTGCAAGGCCTGGGTTATGCCGAGTGATCGAGCCTCGAGCCTGACCCGGATGCATAGCCGCTGTGGCGGACGCGCATCCCGCGGCGCCGCACTGGCCGGCTGATGCCGGGCGCGGTCCCACAGCGCGCCGACCCGAGCCGCGTCCTGCTCGATAGCGCTTATCTTCTGCACCGGTGGAATTACCGCGAAACCAGCCTCCTCCTCGAACTGTTCACCCTCAGTCACGGCCGTCTGGCCTTGATCGCTAAAGGCGCCCGCCGCGGCAAACAGGGGCTAGCGCCCATACTGCAGCCTTTCCTACCGCTTCTGGCGTCCTGGTGCGGCCGCGGCGAACTCTCCAGCCTGACTCATGCCGAAGCCGGCGGGGCCGGCATCCGGCTGCAGCATACAGCCCTGTTCTGCGGCATCTACCTGAACGAACTGCTGATGAAATTGCTGCCCTCGCACGATCCGCATCCGCAGCTGTTCGAAGCCTATCGCAACGGCCTGGAGGCATTGGCCGCGGGCGAGGACGCGGAAACCGCGCTGCGCCGCTTCGAGCTGTCCTTGCTGGAGGACATCGGCTACGGCCTGCAGCTCGCGGCGGAGGCCGATAGCGGACTAGCCATCCAGCCCGACCGCCTTTATACCTACCGGATCGAAGTCGGGCCCATTCTTGCCGGCACTGCCGAGCCCGACGTCCTGCACGGTGCCACCCTGCTGGCGTTGCGTGATCAGCATTTCGATTCCCCTCAAACCCGTGTCGAAGCCAAGCGTCTGATGCGGCGCGTTATCGCCCACTATCTGGAAGGGCGGAAGCTTAAAAGCCGGGAGCTGTTTCGAAATTCATCGCCGATGTCGCCCGTTGTCAGTTCGATTTGACGGACTCAAGCGGCGCACCAATCGGGCGCTTTAATGTGCGAAGCAGACTTGACGCAACCGAATCTCGGCGATTTACAGAAACCCGTTATCGAGGAGCGTCTTCCCGCTATCAATTTAACACCGAGACTTAGAAGTTTAAGTAACCGAGATATCCGGTCTTGACAATGCGCAAGTAAACGCCGGAGCCGAATAGGGCCGGACGGCTGGATCTTGGTCGGTCAACGGGATTCGCCGATCTTAGGCAGGCTGCGATGGGCCCAGGGCTGTTCAATGCTGAGCAATTTATGTAAGAAGTTGACATTGTCAAAGAGGTTCCCGTTGCCAGCCCAGAAATAAAGTCTGCTGGCCGTCCCTGATCATTGTCGTGCCCAGGGGAGGCTGCTCGACCTGCCGCATCTGCTGCTTTGGGCATATTGGCGATCATGAGCGGCGCGGTCTTCTACCGGCGCATTCATCAATTTCTGTGTACGCATCAGGCGGCTTTGAACGCGGCCTTCGGTTGCCAATAGCGAAGCCCGCCGGCTTACAGTTCGATCCCTATGCCTTGCAGGGCTTGGACCCGCAAGCAATGGCGCCGCATTTTCGCGCCCATGCCGCGAGTTTGGCCGAAGGGGCGGCGGCGATCGCGCTCGACGGCAAAACCTTGCGCGGTAGCTCGGACCGTTTCGACGACCGCGAAGCCGTCTAGGTGCTCAGAGCCTTCGCCACCGAAGAGGGATCTTGCTGGGCCAGATCTTGATCGAGGGCGCCGGTAAGGGTCATGAGATCCAGGCAGCTCAGCGCCTCCTCAAAACTTTGGGACGCAGCGGGCGGCTTTATATGCTCGACGCACTCCACCTTTAAAAGAACGGTTGAAACCACGCTCGCCACCAGCAACGGCCTCCTGGTGCCGCTCAAAGGCAATCATCCTAAGCTGCTGGTAGAGGTGCGGGGGTGTGTCAGAGCCGACCCCACTCCGAACAGTGCTACACACCGTCGACCCTGGGCTGGCGCAACCGCATCGAACTGCGCACCGTGCGCCTTTGGCCGCTCCCGCCGCGCAGGGGTGCCGAATTTTGGCATAGCCACTTCCAGACCGTGATCGAGGTGCAGCGCCAGACCGAAGTGTTCAATCCCTACTGCACCCGCAGCCATTGGAGCATCGAAAACCGCCTTTACCACGTGCTCGACGTCCCCCTCGGCGAGAACTCAAGTCGTATCCGGAAAAACCCAGGGGACTTCGCCCGACTGCGCCACTTCGCCTTGAGCCTCTTGCGGCACAATGGACAAGACAACGTCCGCTAAGCTTTTTACTACAATGCCATCAGCCTCCACCGGCTCTTGGCCTATAAAGGTATTTAGCATTGAACAGCCCTGGCGATGGGCCCACAGAAGGCGCATTCTGGAGAGTTGCGGCGGAAGGTATAGTGTGTCCTTAGTGATACTATTTGACACCGCCGGCTCGGTAGGCTTAGATGGTCAGGCGCGGTGTTTGCCGCCCCTGTATAATTTACTCATGCTAATTATATTGCGGGAGAGCGAAATGTTCTTTAAATCTATAATTCTTGTATCTGGTTTACTCATTGTGACTGGCGGTCTGGCCGTCGCTGAAGCTATTTCCTCGGATTCAACTCAGACGCAGCCCAGCGATGCTGCCAACGGGAAATCTACGGCAACGGCTACGAGCCCGACTCCCAGTCCGGCCCCAAAAAAGCCTGGCATGGCCGAGTACTGTCGCGAACATACTTGCTGATCCACCAGTTTTTCGTTGAATAACAACTAGGAGCACGTATGAAAATCAAATCTGTGTTGTGCATCGCTGTGGTCAGCGCCTGCGGGTTGGCTTCAATCGGAGTTTTGGCTGCGCCTGTGCTCGCCGATGGCGATGAGCCCCACTGGGATTACAGTAATCAAGCCTCTTGGGGTGCACTGGAGGACACGCGCCAGACCTTGCCGCCACTAATGTTTCCACATGCCACATGCAGTATTGGTGTCGCGCAGTCACCGGTGAATCTGGCCGACCAGGCCAGGTCGAATTCTCTCAACCTGCTGAGCGTTAATTACCGTACGGATACGCCGGATTTTTACAACAGTGGACATGCTGTGCAGGTGAATTCCTCTGAGCATTACAAGGGTACATTATCCATTGGCAAGGACGTTTATCCGCTAACCCAATTTCACTTCCATGCCCCCAGCGAACACGTGATCGGATCGCAGACCTTTGCCGGCGAACTGCACTTCGTCCACATCCGTGACGACGGCCGGATCGCGGTTTTGGGTGTGCTGCTGGAGGAAGGCGCAACGAATTCGGCTTTGCAGATTATTCTGGATAATACTCCTCATAGCGCCAAAACCCATAACCCAGATACAGGCATCAGCTTGAATCCGCGCTCTCTGCTGCCTAGGGATACCAAGCATTTTTATACCTATGCCGGCTCGTTGACGACTCCGCCCTGTAGCGAGGGTGTGGGCTGGTATGTGCTGGCGCAGCCGCTTACCGTCTCTGCCGCTCAGCTCGCTCAATTGGAAGCTTTGTATGCCGATAACAATCGGGTGCCGCAGGATCTGAATTCCAGAGTAGTTACCGGTAATGTGAAATAAGGTAGCGGCTGGATAGAGGGTGAATCGGATCGTGCAAACTTCAACGCTCGGCCGCAAGGTTACGTATGGCGCTTTATAGCGGGTTCTCCTAGGCTATGGTCGCGTCGGAGACGGCGATTCTGGGCAATGCATGATCGACAGCCGAGGCAAAACTTCTGCGTGCCATCTAAATCGGAAAACCTGCAGTCGGCGCCGGGGGTTTTCTGCTCGGCGGCGGTATAGGCTGCGAGATGCGGGCCCACGGCGTGGGCAGCGGCAAGCTTGTATCCACCGAAATCGTGACGGCGGACGGTTCGATATTGACGGCGAGCGGCTCGATTTATCCCGACCTACCTGTTTTGGGCCTGCCGCGGTTTCGCTGGCGGAAATTTCTGGATCAATGCCGCGTTCACACTGGATACGTTCCAGGTGGATCAGATCGTAGTGTTCGATCAGTGGTCGACTGAGGCGTCCGATGAGCAGATTGCTACGGTGGTCAGTGCCCCCGAAGCGGCGCCACGGCGGTTAGGCTCCCAGGTCTATTTAGGTCCACGTGCCAATAAGCCGGGCGGATCGCCTGACATTCTGCTGGAAATCTTCGGCCAGTTTGACGGTACCGAGGTGGAGTTGCGGGAAATCTTCGCCCCGATGGTTGCTATGGCGTCACCCACTAGCGAAACGATCCAATCGATGCCGTACTGGGCGGGGCGATCTTTCCTCGCGGAGGCAGGGGGGCTGCGTACTACCAATCCCGCTCGCGCTTCGTCAACAGCGCTTTGCCCGAGGCGATCATCGCCGAGATCCGCCAATGGATGGATCGCTGGGAGGCGTCTCCAGGCGATGTCTATATAGCGTTGTTCCAAACCGGAGGCGCGATCAACGATTACCCATCCGACGCCAGCGCCTTCGTGCATCGGAGCAGCCAATGGCTGTTCGATATCGGTATCGAATGGGACCCTATGCAGTCGCCTCAATCCAAGCTTCGCGCCCATCGCTGGCAAAACGGCCTTTACGCGGCCGTCACTCCGCTTGCCGGAGGGGGCACTTTCCAGAACCTCTTCGATCCTTCCCTGAAACACTGGGAGGAGGCTAATTACGGCAGCAATCTGACCCGCTTGCGGTCGATCAAGACGAAATACGACCCTAACAATCTCTTCCGGTTTCCGCAGTCGATCCGCCGGCTATGAAGCAGGCACGTATCGAGCAAAAGCGGTTGACAGCTGCTGCCAATAGGCATAAGAGGATTCTTCAATCCTGGTGAAGTTCTACAGTACGCCAGGAGATATTTAGCTTGTACTTTCACTTGGGTAGGAGACGAATTATGAAACGACTCTATTACCTCACCGAGAATCTCGACAGCGTGGAGCGGATTGCCAGTGCTTTGCACAAGGAGGGCATCTCAGACTGGAACTTCCATGTCATCAGCAAGGATCAGGCAGGGCTCTATCGCCGCCACATCCATTCGGCTAATTTCATTCAGAAATCCGACGCAGTGCGTTACGCGGAGCGCGGTGCCCTGCTAGGATTCGCTTTTTCTGTGCTTGGCAGCTTGTACGTCGCCAGCGCGCAGCCCTTCGGTTCTGACATGGGCAGCATGGTCTATTTGGCGATTTTCGGTTTCATTACCTTGTTCGGCGTATGGGTAGGTGGCTTGATGGGAATGACCACGGAAAACCAGAAGATCGCCGCCTATCACAATGAAATCGACGCCGGCAAACACCTGCTCCTCATCGACGCCAAAATCGAAGAGGAAGAGCGGGTACGCGAGTTGATGGCTCGTACTCATCCGGACGCGCATTTGCTGCGGGTGGGGTCGACGCTCATCAATCCCTTCAAGTTTGCGCATCCCGCCGTTTGATCCATCGGCGACAGCCGGTCTGCGCCTGACGTTTTCCGCAAGGCGTGGATCGGCTTTTCATTTGGGTTCGGCAAGTCTGCTAGAATAGCGCCTTCCCCGACGCCGGTCCCCGACGCTTTCCCGTTATAGAAATGCCGCAAAAGCTCTACATCGAGACCTTCGGCTGCCAGATGAACGAGTACGATTCCGCCAAGATGCGGGATTTGCTCGACGCTTCCGATGGTTTCGTACTCACCCAGACGCCTGAAGAGGCGGATGTTCTGCTGCTCAACACCTGTTCGATCCGGGAAAAGGCCCAGGAAAAAGTCTTTTCGCAGTTGGGCCGGTGGCGCCCTCTCAAACTCAAGCGTCCGCAAGTGGTCATCGGCGTAGGCGGTTGCGTGGCGAGCCAGGAAGGCGAAGCGCTGCAGAAGCGGGCGCCTTATGTCGACATCGTATTCGGTCCCCAGACCTTACATCGGCTGCCTGCTATGCTCGAACAGGTCAGGCGCGAACGGCGGCCTGTGGTGGACGTCTCGTTCCCGGCGATCGAGAAATTCGATGCGCTGCCGGAGCCGCGCGCCGAAGGGCCGAAGGCTTTCGTGTCGGTAATGGAGGGTTGCGGCAAGTACTGCACTTTCTGCGTCGTGCCCTATACCCGCGGCGAGGAAATCAGCCGCCCGGTGGACGATGTGATCGCCGAGATCGTCGCGCTGGCGGAGCAGGGCGTTCGCGAGATCAATCTGCTGGGCCAAAACGTGAATGCCTACCGCGGCGCGTTGGCCGACGGCGGCTTGGCCGATCTGGCTTTGTTGCTGCATTATGTGGCGGCAGTGGAGGGCATCGACCGCATCCGCTTCACCACCTCGCATCCGGTGGAGTTCTCCGGCAGCCTAATCGAGGCGTTCCGCGACATTCCGCAGTTGGTTAGCCATTTGCACCTACCGGTCCAGAGCGGCAGCGACCGGATTCTCGGGCTGATGAAGCGCGGCCATACCCGCGCCGAATACATAGATAAGATCGCCCGGCTGCGCGAGATTCGGCCCGATCTGAGCCTCTCGTCGGATTTCATCGTGGGGTTTCCGGGCGAAACCGCCGAGGATTTCGAGGACACCATGGCGCTGATCGAGCTGCTCGGTTTCGATCAGTCCTTCAGCTTCATTTTCAGCGCCCGACCGGGGACCCCGGCAGCGGAGATGGCCGATGACGTGCCGCTGGAGGCCAAGCGCGAACGCCTGGCCCGATTGCAGGCCCGGATCGCGACGCACGCTGCGGCCATCTCGTCCGGGATGGTGGGCAGCGTGCAGTCGGTGCTGGTCGAAGGCACTTCGCGCAAGGATTTCAACGAGCTCAGCGGCCGCACCGAAAACAACCGTGTGGTGAATTTCGAAGGCCATCCCCGGCTCATTGGCCAGTTCGTCGACGTCGTCATCACCGAATCTCTGCCTAATTCGCTGCGAGGCCGGCTGGCCGGTCTGGCCGGCGAGTCCCCGTCCGCCTCATTAGCTACCGCTCA
Source organism: Methylococcus sp. (assembly GCA_028688525.1). GTDB lineage: Bacteria > Pseudomonadota > Gammaproteobacteria > Methylococcales > Methylococcaceae > Methylococcus. Next base: position 46,098 of record JAQTYA010000002.1, on the reverse strand, counting down.
AGTTGCCTAACCATCCTAGCTCATTGCAATTACTCCTAGAACCGTCGGACAACGCACGGTTGGCGAACCTGTGCGGCCAATTCGACGAGCATCTGCGCCAGATCGAGCGCCGTCTCGGCGTCGAAATTCAGAACCGCGGGAACCAGTTCCAGATCATCGGCGCGGGCAAGGCGGCGCGGGCCGCCTACGAGGTAATCCGCAGCCTGTTCGATGCGGCTCAGCACGAGATCGTCACGCCGGAGCGGGTGCATCTGTCGCTGCAGACTGCGAATGTCGATACCTTGGTGAGCGAAGCCGGCGCGCAGGAAGAAGAGGCGCTGATCCGCACCAAGCGCTCGGTGATCCGGGCGCGCGGAGCCAACCAGCGGAAATACCTGCAGAACATCGAGCAGCACGACATCAATTTCGGCATCGGTCCCGCCGGTACCGGTAAGACCTATCTGGCGGTGGCCTGCGCGGTGGCGGCACTGGAACAGGAGCAGGTCCGGCGCCTGGTGCTGGCGCGGCCGGCGGTCGAGGCGGGCGAGAAGCTCGGATTTCTTCCGGGCGACATGGCGCAGAAGATCGATCCCTACCTGCGCCCGCTGTACGATGCTCTATACGAGATGCTGGGATTCGAGCGGGTCGCCAAGCTGATCGAGCGCAACGTGATCGAAGTGGCGCCCTTGGCCTTCATGCGCGGCCGTACCTTGAACGATTCCTTCATCATCCTCGACGAAGCCCAGAACACTACCATCGAACAGATCAAGATGTTTCTGACGCGGGTTGGCTTCGGTTCCCGAGCAGTCATCACCGGCGACATTACCCAGACCGATTTGCCGCGCAATAAGGAATCCGGGCTGCGCCATGTGCTGCAGGTGCTGAAGGATGTGGAAGGCATCAGTTTCACCTTCTTCAGTACCCGCGACGTCGTGCGGCATCCGCTGGTGCAGCGCATCGTCGCCGCCTACGAGGCGCACGAGCAGGCTCTGCAGGAGCGGGGCGAGTGATCGAGGTGGCGCTGCAGCAGGCGACCTCGGCGGCGGTGCCGGAGGAGTCTCTGTTTCGGGTGTGGGCGGCGGCGGCGGCGGAGCGCGAGGGAACGGAAGTGGTGATCCGAATCGTCGATGCAGAGGAGAGCGCCGCGCTGAATTCCGCCTACCGAGGCAAGTCGGGTCCGACCAACGTGCTCAGCTTTCCCTTCGTGGTGCCGGCCGGGGTGCCCAACGAACTCTTGGGCGATCTGGTGATCTGCGCGCCGGTCGTGGAGCGTGAGGCAAGGGAGCAGGATAAGCGCCCGGAGGCGCATTGGGCCCATATGGTCGTCCACGGCATGCTGCATTTGCAGGGCTACGACCACATCGAAGATGCCGAAGCGGAGGTCATGGAGCGTCGGGAGATTGAGGTTCTCGAAGGCTTGGGTATCGAAAATCCCTATCAGGAGACGCATTCGCGATGAGCGAGGAAAACGCAGGCGAACACCGAAGTTGGCTGGAGCGGCTCGTGCATTTTTTGTCCGGCGAACCGGAAAGCCGGGACGAACTGCTCGATCTGCTCCGGCACGCCCAGAAACGCCGTTTGATCGAACCCGAAGCCCTATCCATGATCGAGGGCGTGCTGCAGGTCTCCGAACTCCGGGTTCGGGACATCATGATTCCCCGCGCGCAGATGGATGTGGTGCCCCAGGACGCGGAGCTAGAACGGGTTTTTCCCTTGGTGGTCGAATCGGGCCATTCCCGCTATCCGGTGATCTCCGACGACCGTGCCGAGGTGGTCGGCATTCTGCTGGTCAAGGATTTGCTCGCGCAAAGCCTCCGGAGCCACCAATTCAAGGTGTCCGAAATCATGCGCGCGGCCTTGTTCGTACCGGAAAGCAAGCGTCTCAACGTGCTGTTGAAAGAGTTCAAGGCCTCGCGCAGCCACATGGCCATCGTCGTAGATGAATACGGTGGCGCGGCCGGTCTGGTCACCATCGAGGACGTGCTGGAGCAGATCGTGGGAGAAATCGAAGACGAGCACGATTTCGCCGACGAGGAATACATCTTCCGCAAGAGTGAGCAGGAATACACTCTGAAAGCCATCACGCCCATCGAGGAATTCAACGAATATTTCGGCACCGAGTTCGACGACGACGAATTCGACACCGTGGGCGGGCTAATTGTGCACCGCTTGGGGCATGTGCCGGAGCGGGGCGAGCGGATCGAGGTTGGGCCGTTCCGTTTCACAGTGATACGCGCCGACAGCCGGCGCGTGCACCTCCTGAGGTTGCACCGCCTTGCGCCGGACGCTCCCGATCCGGCGGCGAGCTAAGCGATGAAGCCGGCGCTGCTCGCGCTTGCCGGCGGTGCGCTGCTGCCGTTCGCCTTCGCGCCGTTCGGCTATGCGCTGGTGGCGCTGCTGTCGCTGGCTCTGCTGTTCCGGATCTGGCTGAACGCCTCTCCGCTGCAAGCCGCCGCCTACGGCTACTTGTTCGGGCTGGGCCAATTCGGCGTGGGGGTGTCCTGGGTATTCGTCAGCATGCACGAATACGGCGGCAGCGACGTGGTTTCGGCAGCGGGCCTGACTACCGTATTCGTTGCCTATCTTTCGCTGTTTCCGGCGCTGGCGGGTTGGCTGGGCGTCAGGTTCGGCGGAGGTGCGGTGCTTGGGCGAGTGCTGTTGCTGTTTCCCGCGGTCTGGGTGGTTACCGAATGGCTGCGCGGCTGGCTGTTCAGCGGATTTCCCTGGCTACAGATCGGTTATAGCCAGACCGATACCGGTCTGCGCAGCATCGCGCCGGTGCTCGGCGTCTTCGGAGTGGGCTGGCTGCTCGCCGTTCTGGCTGGCTTGGTGCTGAGCGCTTGGCTGCTGGGCCGGCGCGGGCGCCGTTTCGCACTGCTGGCCGCGGCGGCGGTGCTGGTCGGCAGCACTCAGTTCGCCCAAGTCCGGTGGACGCAGCCGGCCGGCGACCCGATCCGGGTTACGCTGCTGCAGGGCAACGTGCCGCAGGATCGGAAATGGCTGCCGGAGGCGAAAGCCGCCACCCTGCAAATGTATGTCGACATGACTCGCCAGCATTGGGATTCCAGGCTGATCGTGTGGCCGGAGACGGCGGTGCCGGCGTTCTACCAGCAGGTGGCCGAGAGCTTCATGGCGCCGCTGGAGGCGGAGGCCCGCGAGCACGGCGTCGATCTTCTGGTGGGCGTGCCCTACTACGAGTCTCAGGGCGATCGCTATTACAACGCCGTGGTGGCGCTGGGCTCCAAGCCCGGCCGGTATTTCAAGCGCCATTTGGTGCCGTTCGGGGAGTTCCTGCCACTGCGGCCGATGCTGGGCTTCATCCTCGATCTGCTGCAGATCCCCTTGTCCGACTTTACCTCTGGCGAGCCTCGCCAGAGCCTATTGCACGCGGCGGGCTATCCGCTTGTGACCTCGATTTGCTATGAGGACATCTTCGGCCAGGAATCGCTGGTGGGCTTGCCGGAAGGGGCCTATCTGGTGAACGTCACCAACGACGCCTGGTTCGGAGATTCGTTCGCGCCTCATCAGCATTGGCAAAAAGCGCGGATGCGCGCCATCGAGGCGGGGCGTTACATGCTGCGTGCCACCAACACCGGTGTCACCGGCATCATCGATGCCGGTGGCAAGCCGGTTGCGGTCGCGCCGATGTTTCAGCGCGAGGCGCTGACCGGCATGCTGCAGCCGATGGCAGGCGCGACGCCGTATACCTGGTGGGGCGATTGGCCGGCGGTCGGGCTGTGCGCGGGGATCATCGGCATCTGTTTGGTTAGACGCCGACGCAAAGGCTTACGCCCTCTCCCAGGGGGCGAGGGGATTTAGGTCTCCAGTTCGTCGAACAGCGCCAGGAACTCGTTGGACAGCTTGTGGTCCGGCGCATAGTGCAGCAAGGGTTTCGATTCGCTGTGCGACTCTCTGACCTTTACCGAGGGCGAAATCCGGGTATCCAAGACCGGATGGCCTTCGGCGAGGAGCTCCTCGACCAGTTTCTGCGGCAGGCTGGCGCGGCTTTGGAACTGGTTGACGATGATGCCTTCCAGCATCAGCCCGTCGTTATGGTCTGCCTTGATTTCGGCGATCACCGCCAGCAGGTTGTACAAGGCCTCGCGCGAAAAAGCGTCGCAGTCGAACGGAATCAGGCAGCGGCGGGCTGCGATTAGCGCCGAGCGGCTGTAGAAATTCAATACCGGTGGGGTGTCGATGAAAACGCGGTCGAAGCCTGACAAGGCTTCCAGCGCTTCGCGCAGCTTGTAGATCTTGTAGCGGGATTCCAGGCGGCCTTGCAGCGGCTCCAGTTCGGGGTGGGACGGCGCGACATACAGATTGGGATACGGGGTCTCGTGGATAACGGCATTCAGCCCCTCATCCTGGCCTTTGCCGAACAGGCTCAGGCCCAGCGTATCTTTGAAGAACCGCGCTATGGTGCGGTCTTGGTCCGCCACCTTTTGGCCCAAAAGGTAATGGGTGGAATTGCCCTGAACATCCAGGTCGACGACCAGCGTCTTCTTGCCCTTGGCGGCGCTGATGGCGGCGAGATTGCAGGTGATGGTGGATTTGCCGACTCCGCCCTTCTGGTTGAATATGACCCTATGCATGTTTGTCTCCCCGAACGCTGCCGCTCCTTTAAGCGTTCATCGCCTGTTTCGGCTTCAGATTCGACGCGGCGTCCGGTATTCTAGCCACTTTTGCTTGATTGATCGAATCGGTTCGAATGGAAGAGATTTATAGTCCGAAAGCCATCGAAGAGGCGGCGCAGTGTGCTTGGGAAGAAGGCGGGGTTTTCCGCGCCAAGGAAGACCCCAGCCGCGAAAAATTCTACTGCCTCTCGATGTTCCCCTACCCCAGCGGGCGGTTGCACATGGGGCATGTGCGCAATTACACCATCGGCGACGTCATCGCGCGCTACCAGCGCATGCGCGGCAAGAACGTGCTGCAGCCCATGGGGTGGGACGCCTTCGGCCTGCCGGCGGAAAATGCGGCGATGCAGAACAAGGTGGCGCCGGCGGCCTGGACTTATGCCAATGCCGATTACATGAGGAAGCAGCTCAAGTCCTTAGGCCTTGCCATCGATTGGGACCGGGAGCTGGCGACCTGCAAGCCTGACTATTACCGCTGGGAGCAGTGGCTGTTCACCCAGCTGTTCGAGAAGGGCCTGATCTATAAAAAAACCGCCCCGGTGAACTGGGATCCGGTGGACCATACTGTGCTGGCCAACGAACAGGTCATCGACGGCCGCGGCTGGCGCTCCGGCGCCCTGGTGGAAAAGCGCGACATCCCCATGTACTTCATGCGGATCACCGCCTACGCCGAAGAGCTGCTAGCGGAGCTGGACAATCTCCCCGGCTGGCCCGAACAGGTCAAGACCATGCAGCGCAACTGGATCGGCAAGAGCCATGGCTGCGAAGTGCATTTTCCCTACGAGGATGGCAGCGAGGTGTTAAAGGTCTACACCACTCGACCCGACACCCTGATGGGCGCGACTTACGTCGCCGTGGCGGCGGAGCATCCGCTGGCGCTCGATGCCGCCGAAAGCAATCCGGAGCTGGCCGCGTTCGTCGAAGAATGCCGGCATGGCGGTACGGCGGAGGCCGACCTCGCCACCATGGAAAAGAAGGGCATGGCCACCGGGCGCTTCGTGATCCATCCGCTGAACGGCGAGAAACTGCCGGTATGGGTCGCCAACTACGTGCTGTGGGGCTATGGCGAAGGTGCGGTGATGGCGGTGCCGGCCCATGACGCTCGGGATGCGGAATTTGCGCAGAAGTATGGACTGACTGAACGGTTGGTGGTTACCACTCCGGAGCTATTAGAAAAAATTGAAGATTTGGAGACAGTGGCGAATGGATTAAACACGGAGAATGCCCGTTTCTCAAAGCAATTAGTTTTTGATATTGGGATTGCAGAAGCTGTAAATAGATCGGGGCTTGTCGATTTGACCTACGGTAGTATCCCTGATCCTGTTATATCTCAATTAGTTCCTGGCCTGCTGGAGACCTACAGATTACAGATGGATTTGAAGGAAGGCACGATGTGTGTCAATTCCGGCAAATACGACGGCTTAGCTTTTAGCCAAGCCTTCGACGCCATCGCCGCGGACTTGGAAGCTAAAGGCCTGGGCCAAAAACGCACCCAGTTTCGCCTGCGCGACTGGGGCATTTCGCGGCAGCGCTACTGGGGCTGTCCGATCCCCATCGTCCACTGCCCGAGTTGCGGCGACGTGCCGGTGCCGGCGGACCAGTTGCCGGTGGTGCTGCCGGAGGACGTCACCATCGACGTCGGTTCGCCGCTCAAGAAGATGCAGGACTGGTTTACCACCACTTGTCCCAAGTGCGGCGGCGCGGCTGAGCGCGAAACCGATACCATGGACACTTTCGTCGAATCATCCTGGTACTACGCCCGCTACGCCTGCCCGGACAACGCCGGGGCCATGCTGGATCAGCGCGCCGACTACTGGCTGCCGGTCGATCAATACATCGGTGGCATCGAGCACGCCATTCTCCACCTGCTCTACGCCCGCTTTTTCCATAAGCTGATGCGCGACGTCGGCTTGATCCGGTGCGGCGAGCCTTTCGCCAATCTGCTAACCCAGGGCATGGTAGTCGCCCCGACTTTCTATCGGGAAGATGGCGGCAAGAAGCATTACTTCGGTCCTGCCGAAGTGGATCTGAGTACCGACGACAAGGGCCGCCCTCTAGGTGCGACCTTGAAGGCCGACGGCGCGGCTGTCACCGTGGGCCATATCGAGAAGATGTCCAAGTCGAAGAGCAATGGCGTGGACCCCGAGGCTTTAGTGAGCGAGTATGGCGCCGACACGGTACGGTTGTTCACTATGTTTGCGGCGCCCCCGGACCAGTCGCTGGAATGGTCGGACAGCGGGGTCGAGGGGGCGTTCAGGTTCCTCAAACGGTTGTGGACTCGCGCGGCGTTCAACGTCAATACGACGTTCTCGCAGTATGGCCGGGATGAATTGGAGGCTGCGGACTGGGCTGCGTTTCCGCTGGTGCCGAACCACAAAGAAGCCCGCCGCCAGATCCACGCCACCTTGAAGCAGGCGAATTTCGACTTTGCCCGCCACCAATTCAATACCGTCGTCTCGGCGGCGATGAAAATTCTCAACACCTTGGCGGACGACAAGGGTTTTTGGAATTGCGATCACCTCCAGGACGAGTCTGCTAAGACTGCCTTTCGTCGTAGCGCTGCCGTGGTCGCTTTAGAGGGTTATTCGCTGCTGACCCGGCTGCTGTACCCGATCGCGCCCCATATCTGCGACGCACTCTGGCGGCAGCTGGCTCCGGGCACGGATATCCTCGAAGCCGGCTGGCCGGTAGAGGACGCCTCCGCCTTGGTGCAGGATGAGATCGAACTGGTGGTTCAGGTCAACGGCAAGCTGCGCGACAAGATCGTTGTGCCGGCGGATGCGAGTCGAGAGGCGTGCACTGAAATTGCCCTAGCCAATACGAACATTCAGCGCTTCGTCGAAGGCAAGCCGCCGAAGAAGGTGATCGTGGTGCCGGGCAAATTGGTCAACATCGTGGTGTGAAGGTGAATAAGGTATCGCGGCATCTCCCCTGGGTCCTCGCGGCAGTGCAGTTGGCCGGTTGCGGCTTCCATCTGCGCGGCAGCGAGACTTCGGACGGCGTGGGCCAGAAGCTCTACATCGAATCGCCGCGCTCCACCCAAGTCGGTTCGCTGATTCCGGAGGCGATAGCACAGACCGGCGCCCTCGTCGTCCGCAAACCGGCCGAAGCCAAGGGCGTGATCCGCATCCTCAAAGAAACCGACGAGCGGCGGACGATGTCCTTGAACCTGGGCGGCCGCGGCAACTTGTTCGATCTGTATACGCGAGTACGCTATGAAGTCACCTCGCCGACGGGGGAGATCATCATTCCACCGCAGGATGTCGAAGTGATGCGCGAATACTTCAACAACCAGTTGCAGCCGATTGGTCAGGGTGAGGAGGAACTGCTGCTACGCTCCGAAATGGAACGGGAAGTCGCGGAATCGCTGATCCGGCGGGTATTGATCGAGCTGAGCCGGAACTCCGGCGACAAGTCTTGAGGCTGAAGCCGGACCAGCTCGCCGGCGCGCTCGAACGCACGCTGGCGCCGGTCTATGTGCTGTCCGGGGACGAGCCGCTGCAACTGGGCGAGGCGGCCGATGCGATCCGTGCGGCTGCACGCGATCGAGGCTACGTCCTGCGGGAGCTGTTTCACGTCGAGTCCGGTTTTAGCTGGGGCGCTTTTTCCGAAGCCGGCGATTCCGTGCCCCTGTTCGGCGACCTGCGCATCCTGGATCTGCGGCTCAACGCCAAGCCGGACAAGGAGGGCGCGGCGGCATTGCTACGCTATCTCGAAAAGCCGGCTGCGGACGCCATTCTTCTGGTGAGCCTGCCGCGTTTGACCAAGGACGACCTGAATGCGGCTTGGCTGCGTGCGGCTGAGGCGGCCGGCGTCCTGGTACAGGCGTGGCCGCTGGAAGGGCGCGAACTGATCGCTTGGCTGGACCGGCGCATGAATCGCTTGGGCATGCTGGCGGACCAGTCCGGGCTGCGGCTCCTGGCCGCGCGAGTAGAAGGCAATCTGCTTGCCGCGGCCCAGGAAATCGAAAAACTCCACATTCTGTACGGCGCAGGCCGCGTCGAAGACGAACAGATTGTGGCTGCGGTGTCGGACTGCGCCCGCTACGATGTATTCGACGTTGCCGCCGCCATGCTCGATGGCCATACCACACGTACCTTGAGAGTCCTGCGCGGGCTGGAAGGCGAAGGCGTGGCGCCGTTGGTAGTTTTGTGGGCCGTGGCCCGCGAACTGCGCTCGCTGGCCGCTCTGCAGCGGGAGCTGGCACGCGGTCAGGCGGTGGACAGCGCTTTGGCGCGGCTGCGGATATTCGACAAGCGCAAGGAGGCTTTTGCGAAGGCTGCCCGCCGCTTGGCCAAGGACCGCGTGCTCGATGCGGTGCGGCTGTGTACGCGGGTGGACCGGATGGTCAAGGGACTGGAGCCGGGTGATCCGTGGCTGGGCCTGGCCGATGTCTGCCTGCATGTTGCCGCTCCTCACTCATTTCAATGTTGAAGGTAAAGAAGCCATGAGAATCGACAAAGACGGCAATATGGAACTGACCGAAGAGGAAGACGCTGACCTCCTCGAACAGCTCGAGATACCGGAGAGCGAGCACGATGACCCGCCGGTGGAAATCGAATGCGTGAGCATGGAGAACGATGTCGCGACCTTCAAAGCCACCAATACCAAGACCGGGAAGAATGTCTTGCTAGTGTTCGATTTGATGAATCCGGAAGGCTGAGCCGGTCAAGCTCAGCCGGTCAAGGCTTTCGAGTTCTTCGAATTGCGGAACACCAGGGGCTTATCCGCCGTCGAATCATGGGCCGAGGCGATGGCTTCCGTCACTCGATGGTGGTGCGGGGACTTGCTGCAAACCGGGTCGGCGTCGGTCATGTCGCCGGTTATGAGATAGGCTTGGCAGCGGCAGCCGCCGAAGTCTTTTTCCTTTTCCGGGCAGCTGCGGCAGGGTTCCTTCATCCAGCCGTAGCCGCGGAAGCGGTTGAAGGCTGCCGATTCGTACCAAATTTCCCGTACGCTGGAGTCGCGCACGTTGGGGCAGGCTAGGCCCGGCAACTCGCGGGCGGCGTGGCAGGGCAGGGCCATGCCGTCCGGCGCTATGGTGAGGAAGGTCGTGCCCCAGCCGTTCATGCAGGCCTTGGGCCGGTCTTCGTAATAGTCCGGGACGACGTAGTAAATCTTCATCCGTCCCTTGACCTTTTCCTTATAGCTTTGAGCGATAGCTTCGGCCTCCGCGAATTGCTCGCGGGTCGGCAGCAACTGGTCGCGGTTGAGCAGCGCCCAGCCGTAATACTGGGTGTTGGCCAGCTCCAGATAATCCGCGCCGAGCGCCTCGGCCATCTCCAGTATCTGCTGCATCTGGTGGATGTTCTGGCGGTGGATGACCACGCACAGCACCATGGGATAGCCGTGCTGCTTCACCCAGCGGGCGACGTCGAGTTTGTGCTCGAAGGACTCGGTGCCGGCGAGCTTATCGTTCAGCAGCTTTTCCGGCGACTGGATGCTGACCTGGATGTGATCGAGGCCGGCCGTTTTCAGTTCGGCGATGCGGGCCTCGTCCAGGCCGTAGCCGGAGGTGATGAGATTGGTGTAATAGCCGAGCTGGCGGGCATGCGCGACGATTTCCGCCAGGTCGCGCCGCGTCAGCGGTTCGCCGCCGGAAAGTCCGAGCTGCACGGCGCCCAGCGCGCGAGCCTCGCTCAGCACTCGCTTCCATTCCTCGGTGCTCAGCTCATTGCCTAAACCGGCGTAGTCAAGCGGATTGGAGCAATACGGGCATTGCAGCGGGCAGGAATAGGTCAGCTCCGCCAGCAGCCAGCGCGGTTTACTGAGCGACGAGTTCTCTGATCCAGCCATTGTTCAGGGCGCTTTCGAGCATTTCGCGTACATCGGGTTCGATTCCGGAAGCCTCGTATTTCTGTTCCAGCTTTTCCACGATGCTAGTGAGATTGTGCGTGCCGTCGCAAAGTTCCAGGATCGCGGCGGCGGTGTCGTTCAGTTCGATCATGCCTTCGGGGTAGAGCATGACGTGGCGCTGCTGGGCTTCTTCCCATTGCAGGCGCAGCAAGGGAGAGATTTCCAGCAAGGTATCGGATTGGAGGGTCATGATAGGGATCAGCCGATGTTGAAATAAGGCGGTTTGCGGTCGACATAAGCCAGATGCATGGCATCCAGCATCGACCACAGGATGTCGAGCTTGAATTGGAGAATCTCCAGCGCCCGCTCCTGCTGCTCCCGAGTCCGGAAGTAATCGAGGGTGATCTCGATGCCGTGCTCGACGTCGCGGCTGGCCTGGGACACCCGCTTGCGGAAATAAGCCAGGCCGTCGGCGGCGATCCAGGGGTACAGGTCCGGCCAGCCGGCCAGCCGCTGTTTGTGGATGGTTGGTGCGAACAGTTCGGTGAGCGAGGAGCAGGCCGCTTCCTGCCAGGTCGCGGTGCGTGCGAAATTGACGTAGGCGTCGACCGCGAAACGCACGCCGGGCAGCACATGCTTGAGCGATACCAGGTCGTCCCGGTCCAGGCCGCAGGCGATGCCGAGCTGAATCCAGGCTTCGATCCCGCCGGGATCGTCGCCGTAGCCGTCGTGATCCATCACGCGCTGCATCCACTTGCGGCGGGTTTCGCGGTCCGGGCAGTTGGCCATGATCGCCGAGTCCTTGCGCGGAATGGCGATCTGGTAATAGAAGCGGTTCGCCACCCAGCCCTGGATTTGCTCGCGGTTCAGTTCGCCGTTCGCCATCATCACATGATAAGGATGATGGATGTGATAGAACTTGTCCTTCGCGCGCAGCCGGGCTTCGAATTCGCTGCGGCTCCAGGGGGTCGTGTCTTGGCTCATGGGATTCCTCACAAAACGATTTCCAAACCGTCGTAGGCGACTTCGACCCCGGCTTCGGTCAGGGCCTGACGCTGCGGCGAATCTTCGTCCAGAATCGGGTTGGTGTTGTTGATGTGGATCAAGACCTTGCGGGCATCCGGCAAGGTGTTCAAGACTTCCAGCATGCCGCCGTCGCCGGACTGCGGCAAATGGCCCATCTCCCGCGCCAGCTTGTCGCAGATGCCGGCATGGTGCATCTCGTCTTCGCGCCAGAAGGTGCCATCGACCAGCAGACAGTCCGCCGCTTCCATGGCCGCGCGGACGTGCGGCTCGATTTCGCCCAGCCCCGGCGCGTAGTAGAGCTTGCGGCCGTTATCCGTGTTTTCGACGATCACGCCGATGTTGTCGCCATCGTGTGGATCGTGGCGGTGGGGCGAATAGGGCGGCGCCTTGCTTTTCAGCGAGTGGGTCGAGAATTTCAGGCCTTCGATGCCGGGGATGGTGAAGCTGCCGCCGTCCAGCGGAACGGCATGGTGCTCCACCCCGCAATAATGCTCCAGCATCCGGAATACGGGGAAGCCGGTGGACAGGTCCTGCTTCACCATCTCGCTGCAATAGACTTGCAGCGGGCGGGTGGATTCGCGCAGCATCAACAGGCCGGTGGTGTGGTCGATCTGGCTGTCGATCAGCACGATGGCATGGATGCCGGTATCGCGGACGCCCTCGCGCGGATGGCTGGCGGGAAAGGCCTCGAGCTGGCTGCGGATGTCCGGCGAGGCATTGAACAGCACCCAGCGCTTGCCGTCGGCGCTGACCGCTATCGAAGACTGGGTGCGGGCCTTGGCATTGAGGGTTTTTTCGCGGAAACGCCGGCAATTGCCGCAGTTGCAGTTCCATTGGGGGAACCCGCCGCCGGCACCAGCTCCGAGGACACGAATGATCATAGGAACTTATCAGGAAAGTTTGTTTGCCGCGCAAACGAAAACGGGGCTCGAATGATCGAACCCCGCTTCCGCCCAACCGTCAATAATTAACGGTTGTAGATGTACATGGTGACTTCGAAGCCGAAGCGCATGTCGTTGTAGCTCGGTTTTTCCCAACGCATCTTAATGTCCTCCAGATAAATGTTGTACGTCTGGTCTTTTTGAAGAGCAGGTTACAGCTCGGCGGCCAGTATACGTACGGCCCCAGTGCAAGGCAACAGAGTTTTTCCCGATGTGGCGTGGCGTGGATCAAGGCGCGCCGCTCGCGAAGACAAGGGCTCCCAATCTCTAGCTTGGAAGCCAGACAGCGGCGCGGCGCAGCCCTGTGAAGTGGCAAAACCACATCCTCATGCCGGCGCGATCACCGCCACGATTGACCCCATCCTCGCCCCCGGCGCCCTGCTCGGCGCTACCGCTCCGGACTGGCTGGAATGGCTCATCACCCCCGTGCGAAAAGTCCGCCACCGCACCGTGACCCATTACCTGGTGCTGTGGGCCGCCGCCGTCGTGTTCTTCTTCCTGGTTTGGGATTTCCGCCACCTCGGACTGGCCTTCAGCCTCGGCGGCACGCTCAAGACCGGCAGCGCGGAGGAATACATGATTGCCGGCGTGGTGCTGGTGATCTGCGTCTTCATCGTCTGGCACACCCCCGACAACCGCTTTACCCCGTTCGTTTTCGACTGGGGCGGCTACTACGAACAGGGCTTGATCGACGGGCGGGAATGGAAGGAGAATCGGTTTCGGTGGTTGTAATTGACCGTCATAAGTCAAGCATTGCGGATGTACTTTGCAGATTCTGTCTAGTAACAAGTTAGGCAAATAACGAGCTATAATCACTTTGTGAATAAAATGGACCAAAATGAATGGAATAAAATTTGCGCTGATGTCGCAAAACAAATGATCGATCACTTGCAACCATGCTTGTCCCCCATATCTCGCGTATTGTCGCATGAAGAGGGAGAGCACTTAGGCTCAGGCGCGTACATTGAAAGCGAACAGAAAAAGTTATTAATAACCAATTATCACGTTGCTAAACACCTTGCCAACAACTCATTAACACACAGTTATTTTCAGTGTGAAGATATTTTTAGGCTAACCAACCCGTTTATTTCTGAGCCTCATCCTGTTGATATCGCAATTAGCCGTATTTCGGAGTCGAGCTGGAGCATGGTTGAGCATTCAGGGGTAGCAATCCCTATGAGTCGTTTTGCAACGAAGCACGATCCAATAGAGCACGAATTGCTGTTTTTTGCTGGCTATAGTGGCGAGAGAGCACGATTCCTATTCGGGAACCTAATAACTAGAGGTACACCATACCTTACCCAAGAGTGCGATTTCCCAACTAACATTGATAAGGCTGATCAGAATTTTCATTTTGCGCTTTTCTACCCACCAGATTTAGCAACTTCCATAGATGGTAAATCGCATTTGCCCGACCCTCACGGTTTTAGTGGCTCGCTCGTTTGGGATACTAAGCGAGTGGCATGCTATAAGAAAGGTGAAAAATGGAGTCCTGAAATGGCGCAAGTTACAGGAATTGTTTGGGGTTGGCCTTCTTCAGCTGCTTGCATTTTAGCCACCAAAGTTCAGCATCTAAATTTAAACACGCTAATGAATAATGCAACGCGATAAGGTGCGCTGATAGGATGCTGCCGACGTAAGGAGGCGCATCGCTCGCGACCGTTGCGCCTCACGTTGTTCGGCACAACCTATAAGGAATGCGCACCTTATCGCGTTCAAACCGTGCCGTTTCCGCAAGTCGGGCAATGGGGATTTCTGGCCAGTTTCACGGTGTGCCACTCCAGCCGCAGGGCATCGAAGATCAGCAGGCGCGTTTTGTCGGCGTTTCCCAGTCCGGCCAGCAACTTGATCGCTTCCAGAGCTTGCAGGCTGCCGACGATGCCGGGGAGCGGGGCGATGACGCCGTTGCGGGCGCAGTTGGCTTCGAGTTCGCCGGTCTGCGGGTAGAGGCAGTTGTAGCAAGGGCTTTCGCCGTCGCCGGAGGTGAAAACTGCGAGCTGGCCTTCGAACCGGATGACCGCGCCGGAAACCAAGGGCGTCCGGGTGGCGACGCAGGCGGCGTTGACGGCGAAGCGGGTTTCGAAATTGTCCGAGCAGTCCAGCACCACGTCGACCCGCTCCGCCCACTCGAGCAGGGCGGCGGGCGAGAGGCGTTCGGTCAGGGGATCGACGCGGATGTCCGGGTTCATCGAGCGGAGCCTGTCGGCGCAGGCTTCGGCCTTGCTCTGGCCGATGTCGCCGGTATCGAAGGCGATCTGGCGCTGGAGGTTGGTGAGGTCGACGGTGTCGAAATCGCTGACGATCAGGCGTCCGACGCCTGCCGCCGCCAGATACATGGCGACCGGCGAGCCGAGTCCGCCCAGACCGACGACGAGCGCGCTGGCGCCGAGTAGCCGGGCCTGGCCGTCGATGTCGATTTCCGGCAGCATGATCTGGCGGCTGTAGCGTAGGAGCTGGTTGTCATCCATTGGGCGGGCTCGCAGGTTTCGGGAGGGTGATTATAGGCAAGAGGGCGATAGCTCGGCGATAAAGCGCGCTAAGTGTCGGCCATTTAACTTAAAATACCGGGTTCCGCGATCATTTCCCTCTGTGGAGCCCATGTCCGAACTTGAATTCGAAATCGAGCGGCGGCGAACTTTCGCCATCATCTCCCACCCCGACGCCGGCAAGACCACGCTGACCGAGAAGCTGCTGCTGTTCGGCGGCGCGATCCAGCTGGCGGGTTCGGTCAAGGGCCGCAAGGCGGCGCGGCATGCGACTTCGGACTGGATGGAGATGGAGAAGCAGCGCGGTATCTCGGTCACGACCTCCGTGATGCAGTTCGAGCACCGCGACCGCATCTTCAACCTGCTCGACACGCCGGGCCACGAGGACTTCTCCGAGGACACCTACCGCACCCTGACGGCGGTCGATTCCGCCTTGATGGTGATCGACAGCGCGAAGGGCGTGGAGGAGCGCACCATCAAGCTGATGGAGGTGTGCCGGTTGCGCGACACGCCCATCCTCACCTTCATCAACAAGCTGGACCGCGAAGGCCGGGAGCCGGTGGAGTTGCTCGATGAGGTCGAGCGTATCCTCAACATCCAGTGTGCGCCGATCACCTGGCCGATAGGCATGGGCAAGCGCTTCAAGGGCGTTTACCACTTGTACGAGGATGCGATCCATTTGTTCAGCGCCTCGCACGGCGATCGCATCGTCAAGGGCGAGGTCATCGAGGGCTTGAACAGTCCGAAGCTGGACGAGCTGCTAGGCGATATGGCGGACGAGTTGCGCATGGAGATCGAACTGGTGCGCGGCGCCAGCCACGAGTTTGATCTGGAAGCCTATCGCGCCGGGCGCCAGACGCCGGTGTTCTTCGGTTCGGCGATCAACAACTTCGGCATCCTCGAACTGCTGGATGCCTTCGCCGAGTATGCGCCGCCGCCGCATGCGCGCCAGACCCGCGAACGCGCCGTCGGGCCGGAAGAGGATAAGTTTTCCGGTTTCGTGTTCAAGATCCAGGCGAACATGGACCCGGCCCACCGCGACCGCATCGCCTTCCTGCGCGTGTGCTCCGGCCAGTACACCAAGGGCATGAAGCTGTACCATGTGCGCTCGGGCAAGGCCATGCAAGTGGCGAACGCCATCACCTTCCAGGCCGACAGCCGCGAGAACGTGGAGGAGGCCTATCCCGGCGACATCATCGGCTTGCACAACCACGGCACCATCCAGGTCGGCGACACTTTCAGCCAGGGCGAGAACCTGAAGTTCGAGGGTATCCCGTACTTCGCGCCGGAGCTGTTCCGCCGCGTGGTGCTGAAGGACCCGCTGCGCTCCAAGGCCTTGCAGCGCGGCCTGCAGCAGCTGAGCGAGGAGGGCGCGACCCAGTTGTTCAAGCCGTTGCGCAACAACGACCTGATCCTCGGCGCGGTGGGCGTGCTGCAGTTCGACGTGACTGCGTTCCGGCTCAAGTCCGAATACAACGTGGACTGCGTCTACGACGCGGTGCCGGTGACCACGGCGCGCTGGGTGACGTGCGGCGATCCAAAGAAGCTCGAGGAATTCCGGCGCAAGGTCCACGACAACCTGGCCGAGGACGGCAGCGGCTATCTGGTCTATCTCGCTACCAGCCGGGTGAACTTGTCGCTTACAGAGGAGCGTTGGCCGGACATCCGCTTCAGCGCGACCCGCGAGCTGTGATTACTCAATGACGGCGTCCTGAGATTCGGTTTTTCCGAGATTGTCGGTCCAGCTCACCCGGATGCGCTCCCCCGTCCGGCCGCCGCGGAATTGCAGGGAAAAGTAGGGGTCTTTGGACACTGCGGTGCTGAGGCGGCAGCGCACTACGGGTTTGCCTTCGTGCTCGACGGTTAGGGCCTCGATGTAGTGGGCCGGAACGACTGCGCCGGAGGCCTCGTCCCGGCGGCGGCCGGTTTCCATCGGATGGGCGATCAGCAGGCGGACGGTAGTGATGCCGTCGGCGGTCTTGGTGCGGATTTTCATGCGGCGTGCAGCGGGATCTTGGCCTGGAGTCAGAGTAGCGATAAGCTGCGGCACCGACAAGCCCAGCCTTTCCACATGAGCATTTACTTCTCCCGCCGCCGTTTCCTTCTCTCCGTCGTGAAAGGCATCGCGGTATTGCGGCTGTCCGGTAGCCCCGCTGCTTTCGGGGGGGCAGCGGATTCGGCGTCCTATGATGCCGCCTTGCGTACGATCACCGGCGGCCGCAAGCCGGAAGAAACCGGTTTGCTAGCGCTGGATGTCCCCGACAGTGCGGAGAACGGCGCCATCGTGCCGGTAGCGCTGGACAGCCGTCTCGAGCGCACGACTGCGCTGCATCTTCTGGTGGTGCGCAATCCCCGGCCGTTGGCGGCCTCCTTCGAGTTCCTGGACGGCGCGTTAGCTTCGGTTTCGTTCCGGATCAAAATGAATGAGAGCAGCCCAGTGGTCGCATTGGCTGAAGCCGGGGGGCGTATCTACTGGAGCCGCAAGCAGGTCAAGGTGGCAGTCGGGGGTTGCGGCTGACCGTGTCAGGGCGATTCGGCGAAGCGGGTCAGCAGCTTGACGAAGTCGGCCATGCCCCGCGCCAAATGCCGTTCGATTTCGGCCATGGTGATTTCGCCTTCGCTCTTGCCGGCGGCCCAGTTGGCCACGATTGCGCAAGCTGCGTAGGGCAGTTCCAGTTCGCGCGCCAGCGCTGCTTCCGGCATACCGGTCATGCCGACTAGATCGCAGCCGTCGCGCTCCATCCTGGCGATTTCGGCCGCCGTTTCCAGCCGCGGACCCTGGGTACAACCATAGACTCCGTTCTCGACGACGGAGAGGCCGCGGGCCGAGGCGATCAGCTTCCTGCGCAGGTCTTCGCTGTAAGGTTGGGTGAAGTCGATGTGGGTGACGTGATCCAGCTCGTCCTCGAAGAAAGTGCCGGACCGGCCCCAGGTGTAATCGATGAGCTGGTGCGGGACGGCCAGCCGGCCCGGCCCCATGTCCGCTCCGATTCCCCCGACCGCAGCGGCGGCGATGATGCCCTGGGCGCCGATCTGTCTGAGGGCCCAGAGGTTCGCGCGGTAGTTGATCCGGTGCGGCGGAATGGTGTGCGGGTCGCCGTGGCGGGCCAGAAATACGAATTCGCGCCCGGCGAGCCGGCCGAAAGTCAGCGCTGAAGACGGCTCGCCGTAAGGGGTGGCCACCGTTTCGCGCCGGAGAATTTCCAGCTCTTCCAGCCGGGTCAGGCCGGTGCCGCCGATGATCGCGGTGAGGCTCATGTCAGGTTCCTTGTTGTTCGATGCCACGGCAGGCGTAGATGCCCGCGGCGTTGCGCAGATAGCTCTTGTAGTCCAGGCCGTAACCGAACAGGTAGCGGTTTTCGGTGATCAGGCCGACGAAATCGGCGCGGCAGGGTTTCTCCCGGCCCAAATCCTTGTCGACCAGGGCCGCGATCAGAACCCGGGCGGCGCCGAGTTCGAGGCAATGTTTTTGCACGTCGGCCAAGGTGATGCCCTCGTCGAGGATGTCGTCCACCAGCAGTACCGTGCGGCCTTGCAGGGATAAGCCGGGTTCCAGCCGCCAATGGGTCTCGCCGCCTTCGGTTTTACCGCGATAGCGGGTGGCGCCGATGGCATCGAGCTCCAGCGGAAACCGGAGATGGGTGAGCAGCTTGCCAGCGAACACGATCCCGCCGGTGAGTATCGTCATGACGACAGGATTGCTCTCGGCGATCGCGGCGCCAATTTCACCCGCCATGCGGGCGATGGCGCGTTCGATCTCCGCTTCCGAATAGAGCAGTTCGGCATCGGCTTCGACCTGTTTTATTTCGTCGAGTCTGTTCATGCTGAGTGGCCGGCAAGAGCTTGTAAGTGGTCGGTTGCGGCGCGCCAGTCGGCGCTTGCCAGCAGGCTGTCGCGGTCGAGAGGGAAGCGGCCTCGCATAGCCGCCAGCCGGCGGGTGCTGCCGGCGGAGGCGAGGCGGTTTTCCATGGCTTGCAGGATCGCCGCGGTTGCGCCGGGTGTATTGCAGATGACCAGCATGTCGCAGCCGGCTTTCAGCGCCGCCTGGGCACGAGTCGCATAGTCGCCTGCGGCCGCGGCGCCTTCCATGGATAGATCGTCGGAGAAGATCGCGCCGTCGAAGTTCATGCGTTCGCGCAGGATGGTTTGCAGCCAAAAATGGGAAAAGCAGGGCGTCTGCGCGTCGATACGGGAATACAGCACATGGGCGGGCATGATCGCTTCCAGGTCTTCGCGGATAAGGGCAGAGAAGGGCAGCAGATCGCGGGCGAGCAATTCTTCCAGTTCGCGCCGGTCTTCCGGCAGGGTGAGGTGCGAATCGGCGGCGACTCCGCCATGTCCGGGGAAGTGCTTGCCCACCGCCGCCATGCCGGCTCGGCGCATGCCGGCGGCGAAGGCGCGTGCCGCGGCGATGACTTGTTCCGGATCGCGGGCGAAGGCGCGGTCCCCGATGATGGCGCTGATGCCGCTGTCGACGTCCAGCACTGGGGCGAAGCTGAAATCGATACCGACCGACCTCAGTTCGGCCGCCATCAGCCAGCCGGCGGCTTCCGCCAGCCGCAAGGCGTTTTCCCCTCCCGTGGCCAGGTAAGCCGCCGCCGCGGGCAACCGGGTAAAGCCGTCGCGGAAGCGCTGGACTCTGCCGCCTTCATGATCTACGGCGATCAGGATGTCCTGCCTAAGGGCACGGACTGCCGCGACCAGTTCAGTCAGCTGGGCTGGCGATTCGTAGTTGCGGCTGAACAGGATCAGCCCCCCGGCTGCCGGGTGGCGCAGGAATTCGCGCTCTTCGGCCGATACCGAGGTTCCGGCCAGGTCGAACATCACGCAGCGAAGGGGCGGAACTGGATTCATAAGGCTCTCGTTTGCATCGGGCCGCGCATTGTAAACCATCGGGCCGGGGCTGTTTTGGCAGGGAATTGTAAAAGTTGGGGGCACGAACCGGCTCGGTGGCGGCAAAGCGGATCGGCTCTCGAATGGCCATTAAATTTCTGCGCGGAGGCTTGAATTGCAAACGGTTTGTCTCAACATCGTGCGGATGGCTAAGCCGGTGCAATTCTGTTAATTTGTTTCGAATCTTGGATGGGAAGGTAATCCAATCCAAAAACAACAAGGAGAAATACGATGTCGAAGGGCCAAAATCTACAAGATCCGTTCCTCAATACGCTCCGGAAAGAGCACGTTCCGGTGTCGATCTATCTCGTCAATGGAATCAAGCTGCAAGGAAAGGTGGATTCATTCGACCAGTACGTGATCATGTTGAAGAACACGGTCAGCCAGATGGTTTATAAGCACGCGATTTCGACGATCGTGCCCGGGCGCCCGGTGCGCGTGCCGCATGCCGGAGACGGCGCGGAAGAAGATGCTGAATGAAGGCGCAGGCCGTATCGGAAAATCTGCCGCGGGCGTGAGAGAATTAGTTGTTCGATAGGCCCGGCAGCGGATCGCGCGCGGTTCTGGTTCATGTGCCCCAGGCTGGGCCGGATCAGGAGGATTTGGACGAACTCCGGTTGCTCGCGCTGTCGGCCGGCGCCGAGCCGGTGGCGATTGTCGCCGGGCGGCTGCGGGCGATCGATCCCCGCTATTACATCGGCCAGGGCAAGCTCGAAGAGCTGGCTGAAACCGTGGCGGCACACGAAGCCGAATTGGTGCTGTTCAACCACGCGCTCACGCCTAGCCAGGAGCGAAACCTCGAGAAGGCTTTAGGGGTCCGGGTCGTCGACCGCAGCGGTTTGATCCTGGATATCTTCGCCCAGCGTGCCCGTTCCTTCGAAGGCCGGCTTCAGGTCGAGCTGGCCCAGCTCAAGCACCTTTCCACCCGGCTGGTCCGTGGCTGGACCCATCTCGAACGCCAGAAAGGCGGCATAGGTCTGCGCGGGCCTGGCGAAACTCAGCTCGAAACCGATAAGCGTCTGCTTGCCAACCGCATTCGCCAGATCCAGAAACGTCTCAAGCAGGTCGAGTCGCAGCGCAATCAGGGCCGGGTGGCTCGGCGCCGGGCGCAGGTTCCTGTGGTGGGACTGGTCGGCTATACCAATGCCGGCAAATCGACCCTCTTCAATGCTCTGACCCAGGCCGAGGTTTATTCCGCGGATCAGCTATTCGCAACGCTGGATCCCACCTTGCGGCGTTTGGAAACCGGCGGTTTGAATCTAGTGCTAGCCGATACGGTGGGCTTCATCCGCCATTTGCCGCACGAGCTGGTGGCTGCGTTCCGCTCTACCCTCCAGGAGTCAGCCGAAGCCGACCTTTTGCTGCACGTCATCGATGCCAACGACGAGCGCATGGACGAAACCATGGCCGAAGTTCGCCTGGTGCTGGCGGAGATCGGCGCCGACCAGATTCCCTGTATCGAGGTTTACAACAAAATCGATTGCTTGGACGGGGCGGTGCCGCATATCGAGCGCGACGAGGCGGGGAGACCCATCCGAGTCTGGGTGTCGGCGCGCACCGGAGCTGGACTGGATCTGTTGACGGGTTTGCTGGAAGAAGCTCTGGGAGGCGGCGTCGAGCGACGCACCTTGAGCCTGTCTGCTGAGCAGGGCGAGCTCCGGGCCAGGCTGTTTCGCGAAGCCCGGGTGCTGTCGGATACGCCGGACGGCGAAGGCGGCTGGACGCTGTGCGTGGAGTTTCCGGCGAAAGCGAACGGGTTGCGGCGTGCTATCGGCGACGAAAATCCACATGCCGAGGCTGACGATTCCGCTCAGGATTTTTGAATGTTCGAAGGATTTCCGGGATAATCCAAGCAATGGCGCAACTCGTAAAACATGGCTATAGATCGTCACAGGAGTGTTCACATGGCTTGGAATGAACCGGGCGGCGGAAAAAAAGACCCGTGGAGCGGGCGCGACCAGCAGGATACCCCTCCAGATCTGGACGAGGTGTTGCGCAATCTGCAGGAGCGCGTCAATAAGCTGTTCGGGCGGAAGCCGGGACCTGCTGGCGGCGGCAACGGGAATACCGGCAGGCTGGCCGGTATGGTCGGTGCCGCGGCTGTGGCGGTGTGGGGACTGACCGGCATCTACATCGTCGACGAAGGCAGCCGGGGCGTCGTGACGCGTTTCGGCAAGTACGTCGAAACGACTCAGCCCGGACCGCACTGGCATTGGCCGGTGCCGGTCGAAGCGGTCACGGTGGTCAACGTCGAACAGCAGCGCTTCGTCGAAGTCGGCTACCGTTCTGGCGGGCGCCAGCAGGCCGTTGGATCGCTCGGGTCGGTGCCGCGCGAAGCCCTGATGCTGACGAAAGACGAAAACATCGTCGACGTTCGTCTCGCCGTGCAATACCAGATCAAGGACGCGAAGGAATATCTGTTCAATGTATTGGATCCCGAGGGCACCTTGAAGCAGGTGACCGAGAGCGCCGAACGTTCGGTCATCGGCAACAGCACCATGGATTTTGTGCTGACGGAAGGCCGTAGCGGCGTAGCAGCCGACATCAAGTCGGAGATTCAGGAAATGCTCGATCAGTATCATGCCGGCATTCGGGTGATCACGGTCAATCTGGTCGATGCCCAGCCGCCGGAGGACGTTCAGGCCTCGTTCGAGGACGCCATCAAGGCGCGAGAGGACGAGCAGCGGCTGAAGAACGAAGCCGAGGCTTATGCGAACGAAGTCGTGCCTAAGGCGCGCGGTGCCGCTTCACGTCTGACCCAGGAGTCCGAAGGCTACAAGGAAAAGGTGATCGCCAAGGCTAGTGGTGAAGCCGGCCGGTTCGAGCGCCTGCTAGAGGAATATGAGAAGGCGCCTGACGTAATGCGCGAGCGTCTTTACATCGAGTCGATGCAGGAAGTCATGGAGCGCGCCAATACTTTGATGCTGGATGTGAAGAACGGGAATAACGTGATCTACCTGCCGCTGGATAAGATCAGATCGGGACGAGGTGCGGCTGATGTTACGGCCTCAGAACCCGAGGTTGGCAGCGTATCCATCCCGGCGCAGATCGATAGCCAGGACGGTGGAGCCAAATCCGGCGGCGGTCGCGTGTCGAGCCGCGGCAGAGACGGGAGGGGGCAGTGATGGCACAGACTAAGACGATCGTCGCAGTGGCGGGCGCGGCGGCTATATTCGCGTCGCTGTCGATGTTCACTGTCTCCGAAACTCAGAAGGTGATCAGGTTCCGGCTGGGCGAAATCGTGGAGTCGGACTACGCGCCGGGAATTTATTTCCAGGTACCGTTCATTAATAACGTAAAGAAATTCGACGGGCGGATTCTGACCCTGGAGTCCAAACCCGAGCGTTTCCTGACCTCCGAGAAAAAGAACGTCATCGTCGACTCGTTCGTCAAATGGCGGGTGAAGGACGTTGCAAAATATTACACGACCGTGGCCGGGGATGTGGTCCAAGCGAATATCCGCTTAGACCAGATCGTCAAGGACGCGATGCGCAGCGAATTCAGCAAACGCACCATCCGAGAGCTGGTGTCTTCCGAGCGCTCGCAGATTCGGGATGTGCTCAGCAGCGCCGCGAGCCCGGTGGCGGAGCAACTCGGCATCCAGATCGTGGATGTCCGGGTGATGCGCATCGATCTGCCCAGCGAGGTCAGTTCCTCGGTATACCGGCGCATGGAGGCCGAGAGGGCCCGTGTAGCGCGCGACTTCCGTTCGCGCGGCGCCGAAGCGGCGGAGCGGATTCGTGCCGATGCTGACCGTCAGCGAGAAGTGATCCTGGCCGATGCCTACCGCGATTCCGAAATCAAGCGGGGTGAGGGGGACGCGGCGGCCGCCGATATTTATGCCCAGGCTTATGGCAAGGATAAGGAATTCTTCGGCCTTTACCGCAGTCTGTCGGCATACCGCAGTGCGATTCGCGAGGACGACACCCTCGTGCTCGAGCCGGATTCCGAGTTCTTCAGGTACTTCAAGAAATCCACCGGCAAGTAACTTCACCGTGTGCCCGTGGCTGCAGGCGGGCACACCGGTCCATTCCTCCGTTATAATCCGCAACTGACGTCTTTCGCCCAACAGCGGGCCTGAGCGCTGCCCGCTTGCGTCCGAATCCGATTGAATCCGTATGTTTCCTTTTTCATATCCAGCCGGTGACCGTTGGCTGTTGCCGGAAGGCATCGAAGAATTGCTGCCTGATGAGGCCGAGCGGTTAGAACTGCTGCGTCGGCGGGTGCTCGACCGTTTCGCTGCCTGGGGTTACCGGCTGGTGATGCCGCCCCTGATCGAATTCATCGATTCGCTGCTCACGGGCGCCGGTCACGATCTCGACATTCAGACCTTCAAGCTGATCGATCAGGCCAGCGGGCGATTGCTCGGCGTTCGCGCCGATATGACCCCCCAAGTCGCCCGCATTGATGCCCGCACTCATGCCGGCGGCATCCCGGGGCGCCTCTGTTATCTCGGGTCGGTGCTGCACACTCAGACTGACCATCTGGAGAAGTCCCGCAGCCCGATTCAATTCGGCGCCGAACTTTACGGCCATGCCGGCGGTGCGAGCGACCTCGAGATCATCCGCCTGATGCTGGAAGTCCTGATGGTCGCTGGTATCGAGCAGGTGCATCTGGACTTGGGACATGTCGGCATATTCCGGGGGCTGGCTCGCCAGGCGGGTTTGAGTCCGGAACAGGAAGGCGAGCTGTTTTCCTTATTGCAGCAGAAAGCGCGCCCTGAACTGGCTTCTGCGGTGACGGCCTTGGGGCTAGAGCCGGCGTTAGCGCGCATGTTCTTGGATTTGGCTGATCTCAACGGGCGGCAAGGCGTCATCCAGCGTGCTAAGCAATGCCTGGCTTCCGCCGATGCGTCGGTGCAGCAGGCTCTGGGCGAGCTGCAAACTTTGGCCGATAAACTCGGCGCATACTGCCCGAACACTCCGGTCAACTTCGATCTAGCCGAACTCTGGGGATATCGCTATCAGACCGGGGTGGTTTTCGCCGCTTTCGTGCCCGGTTATGGACGGGAGATCGCGCGCGGCGGCCGTTATGACGATATAGGAAAAGTGTTCGGTCAGGCGCGTCCGGCAACAGGATTCAGCGCCGACCTCAAGGTCGCCTTGCGCTTTTCCTCGCTCGACCAGCCGTTTTCCGGCTACGCCGATGCTATATTTGCGCCGGCGAGCGATACGCCGGGGCAGGCGGAAGCCGTGCGCCGGCTGCGCGATCTGGGGCGTACGGTGGTCGAGGCGCTGCCTGGGCAAGCGAGCGGCGCGGCAACGCATGGCTTCCGTTACGAACTAAGGTTTGACGGGTTGCATTGGGGGGTCCAGTCCATCTCGTCGGGCGACGCATGACACCAGTTTCCGGCCGGACCGCCTCAGCGCCGGTCCAGGCTAAACGACACAGCAACGGAATCTTCATTCAATGGCAAAGAACATAGTCGTCATCGGAACCCAGTGGGGAGACGAGGGTAAGGGCAAGTTGGTCGATCTCTTGACCGAGCACGCCAACGCCGTGGTGCGTTTCCAGGGCGGGCATAACGCGGGGCATACCCTTGTCATCGACGGCCGCAAGACGGTGCTCCATCTCATTCCCTCCGGCATCCTCCGGGACAGCGTGACCTGTTTGATCGGAAACGGCGTCGTGCTTTCGCCGGAAGCCTTGATGCACGAGATCGGCGTGCTGGAGGGTGTGGGCCTGTCCATCCGCGACCGGCTTATTATCAGCGAGGCTTGTGCTTTGATCCTGCCGGTACACGTCGCCCTGGACAATGCTCGAGAAGCCGCCCGAGGCGGCAAGGCCATCGGCACTACTGGGCGCGGTATCGGTCCGGCCTATGAGGATAAGGTGGCTCGGCGCGGGCTCCGGGCCGGCGATCTGCGCGATACTGCGGGTTTGCCAGAGCGTCTGCGCGAATTGCTCGACTATCATAATTTCATGCTGACCCGCTATTACGGCGCGGAAGGCGTGGATTACCAAGAAACCCTGGATAATCTCCTGGACCTCGGCAGCAAGATCTGCCCAATGTTGGGCGACGTGGCTGGCATCCTGCATCGCTGCCAAGCCGCGGGCGAAAACGTGCTGTTCGAAGGAGCGCAGGGAGCCATGTTGGATATCGACCACGGCACCTATCCCTATGTGACTTCGTCCAACACCACGGCGGGCGGCGCGTCCTGCGGAACCGGCGTCGGCTTGCTGAATTTCGACTATGTATTGGGAATCACCAAGGCCTATGCCACCCGCGTTGGCAATGGGCCGTTCCCGACCGAACTGTTGGACGCCACCGGCGAAATATTGACGCAGAGAGGTGCCGAATTCGGCGCCACGACCGGCCGCCGTCGCCGGTGTGGCTGGTTCGACGCCGTGCTCATGCGGCGTTCAGCCAAGCTGAACGGATTGAGCGGTATTTGCCTGACTAAGCTGGACGTGCTGGACGGTTTGCCGAAGATCGGCATCTGTACCGGCTACCGCTACGACGGCCAGGAAATCGACAGCGTGCCGATAGGGGCGGACAACTATGCCCGCTGCGAACCCATCATCGAAGAAATGCCCGGCTGGCAGGAATCCACTGCCGGCATCCGCGCTTTGGATGATCTGCCGGCTAATGCGCGTGCCTACATCAAGCGCTTGGAAGAAACGACCGGGGTCAATGTCGACATCATCTCGACCGGTCCTGACCGCCAGGATACCATCGTGATGCTGAATCCGTTTGCGGCGGGATAAGAGTCTTCGCGGGTGCGGGTTTCCTCTCGCGAGGAGGCCCGCCGAGATATCGCCCGAATTCTCAAATTGATCGGGTGGTTGCCGAACCGACGTTATTTGTTATTTAAAGCTAAGGGCAGGGTGCTCGAAACGAGCGGACTGGAACATTTGGTGCCGAGGAGAGGACTTGAACCTCCACGAGTCGCCTCACATGTACCTGAAACATGCGTGTCTACCAATTTCACCACCTCGGCAAGATGATGTGGCTCGAAAGCCTTGCGAGAGCTGGTATGATAGCCAGCTGATATATCACTGTCAACAACGAAAGTAATTTGAGAGAACACATTGAGCATTAAGGATCGGGATAGCGACTTACATTCTTCTTCGGCCGACGCTGCCAACAGGGAGCGGGCGTTCCGCCACAAGGATCCGTTTGCGGAAAGGGAGGCGAAGAAGTACGAGCGCCCGATTCCCAGCCGGGAGCTGATTCTCAAGGTGCTGCAGGAACTGGGTGCGCCCGGCAATCTAGAGGAGGTCGCCGAATCGCTTGGAGTTGACGACCCAGATGATCGAGAATCGCTGCGGCGCCGGCTCAACGCCATGGAGCGCGACGGGCAGCTGTTGCGCAACCGCCGCGACCGTTTCTGTGTAGTCAACGCCAAGGATTTGATCGCTGGACGGGTGATCGGCCATCCTGATGGCTTCGGCTTCCTCCATCCCGATGACGGTAGCGGCGATCTGTTCATTTCCCCCAAAGACATGCGGGCTTTGATCCATGACGACCGGGTCGTGGTGAGCGTGCGCGGCATCGACCGCCGGGGCCGGCGGGAGGCGGCCGTCGTCCAGATTCTGGAGCGTAATACCCACAGTGCAGTCGGCCGCCTGTATGTAGAGAAGAGCATCGCTTATGTCGTGCCGGACAATAAGCGCATACCGATCGAAATTTTGGTGCCCGAAAACGCCCTGGGGGGGGCTGTGCACGGCCAGATCGTCGTGGTCGACATCGTCGAACAGCCGACTGCTCGGCGCGAACCCATCGGCCGGGTCGCCGAGATCCTGGGGAACCACATGGCGCCGGGCATGGAGATCGAGGTCGCCATACGCAATTACGATCTGCCGAATGAGTGGCCGGCCGAGGTAGACGCCGCGATCGCTGGGCTGGCGCCGACGGTGCCGGAAGAGGCCAAGGCTGGCCGGGTCGACCTGCGCGATTTGCCGCTGGTGACCATCGACGGCGAGGATGCGCGCGACTTCGACGACGCCGTGTACTGCCGCCGTACGCCGAAGGGCTGGAAGCTGTACGTCGCGATCGCCGACGTGTCGCATTACGTCAAGCCGGGTACTGCGCTGGATGGCGAGGCCCATACCCGGGGTACTTCGGTGTATTTCCCCGAGCGGGTGATCCCGATGTTGCCGGAGGTTTTGTCTAACGGGCTGTGTTCGCTCAATCCGGAAGAGGATCGGTTGTGCATGGTCTGTGAGATGCTGCTGGATGCTGACGGAAACGTGGGCCGCGCCAAGTTTTATGAAGCCGTGATGCGCTCCCATGCCCGTCTGACTTACAACCAGGTCGCGGGCATCCTGGTCGAAGGCGATCAGGAGCTCCGGCGGCGCTACAAGCCGCTGGTGCCGCATTTGGAAAACCTCCACGCCGTCTACCTGAGCTTGCGGCAGGCGCGAGACGAGCGCGGCGCCATCGATTTCGAGACTCAGGAATCCAAGATCGTCTTCGGCGCGGGCCGCAAGATCGAGACCATCGTTCCGGTGGTGAGGAACGACGCTCACCGGCTGATCGAGGAGTGCATGATCGCTGCCAACATGGCGACGGCCCGCTTCCTCGCCAAGACCAAGGTGCCCCATTTGCTGCGTATACATGACGGGCCAACTGCCGAGCGTCTCACCGATCTGCGCACTTTCCTGGGCGAAGTCGGTCTGCGTCTGGACGGCGGAGACGAGCCGGAGCCCAAGCATTATGCCGCGTTGCTGGAAAGCATCCGCGGCCGGGCAGACGAGCATCTGGTGCAGACCGTGCTGCTGCGCTCACTGGCCCAGGCGGTGTACAGTCCGGACCAGAAAGGGCATTTCGGCCTGGCTTCCGATGCTTACACCCATTTCACTTCGCCGATTCGCCGTTACCCCGATCTCTTGATCCACCGGGCGATCAAGCATGCCTTGAGCACGGCTAAGCCGGGTGAATTTGCCTATTCGCACAACGATCTGGTGCTGGCCGGCGAGCATTGCTCGACCTGCGAACGCCGCGCGGACGAGGCGACCCGCGACGTGGTGAGCTGGCTCAAGTGCGAATTCATGCTCGACAAGCTGGGCGAAGAATTCGATGCCGTCATCTCGGCCGTCACCTCGTTCGGCTTCTTCGCGGAGCTGCGCGAAATCTTCATCGAAGGACTGGTGCACATCTCTAATCTCGATAAGGATTTCTTCCACTACGATCCCATCGGCCATCGCTTGACCGGCGAACGCAGCGGCGTGCGTTATCGGCTGGGCGATACGGTGCGGGTGAAGGTCGCGCGAGTGGACCTGGACGAGAGGAAGATCGATCTCGATCTGGTCAAGAAGACCGCCGAGACCGAGGCGTCGGAATCTGAGCCGAAGCGCAAGCGACGCAGCCGGAAGCGGAGTAAGAAATGACGGAAGCCCGGCGCGTCTGGGGCATCCATGCCGCGGAGGCGGCGCTGGAGCACTCGCAGGACAAGATCGTCAAGGCTTGGTTGGACGACCACCGCATGCAGAGTCGCCTCAAGGCGGTCGCATCGCGTCTGGCCGAACTCGGCATCGAGGTGGTCGGCGCGGACCGGAAGCAACTCGACCGTCTGGCCGATCCGCGCAAGCACCAGGGCATTCTGCTGGAGCTGGATTTGCCGCGGGAAAAAGGCGAGGCGGAGTTGCTGGATGCTTTGGATGCGGCCGACGGCCACCCGCTCTATCTGGTGCTCGACCATGTTCAGGACCCGCACAATCTCGGGGCTTGCCTGCGTACCTGCGATGCTGCGGGAGTCAAAGGGCTGGTCGTCACCAAGGACCAATCGGTCGGGCTGACGCCCACGGCGGCCAAGGTGTCCTCCGGCGCCGCCGAGACGGTCCCGGTCTACCGGGTGACCAATCTCGCCCGCATCCTCGACCGGTTCAAAGAGCGCGGCTACTGGGTGGCTGGAGCCGCCGGCGAAGCGGACAAGACGCTGTACCAACTGGACCTGAACCTGCCGCTGGTACTCGTGATGGGCGCCGAAGGTTCGGGGTTGAGGCGCCTGACCCGGGAGCGCTGCGATTTCCTGCTGCGGATACCGATGCTGGGCGGGGTGGAGAGCCTCAATCTCTCGGTGGCTACCGGCGTGGTGCTGTACGAAGTGCTGCGCCAGCGCGGCCAGGGAGCGCCTTGATCCGGATATACGTGGCCATTCCGGCCCGCAGCCCGTAAAATTCGTATCTTCCGAAGCCCCTCTCCAGTTTTCGATTATTGCCGGGACGAACCCACGTGTCCGATCATCCCTTTTCAACAGCGTCTTCGGTCCAGGCTCTCAAATGGTCGGACCGGGGTTTGGACGTGCTCGACCAGCGCGCGTTGCCGGGCGAGGTGCTCTACCAGACTTTCGATACGGCAGCCGGCGTGGCGGAGGCGATCTCCAGCATGCGAGTCCGCGGCGCACCGGCAATCGGTATCGCCGCGGCCT
The DNA here is from genome assembly GCA_028688525.1 of Methylococcus sp. GTDB lineage: Bacteria > Pseudomonadota > Gammaproteobacteria > Methylococcales > Methylococcaceae > Methylococcus. The sequence goes on along the minus strand of JAQTYA010000002.1, from coordinate 15,970 downwards.
ACGGCGTGGTGCTGGGCGCCAAGCACGGCTTCGCCCGCGGCCCTGCAGTTTGGAAGCAGGCCATCGAGGACGATATCCGGCGGCTGGCGGAATCCAGGCCCACTGCTGTGAACCTGTTCTGGGCGCTGGCGCGGATGCGGGAGGCCATCTCTAGGACCGAAGGCGATCCGGTGCCTCAGCTTCTGGCGGTGGCCCGCAAGATTCACGAAGACGACTTTGCAGCCAATCTGGCGATGGGCGAACTCGGCGCCAACCTCCTCGCCGGCGCCCAAGGCGTGCTGACGCATTGCAATACCGGCGCGCTGGCAACCGGGGGATACGGCACAGCCCTAGGCGTCATCCGCAGCGCTTGGCGCCGCGGCGGCATGGAACGGGTTTATGCCACCGAGACTCGGCCCTGGTCGCAGGGCGCGCGGCTCACGGTGTGGGAGCTGAACCAGGACAAGATTCCGGCGACCCTGCTGGCCGATTCCGCTGCGGCTTGGCTGATGAAATCCGGCGCCGTGCAGTGGGCCGTGGTCGGCGCCGACCGTATCGCCGCTAACGGCGATGTTGCGAACAAGATCGGCACTTATTCGCTGGCGGTGCTGGCCAAACACCACGGCGTCAAGCTGATGGTGGTGGCGCCGACCTCGACTGTGGACTGGGCCACGGCCAGCGGCGCGGACATCGTGGTCGAGGAGCGCGATCAGCGCGAATTGCTGCATCCATGTTTCCTCGAGGCCGGCAGCGTGGTCGGCGCCTGGAATCCGGTCTTCGATGTCACTCCGGCGGCGCTGGTCGACGCCATCGTCACCGAGGCCGGCGTGGTGCTGAATCCTTCCGCGGAAGCTATGGCCAGCCTGCGATGAGTTTGTCGCTGCTGGCGATCGCCCTGGGCGGCGCGGTCGGCGCGTTGGTGCGCTTCTGGGTCTCCAATGGATTGTACGGTTGGCTGGGACGGGATTTTCCGCACGGGACGCTGTTCATCAACGTCAGCGGCTCCTTCCTCATGGGGTTTCTGACCGTGCTGATGGTCCAGCGTTTCGCTCTGGCGGCGGAATACCGCGCGGCCGTACTGGTGGGTTTTCTCGGTGCCTACACTACGTTCTCGACCTTTTCTTTAGAGACCCTGGTCCTGTTCGAGGAGGGCAGCGCGTTCAAGGCGGCGCTCAATATTCTGTTGAGCGTGATCCTTTGCCTCGCCGCAGTTTGGGTCGGCGCGGTGCTCGCGCGCCGGTTGGCAGTCGGCGAGATCGCCGCCCTATCCGGCGGGCCTGGGATGCGGGTGTTCGCGGCGGCTTGCGCATCTGCATTTCTGGCGGGTTTTGCAGCGGCCCATGCATTTGCGCGGGCGGGCTTCGGCCCTCAGCTCGAGTCGCTGGTCCTGGTGGCCTTGACCGGCCTCATCGTGGTAGGAACGCTGGCGGCCTTGGTTTTGACGGGCACCGAGCTGCGGGGCCCGGTCGAATTGTGGGGCAGTTTTACCCTGTCGGCGTTTGCCGCGGTGGCATTTCTGAGTCTGGGGCTGGCATTGGCAAGGGGGACAGGATGAGCCGGGAAGTGACTTTTGTCCGGATTTATCTGCGGGAAGGTGAGCACATCATGCGCGACTTGGTGAAACATTTGCACGCCACGCACGAAGTCGCAGGCCTCACGGTGTTCCAAGGCACGGCGGGGGTCGGCTCGGACGGTAAGCTGCGCACCGCCAGCCTAGTGGACTTGTCGCTGGATTTGCCGCTCGCCGTCGAATTCTTCGACGAGCCGGAGCGGGTCGAGTCGGCACTCGCCGACGTCATTGTAAGATACGAATTACATCATGTGGTGACTTGGCCGGCCACGGTCAGGGAAGCCGCGCATCGCAACGAAGGAGCATAGGCAACACGATGTTGGATATACGCTTAGTTCGCAGCCAGCTCGAGCAGACTGCGGAACAGCTCGCACGCCGCGGGTTCGCCCTGGACGTCGAGGCGTTTCGCGCGCTCGAAGAGCGCCGCAAATCGGTGCAGGTCGAAACTCAGAACCTGCAGAACGAGCGCAATACCCGCTCCAAATCCATCGGCCAAGCCAAGGCCCGCGGCGAGGACATCGAACCCCTGCTGGTGGCGGTACAGGGCCTGGGCGATCAGTTGCAGGAGAAGGAGGCGGAACTGACATCGATCCAGTCCGTCATGGAGGACCTGCTGCTGGGCGTGCCGAATATCCTGGATGCCGACGTGCCCGAGGGCCGCAGCGAGGACGACAACATTGAAGTCTCGCGCTGGGGCGAACCGCCCAGATTTGGCTTCGAGCCCAAGGATCACGTCGATTTGGGGGTGGGGCTGGGTTACGCGGACTTCGAAGCCGCGGTCAAGCTGACCGGCTCGCGTTTCGTGGTCCTGACGGGGGCGCTGGCCCGGCTGCAGCGCGCCCTTGCGCAGCTCATGCTCGACACCCATACCGGCCAGCACGGCTACGTCGAAACCTACGTGCCGTTCATGGTCAATGCCGACAGCCTGCGCGGCACCGGGCAGCTGCCGAAATTCGAGGAAGACCTGTTCAAGATCGAGCACGATCCAGCGTTCTATCTGATCCCGACCGCCGAAGTGCCGGTGACCAACCTGGTCCGCGACGAGATCGTCGAGGCCGAGCGCCTGCCGCTGAAGTTCGTCTGCCATACCCCCTGTTTCCGCAGCGAAGCCGGCTCCTACGGCCGCGACGTGCGGGGGCTGATCCGCCAGCACCAGTTCGAGAAGATCGAGCTGGTCCAGATTACCCGTCCGGAGGATTCGGCGGCGGCCCACGAGGCGCTGACCGGGCACGCCGAGACCATCCTACAGAAGCTCGGTCTGCCGTACCGCCGAATCGTGCTGTGCGCCGGCGACACCGGCTTTTCCTCGGCCAAGACCTACGACCTGGAGGTCTGGCTGCCGGGCCAGCAGGCCTACCGGGAAATCTCCTCCTGCAGCAATTTCCGCGATTTCCAGGCCCGCCGGCTGCAGGCGCGCTGGCGCAATCCCGAAACCGGCAAGCCGGAACTGGTGCATACGCTCAACGGCTCGGGGCTGGCGGTGGGACGGACCCTGGTTGCGGTGATGGAAAACTATCAGGACGAGCAGGGGCGCGTCCGGGTGCCCGAGGTTCTGGCGCCTTACATGGGCGGCGTCACCGTCATCGAATAAGCGAGCGAGACCATGAGCGAATTGTGGAAAACACTGGCCGGAGCCACGGCTTCGGTGCTGGGCGAGGGGGCGTGTCTGCTGCCGGGGGACGCCGCCGAAGCAGCGTCGTTCGAAGCGCGCGCGGCGGCTCGCACCGCCCATAGGGAGGCGAAGCGCCAGCGGAACATCGAACGCATCCTGGAACTCGCCGCTGCGGAATTGCCGCAGTACGCGTCGCAGGAGCCGGTCCGCGCCGACTGGCTGGAGACCTTCTTCCGGCTGGCTCAGGACGTGGGCGAGACCGAAGCGCAGGAGTTCTGGGCGCGGGTACTGGCGAAGGAGGCGGCGGCGCCGGGTTTTTATTCGCATCGCGCGCTGGCGTGCTTGAGCCACATGGAGGCCTGGGAGCTGAGCGGTTTTTCCGAGTATTGCGCCTTCGTTTTCGCTTTCGAATCCGGCTGGCGCTTCCTGTTCGACGAAACCCTCACCCGGCAGGAAATGTGGAGCTATGTGCGCGGCAACGACCTGACCCAACATTTCATCGGCATCGGTTTGCTATCGTCGGAAACCGGGATATTGAGCGGGAATTCGCGCGGTCTTCGGGTGAACTATTTCGACCGGGTGTACGAAGTAGCCAAGCCGGCGGACGAGGATCCGGGCAGCGTGAGCTACCGGAAATTCTCGGTGATCGGTCACCAACTCGCCGCCGCTGTACGGGTCAAGCCGTTTAACGGTTATGCCCGCAATCTGCTCAAGCGGATTAGGGACGAGCGGGGCGTCGCACTGGAGCAGGTCGAGCTACAGCATCAGCAAAACGATTGATTCATATGGATTTTCTAGCGCGTCGGCTTGGGTTCGAGTTGACGGACACTGCCCCAGTCCCGACAATACACGCCTTTTTTGCGTACTGCACAGACGATACGACGCGCGTAGCGGCCCAATGACCTTTCAGCCCTCGGACACCACAGCGCTCGTTTCCATCCGCGGCCTGAGTTTTTCCCGCAACGGTCGCATGATCTTCGACAAGATCGACCTCGACATCCCCCGCGGCAAGATCACGGCGATCATGGGGCCTAGCGGTACCGGCAAGACTACACTGCTCAAGCTCATCGGAGGTCAGCTTCGCCCGGATAGCGGCAGTGTCCGGGTGGACGGAACCGACGTGCATAGGTTGGGGCTGGACGATTTGTACGCCTTGCGCAAGCGTATGGGTATGCTGTTCCAGAGCGGGGCGCTGCTGACCGATCTGTCGGTTTACGAGAATGTCGCCTTTCCCTTGCGTGAGCATACCCGTTTGCCGGAATCGATGATCCGCAGTCTGGTGCTGATGAAACTAGAAGCGGTGGGGCTGCGCGGCGCCCGTGATTTGATGCCGGCGCAGCTTTCGGGCGGCATGGCGCGTCGCGTCGCGCTGGCGCGGGCCATCGTGCTGGACCCGATGATGATCATGTACGACGAGCCGTTCACCGGCCAGGACCCTATATCCATGGGGGTGCTGGTGCAGTTGATCCACGATCTCAACCACGGCTTAGGCTTGACCAGCGTCGTGGTCTCGCACGATGTCCATGAGACCGCATCTATTGCGGATTATGTTTACCTGATCTCCGGCGGCAAGGTGGTTGGGCAGGGTACGCCGGACGAAGTAGCGCGGTCGGACTCTCCCTGGATCAGGCAGTTTATGGAGGGGCTGCCCGACGGGCCTGTCCATTTCCATTATCCGTCCAAGGATTATGCAAGCGATCTGCTGGGTTTCGCGGCTCATTGATGAATAGCGTATTGAAACCGTTTCAGATTCTCGGCGAGTCCGCCCTGGTCAGCCTTCGTAAGCTGGGTCGCGCCAACTTGTTCATGCTCCACGTCGCGACGGGGTTCCCCGGTATCCTGGCGCGACCGCGTCTGCTCGCAGCCCAGATGTATTCGGTCGGGGTATTGAGTGTCCTCTTGATCCTGATCTCGGGGCTGTTCGTCGGCATGGTGCTGGGTCTGCAGGGCTATTATGTGCTCACGGATTTCGGTGCCGAAGAAAGCCTGGGCGTGATGGTGGCCGCCTCTCTCGTACGCGAGCTAGGGCCTGTGGTGACCGCCCTGTTGTTCGCAGGACGGGCCGGTTCCGCGCTGACGGCGGAAATCGGCCTCATGAAGGCGACCGAACAGCTTTCGGGGATGGAGATGATGGCGGTCGACCCGGTGAAGCGCATCATCGCCCCGCGTTTCTTCGCGGGGCTCGTGTCGATGCCTCTGCTGGCGGCTGTGTTCAGTCTGGTCGGCGTGCTCGGCGGATATTTCGTCGGTGTGGGGCTGCTGGGGGTGGACGAAGGGGCTTTCCGCTCGCAGATGCAGGCCAAGATCGATTTCGACGAGGACATCGTCAACGGTGTCATCAAGAGCCTGGTTTTTGGCGCCATCGTTACCTGGATCGCGGTGTTCGAGGGCTATGATTCGGTGCCGACGTCGGAAGGTGTGAGCCGCGCGACGACGCGATCGGTGGTTTATGCGGCATTTGCTGTGTTGGGCTGGGACTTCGTGCTCACTGCCCTGATGTTTGGTAAGGATTGAGGCGTGCATTCGAAAACGATCGAAATCTGGGTGGGGCTGTTCGTCGCCTTAGGATTGGCGGCGATGTTTCTGCTTGCGATGAAAGTGAGCAATCTCAGCGAGTTCGAGACCGGCGGCGAGGGCTACAAGATCATCGCGCGGTTCCAGAACGTCGGCAGTTTGCGGTCCCGCGCTGCGGTTTCCATGGGCGGCGTGCGGATCGGGCGAGTGAGCAGCGTATCCTTCGACAAAAGCACTTACGAGGCGGTGGTGGAAATGCGCATCGACGGCAAATACGACACTCTGCCTAGCGATACCAGTGCCAGTATCCTGACTGCAGGCTTACTGGGTGAACAATACGTCGGGCTTACCCCCGGCGGCAGCGAGGACTATCTCGGCGAAGGCGGCCAGATCGAGCTGACTCAGTCCGCCCTAGTGCTGGAAGAGGTCATCAGCCGCTTCCTGTTCAACAAGGCGGAAGGCGATGGCAAGTCCGAGGGAAAATCGGACGGCGCCAAGGGGAAATAGGCATGCGCTCCAGCGCTACACCGCAGCGCTTTTTCGCCCTGCACCGAGAAGCGCCAGGGAGGTATTCGGTCAGCGGCGAGATGACCTATACCACGGCGCCCCAGGCGCTCCAGCGCACCGCCAAGCTGTTTCGCCAGCCCGCACCGCTCGTTTTCGATCTGCATAAGGTGTTGCGCGCCGACAGCGCGGGAATCGCCTTGCTGATCGAATGGGTACGGCTGGCCCGGAAGGGAGGTGTCGCGCTGTCCTTAGAAAATTTGCCGGATCAGGTCGAGAATCTGGTTCGTGTGTCCGGGACCGGCGGTTTGCTGTCGCCGTGTTTCGGGCCGTCGTCCAAACCAACGAATACATGACAGATGGATAAACTTCTCATTGGCGGAGGGCGTCCGCTCTCAGGCGAATTGCGCATCTCAGGCGCTAAGAATGCCGCTTTGCCGGTGCTTGCGGCCACTTTGTTGTCTGACGGTCCCGTGACCGTGGGCAATGTGCCGCATCTGCACGACATCACGACCACCATGGAGCTGCTCGGCCGCATGGGTTTGAACCTCATGATCGACGAGAAGCTGAACATCGAGGTCGATCCGAGCACAATCCAGAATTTTTTCGCACCCTACGAACTGGTCCGCACCATGCGCGCTTCGATTCTGGTGCTGGGGCCCTTGCTGGCGCGATACGGGCGGGCCGAGGTTTCGCTGCCCGGCGGCTGCGCCATCGGCACGCGCCCGGTCAATCTCCACCTGGAGGGCCTAGCGGCCATGGGCGCCGACATCAACGTCCGCAACGGCTACATTTACGCCGAGGCGAAGCGGCTCAAGGGTTGCAGGCTGGTGCTGGATCAAGTCACTGTGACCGGTACCGAAAACCTAATGATGGCGGCCGCTCTCGCCGATGGCGAGACGATCATCGAGAATGCGGCCAGGGAGCCCGAGGTCGTCGATCTCGCCAATTTCATCAATGCCATGGGCGGCAAGGTGGGCGGGGCGGGGACCGACGTTCTGCATATCGAGGGCGTCGACACGCTGAGCGGCGCGGGGCTGAACTACCGCATCCTGCCGGACCGCATCGAAACAGGAACCTATCTGGTCGCCGCAGCGATGACGGGCGGCCATGTGAAGCTCAAGGGCACCCGCCCCGATTTGCTGGATGCGGTGCTGGCCAAGCTGGAAGAGGCCGGTGCCGAAATCACGCTAGGCGAGGATTGGATCGAGCTGGACATGAAAGGCCGGAGGCCCCGGGCGGTATCGCTGCACACCGCGCCTTATCCGGCTTTCCCGACCGATATGCAAGCTCAGTTCACGGCGATGAACAGCGTCGCCGAAGGCGTGGGCGTGATCACCGAAACGGTGTTCGAGAACCGCTTCATGCACGTCCAGGAAATGCAGCGCATGGGGGCCGACATCAAACTAGAGTCCAATACCGCGATCGTCAAGGGCGTGTCCCGGTTGACGGGGGCACCGGTCATGGCGACCGATTTGCGCGCTTCGGCCAGTCTGGTGCTGGCGGGTCTGGTGGCCGAAGGCCAGACCAAGGTCGACCGGATCTACCATATCGATCGCGGCTACGAGTGCATCGAGGAAAAGCTGGCTCAGCTGGGTGCAGAGATTCGCCGAGTACCGAATTAGATGCCATGCTGACCATCGCCGTTTCCAAGGGGCGCATCTACGAAGAGGCCCTGCCGCTTTTGGCCGACGCCGGGATCGTGCCGTCCGTCGATCCGGACAAGAGCCGCAAGCTGATCCTTCCTACCAACCGGGAGGATGTGCAACTGGTCATAATCCGCGCTGCGGACGTGCCGACCTACGTCGAATACGGCGCGGCCGATCTGGGAATCGCCGGCAAGGACGTGCTGGTGGAGTACGAAGGCGAGGGGCTCTACGAGCCGCTGGATTTAGGGATAGCGCGTTGCCGACTGATGACGGCCGGCCCGCAGGGTACACCGCCGAGCCGCCGCCGCCTTCGGGTGGCGACTAAATACGTCAACACGGCTAAGCGCTTTTTTGCCCGGCGTGGCGTCCAGGCCGAGGTCATCAAGCTGTACGGCTCGATGGAACTGGCGCCGCTGGTCGGTCTGGCCGATTGCATCGTCGACCTGGTAGACACCGGAAATACCTTGCGCGCCAACGGCCTGGAGCCGCAGGAGCTGATCATGGACATCAGCAGCCGCTTGGTGGTGAACAAAGCCGCCATGAAAATGAAGCATCAACCCATCACCGAACTCATCGACCATCTGGCGCGGATCGTTTTGGAACGGGCCGATCCGCAGAGGTAAGCTTATGACCGAAGTAAGAATCAGACGGCTGTGCGCGGCGGATGCCGATTTCGCGGCGCAACTAGACCGGCTGCTGGCTTGGAACGAAAGCGAAGACGCCGATATCCACCAGCGCGTGATCGAAATCATCGACAGCATTCGCCGGGAAGGCGACGCGGCCCTGGTTGAATATACGGCGCGTTTCGATCATTTTGCGGTCGACGGGGCCGGTGCACTCGAACTGCCGCGCGCGGCGCTGGAAGAAGCCTGGCGTGCATTGCCTGCGGATCGCGCAGAGGCCTTGCGGGCGGCGGCGGAGCGCATCCGCGCCTACGCCGAGCGGCAGAAACTCGAATCCTGGGATTACCGGGAAGCGGACGGCACCCTGCTGGGCCAACAGATCACCCCGCTCGACCGGGTCGGGCTGTACGTGCCGGGCGGCAAGGCGGCCTATCCTTCCTCGGTGCTGATGAACGCCGTGCCGGCCAAGGTCGCCGGTGTACCGGAACTCATCATGGTGGTGCCCGCGCCGCGGGGCGAACTGAACGCGCTGGTGCTGGCTGCCGCTTATATCTCTGGGGTAGACCGGGTATTCCGCATCGGCGGCGCCCAGGCCGTGGCTGCGCTGGCCTATGGTACGGCGACGGTGCCGAAGGTCGACAAGATCGTGGGGCCGGGCAACATCTACGTAGCGACGGCCAAGAAGCTGGTGTTCGGCCAGGTAGGCATCGACATGGTTGCGGGGCCGTCGGAAATTCTGGTGATTTCGGACGGGTTGACCGATCCGGATTGGATTGCCATGGACTTGTTCTCCCAGGCCGAGCACGATGAAGACGCGCAATCGATTCTGATCAGTCCCGATGCTGCCCACTTGGACGCGGTGCAGGCCAGCATCGAGCGTCTGCTGCCCGGTATGGAGCGAGCCGAGGTCATTCGTACCTCGCTGGAGCGGCGCGGCGGCATGGTCCTGGTTGGTGATCTGGAGCAGGCGGCGGCGGTCGCGAACCGTATAGCGCCGGAGCATTTGGAGCTTTCGGTGGAAAACCCGGAAGCGCTGGTGCGTTCGATCCGCAACGCCGGCGCCATCTTCATGGGGCGTTATACGGCCGAAGCGCTCGGCGACTATTGCGCCGGTCCCAATCACGTTTTGCCGACTTCGGGCACGGCCCGCTTTTCCTCGCCGCTGGGTGTGTACGACTTCCAGAAGCGTTCCAGTCTGATCTACTGTTCGGCGGAGGGGGCGGACCAGCTGGGACGCACCGCCTCGTTGCTGGCTTGGGGAGAGGGCTTGGGGGCGCATGCCCGTTCGGCCGAGTATCGGATCAAGCACCGCTGAGGCGGGCGTTTTTTCGCTGCTCCGGCACCGGACCGGTGCTCCCCGATTTTTCCAGAATGACGCGTGCGCGGGTCTGCCCGTAAGGGCTGGAGGCCCCGTGCGTGCTACAATCGCGCGGTTTGGCTTGACCGAGCCGGTTACTATGCAACACAATCGGCGCGCAAACAATAAGGAGGTTTTCGAAATGGATTGTTTCCAAAGGGGAGTGAACCTGCTCCCGTCCACCCGCGGAGATTTTTTACGATGACAGAAGGCGTCGATACAGACAAGCGCCGGTTCCTGACGCAAGCGGCGACGGTGGTCGGCGCGGTCAGCGCCGGTATGGTGGCCGTGCCCTTCGTTGGCTCCATGCAGCCCAGCGCCAAGGCTCAAGCCGCCGGTGCGCCGGTAGACGTCGATATCAGCAAACTCGAGCCCGGCCAGCTCATCCGGGTACTCTGGCGTGGCAAGCCCGTCTGGGTCCTGCGCCGGACCCAGGAAGAACTCGACCGTCTGGCGACGCTGGACGAAGACGTGCTGCGCGATCCCTCGTCCAAAGAGTCCGACCAGCCTAAAGGGGCGACCAATCTTTCGCGCGCCTTGAAGCCGGAAGTTTTCGTGGCGGTTGGCGTCTGCACCCACCTGGGCTGCGCTCCGACCTTCCGTCCGGAGGTGGCGCCGGCCGATCTGGGCCCCGACTGGCCGGGCGGTTTCTTCTGCCCTTGCCACGGCTCACGTTTCGATATGGCCGGACGTGTATTCAAGGGTGTGCCTGCGCCCAAGAATCTGGACATTCCACCTTACAAATATCTGAGCGACAGCCTCATCATGATCGGCGTCGACAGCGAGGAGGAGGCGTGATGCCCAACGATAGACTGAAAGCCGTGATGGACTGGGTCGACCAGCGGCTTCCGGTGAGCGCGTTCATGCGCGACCAATTGACCCATTACTTCGCGCCGAAGAACCTAAACTTCCTCTATTTTTTCGGTTCGCTGGCCCTGTTCGTCCTGGTCAACCAGATCGTGACGGGAATTTTTCTGGCGATGCACTACAAGCCGGATGCCGGGCTGGCCTTCGACTCGATCGAATACATCATGCGCGATGTCAAATGGGGTTGGCTGCTGCGCTACATGCATTCGACCGGCGCCTCGGCGTTCTTCATCGTCATCTATCTGCACATGTTCCGGGCCCTGTTCTACGGATCGTTCAAGAAGCCCCGCGAGCTGTTGTGGCTGTTCGGCATGGTGATCTTTCTACTGCTGATGGCCGAGGCCTTCATGGGCTATCTGCTGCCCTGGGGCCAGATGTCGTATTGGGGCGCGCAAGTGATCATTTCGCTGTTCGGCGCTATCCCGGTGGTCGGCGAGGATCTCGCCACTTGGGTCCGGGGCGACTACGTGGTAGCCGATGCTACGCTGACCCGTTTCTTCGCCCTGCACGTCGTAGCGATTCCGCTGGCTATCGTCATGCTGGTGGTGCTGCACCTGGCCGCGCTACATACCTCGGGTTCGGGTAACCCTGACGGTATCGAGATCAAAGATAAAAAGGACGCCGAAGGCATACCCCTGGACGGCATTCCGTTGCATCCGTACTACACGGTGAAGGATTTGTACGCCATGGCCATCTTCGTGCTGCTTTTTGCCACGGTCGTGTTTTATGCGCCGGAGATGGGCGGATACTTCCTGGAACACCCCAATTTCGAGCCTGCCGACCCGATGAAGACGCCGGAGCACATTGCGCCGGTCTGGTATTTCACGCCGTTCTACTCGGTTCTGCGCTCGGTGCCGGACAAGCTCGGCGGCGTCATCGCCATGGGCGGGTCGATCGTTGTGCTGTTCTGCCTGCCTTGGCTGGACCGCTGCAGCGTACGCTCCATCCGCTACCGGGGTGCGTATTACAAGATTGCTCTGACCTTGTTTGTACTGAGCTTTATTGGCTTAGGCATCTTGGGCACTAAGCCGGTAACGCCCGCCACTACCTTCTTAGCGCGCTTTTTCAGCTTCAATTATTTCGCCTTCTTTCTGCTGATGCCTTGGTACAGCCGGAAGGACGCCACCAAGCCCTTACCGGAGCGTTTGACCGAAGCCGTCATTCCCTTGGAAAAACGAGAGGGCATCGTTTGGGACGGGGTGCGGTGGGGTATCTCCGCAGCGGAGAATTCCGAGTGGTACGGACGCGCTTGCGCGCAGCTCACCGCTTGGGCGGACAAAGCCAGAGAACTGTGCGGGATCAAGAAATGAGACGAATCGCCGGATTTTTCCTGACTTGGGTGGCGGGCGGCGCATTGGCCGTCGAAAGCGTGATACCACTGGATGATGTCGACATCGACGTCTTCGATAAGCAGTCGCTCAGGCGCGGCGCGGAGACTTACGCCAACTATTGCCAAGGCTGCCATTCCCTCAAGCATCTGCGCTATTCGCGCATGGCGCACGACCTGAAGGTGGATGAGGCGACCCTGGAGCGCGAGTTCCTGAAGGGCCAGGCCAAGCCTCAGGACAGCATGCTGTCCGCCATGCACGCCGCCGACGGCGAGGCTTGGTTCGGGGTCGCTCCGCCCGATCTTTCTTTGATCGCCCGCTCTCGCCCCCCCGACTGGCTATACAGCTATCTGCGCGGGTTTTATCTGGATGCCTCGCGGCCGACCGGTGTCGACAACGCGTTCTATCGCCAAGTGGCCATGCCCAACGTGCTGGCCGGTCTACAGGGCACCCAGCGCCCGGTGGTGAAGAAGGGCGGCGGGGTCGAGGCTATCGTCGACCTGAAGCAGATGACGCCGGGCAGCCTGTCTCCCGAGGAGTTCGACGCGGTGGTGGCCGATCTCGTGAATTTCCTGGTCTACGCTTCCGAGCCTGCACAGTTGGACCGGTTGCGCATCGGCAAGTACGTGATCGTACTGCTGATCGCCTTGGCGGTAGCCCTGTACCGGCTCAAGAAGGAATACTGGAAAGACATCGCTTGAGACGATCATGATACAATCCAGGCGCACCGGGATGCGCCGAAAGTCCCGGTACGCCTGGCTTAGCACGCGATCGCAGCTTCCGGACAGAACGTCTCGGGCCGAACCTCGGGAGCGGAAGCAGCCCTCGGCGGGCGGCATCTTGGATGTTTCCTGTTCCGCCATGACGATACCTAACCTCGTGGCCGGAAAAATGAAAGAAGGAAATTCCGGGTGTGTTCACGACATGAAAGAGGTGTGATACGTGGCAACAGCCGCCAGTCGAAAATCCGTGATGACTCTGTTTTGTTCGCCGACCTGTGCATACAGCCACCGCACGCGGATCGTGCTGCATGAAAAGGGGATTTCCGCTGATATCGAATATGTCGATATGAGCGATCCTCCCGAGGATCTGGTCGAGCTGAATCCTTACGGCACGATGCCTACCCTGATCGACAGGGATCTGGTGCTCTACGATTCCCGCATCATCATGGAATACCTCGACGAGCGCTTTCCGCATCCGCCGCTGCATCCCATGGACCCGGTTTCGCGCGCGCGTGCTCGCCTCCTGGTGCATCGGGTCGAGCAAGACTGGTACAGCCTGCTCGAAGAGATCGAAAATGCCCCCGAGGGCAAGAGCCAGAAAGCGAGGAAACAGATGAGGGAAAGCCTTCTCGCCGCGCTGCCGATCTTTGCCGCCAAGCCTTATTTCCTGAGCGACGAATTCTGCTTGGTCGATTGTTCGCTGGCCCCGTTGCTGTGGCGGCTGCCCATGCTCGGGGTGGATCTGCCGCGTCAGGCCGAGCCGATCAAAGCCTATGCTGCGAGGCTGTTCGAGCGGCATTCGTTCCAGGCTAGTTTGAGCGAGGAAGAACGGGAGTTTGCCGCATCGGCAACGGTCTCGTCGGATGAAGCATGACGCCACTCAAGCCCTATCTCATGCGAGCCGTTTACGAATGGCTCGTCGATAACGATTTCACCCCCTATCTGTTGGTCGACGCCGAAGCTCCTTCGGTCGACGTGCCGCGGCAATTCGTCCAGGAAGGGCGTATCGTGCTCAACCTCCGTCCCCAGGCCGTTCAGCAGCTGAACATGACCAATCAGGACGTCACCTTCAGCGCCCGTTTCGGCGGTGTGCCCACCAGCGTGTATATACCGATTTCCGCGGTGCAGGCACTGTATGCCCGGGAGAACGGGCAGGGTATGGTGTTCGACCCGGACGAAGGGCCCGGCGGCGAGCCGCCGCCGCCCGCACCGGAACCTCAGGAGCCGGCCCAGAAGAAGCGGCCGGCTCTGCGCGTGGTGAAGTAGCTGAGCTAATAGCTCAGCGTCAGGCCGCCGTAAGCAGCGGCTCCGGTAGTCCCGTAGCCGTAGACCTCTTCGTACCACTTGTTGAGTACGTTATCTACCCGGCTCCAGAGCGACAGTTGCTCGCTCACTTCATAGGAGGCTGCGAGGTTGACGACCACGTAGCCGGGCGCCATGCGGTTTCCGGTGCTGAGACGCTGGCCGGCCATCACGATGTTCAAGTGGATATTGGCGCCGCTGTCGAAGCGATAGTTGGCGTCGAATGCTCCTTTGTTACGGGCGCGCTGGTAGAGGAATTTGCCGGTGTCCTGGTCCAGGCTGTTCATGTAGGTGTAGGTGCCGCGCAGATCCAGCCCGCTTAGCGGGTTCGTCTCCAGATAAGTTTCCACGCCCTCGGCCGTCGCGTTGTTGACGTTTTCCATCCGGAAGGCGATCGGGTCGAACTGAATCAAATCCTTGAAGTGATTGTTGAAATACACGATGCCCGCATTGCCCTTGAGGGCCGAAATCGGCTGTTCGATGCCAACGTCCCAGTTGGTGCTGGTTTCCGGCCTCAGGTTCGGGTTGCCGGTGTTATATAAGGGGTCGTAGAGCTGGGCCAGGGCCGGCACTTTGAAGCCGGTACCGTAATTGGCTTTCAGCCGGGTATCCACGGTCGGTGCGGTCCACACCTGGCTGATCCGCCAAGTCGTGCGGCCGCCGGCGAAATTGTTTTGGTCGTGGCGCACGTTGGCCGTGGTGGACCACCAGTCGACCGGGTTGATTTGGTCTTCCAGGAAATAGCCTAGGGTGTTGTAGGCCTTCACGAACTGCGAGGGCTCGCGGATGGTCATGGAATCCTCCTCGTCGTCGATGCCGAAGGAGACCGTGTTGGTCTCATGGGGGCGCAGCGTGTTAAGCCAGTTGACCTTGAGTTTATCGCCCAGATAAGCCGCGCGGAACGGGAAAGGATCGCCCGGATTGGGCGCGTTGTCGTAGCGGCGGTCGACCCAGGTATAGGCCAGTCCGGCGGTCTGCTCCCAGAAGTTGTCGAACAGCTTGAGAGTGCCGAAGCCGCGGGTATAGAGCTCGTCGGTATTGCCCGTGTAGTTCGGATCGTCTACCGGCCGCCTGAGCGCAAAATCGTAATTGTCCAGCTTGGTGAACCCGTTGTCGTACCGCAGGCTCCAGCCCAGTTCCAAGTCGTCGGCCGGTTTGCCGCCGACGCGGGCGCTGACCGTGGTGTTGCGGTAGCCATCGCGCTCGGTGGCGCCGAAGTGCTGATCGGCTGCGGAAAAGCCCCGGACCTCGCGATGGCTGGTGGTGAGGCTGTAGTTCAAGCTGGGATCGCCGCCGGACACATCGCCCATCGCCCGCCAGGTGTCGTAGCTGCCGCCGTCTACGCTGGCTTTGACCCGCGGTTTGCCTGTGCCCTTCTTGGTGATGATGTTGATGACGCCGCCCATGGCCTCCGAGCCGTAGACCGAGCTGGCGGCGCCGCGCAGGATTTCGATGCGCTCGATGTTGTCCACGGTCAGGTTGGCGAAATCGAAGCCGGCATTGGCTGAAGACGGATCGTTCATTTCGATCCAGTCGATCAGGACGATGGTCTGGCCCGAATTGGCACCGCGCAGGAATACCGAGGTCTCCCGGCCCGGACCGCCGCTTTGCACCACGTCGAGGCCGGGGACGATGCGCAGGATCTGGTCTACGGAATAGATGCCGCGTTCCTTGATGTCTTCGGCGGTCAGAACGGTAACGGAGCTGCCCACCTGGCGGCTCGGCGTTTCGGTGCGGGTGGCTGTGACCACGAGCGTGTCGAGCTCTTCGGGATCGCTGTCGATGGCGTAAGCGTTGGAGCAAAGTGCGGCGCTGAGTGCCGTTAGGGAAAGGCGCAAAATTTTGGGTTTCAAGTTGGACCTCTGCAAGGGGGCCATGCACACCCGCATGGCATGAACGGACTCGCAGAGGAAAGGCGCCGGCCGCGCTTGGATCGTGGCATC
>JAQTYA010000178.1 GCA_028688525.1 Methylococcus sp. | reverse complement strand
CATACCGTGCATTTAAATCCAGATCATATCGAAACCCAAAATAACTCGCCTCAGGAGGTCGTTAATCAGGACAAAATAGCCGCATAAAATTTTACCTTGAGGCGACAACTAGCTTGAAATTTTCCGACCCTGAATATTCAGATGCAAGGGGCCTTCATAGGATACGGCTTTTCCGGCATCGTCCAGATCGTCGCACAGGCTTTGCATCAGCACCGCCAGATCCAGGACAAGCGTCGGCTCGGAAACAGTCTCGTCTCGGGCCAGCGCCAAGGCCGATGCCAGCATCGCCTGCATTTCGTCCATATCCTCTTCGGCTTTTCGGCGCTGGCCGACATCGCCAATGAATTCCGTGCGAAATCGCAGGCGGGTCAGCGCCGTACGCAGATCATGGGATATTGCCGCCAGCATCAGGGTTCGGTCTTCGATCAGACGGCGAATGCGGTCTTGCATGCCGTTAAAGGCCGCGGCGGCTTGGCGAATTTCCTCGGGCCCGGCTTCGGCATTGAGTGGTGGCGCATCCGGATTTGCGCCGAACCGTTCCGCGGCCATGGAGAACTGTGCCAGCGGGGCGGTTACCTTGCGCGCGGCCCATACGCCCAGGCCCGCGATGCCCACGACCAGAAGACCAGAGGCCAATACCAGTCGCAATGTCCAAAGTCCGCTGATCTGCCGGTTCGCGATCACGAAATGTAGCCAACTATGGTCCGACAACGCGACCCATGCCTCGGCCGGCGCCGTTTCGGGCATGATCGGTAGCGTAGAGGTTGGTGCATCGGCCGGGTAACCGGTTCGGACCCGATCGGCGTCTGGTATTTTTGAAAAAACCCGGATATCCCGCGCCAGATGGCGGGTCATGCTGTCCCTGCGCAGCGGCGGCGGGGTTTCGGTTGAGGACCAAGCCACCGATAGGCCGGTTTGGTTCAAAGGTGGAAGCCAGGCCGGACGGGCGTCCGGCGGCGCGTGGTCCATGATGGCGACGATCGCGGCGATGCGGTGCAGATTGCCGGACGTCTCGTTCCAACCCTTGCCATGAAAAATATCCAACATATAAATCGATGCGCTGCCGGTCGCTGTCAGCATCAGACCGGCAAACAACAGGCCAACGATTCTGCCGGTCAGGGTATCGGCTAACTGTGGGAGCCAGCCGTTTCTTTTCATGGTTCGCGCACCACACGGGGTTGAAAGACGTAACCGCCGCCGCGCACGGTTTTGATCAGCGCGGGCTGGTTCGGATCGGTTTCGATCTTGCGCCGTAAACGGCTCAACTGCACGTCGATGCTGCGGTCGAACGCCGTTGCCGCTCGTCCGCGCGTCAAATCCAGTAACTGATCCCGATTCAATACCCGCTGCGGCCGTTCCGCCAAGGCGACCAACAAATCGAACTCGCCGCCGGTCAAGGGCATCAGCACGCCTTCGGGCGAAAACAGCTCGCGTTTGGCCAAATCAATGCGCCAGCCCTCGAACAGCAGCGTATTGCCGACAGTCCGGGATACATCGGACGCGTTGCCGGTGCGGCGCAACACCGCCTTGATGCGGGCCAGCAATTCGCGCGGATTGAACGGTTTGACCAGATAATCGTCGGCACCCATTTCCAAGCCGACGATGCGGTCTATCTCTTCGGCCAGCGCCGTCAACATGATGATGGGGATAGTCGATGAGCTTCGCAAACGCCGGCACAAGGCCAGACCGTCTTCACCGGGCAACATCAGATCGAGAACGATCAGGTCGAAGCGGGCCGTTTCCAGCCGTTTGTGCATCGCGCGTCCGTCGGACGCCGCGTCGACCCTGAACGCGTGCCGGGTCAGAAATACCGTGAGCAACTGCCGGAGCTCGCGATCATCGTCGACGATTAGAATATGAGGAGACTGGATCATGATGATTGATTATGCCGACCTTCCCTCGCTGGCGAGGAAAAGTTTTGTAACAAAGTGCTACAAAACAGGGATTTGAAACCCAGCGTAACAAAAATCACCGGTCGTTGAAACCGTTCGGTTACACAAGGCGCTTACGCTAGAGCCCATCAAGAACGGAGGACAGCCATCATGGCGACTAAACCAAAACCCTTTTCGAATCACAATCCCGCAAACCTGCTAAAACCGGCATCCTTATTCTATATTGCCATTGGCTTGGAAATTCTGTTTATGATCAGTCCGGCAGCGCTCTATTTCTACTCGCTTTATGGCCCGGCCTTGAACTTCCTCGACCAATGGTCCGGCACGGCCTGGCTTACTCAGTTTTTTCTGCCGCATATTTCCACGACCCGAAGCGTCGTACTCAATGCACTCCCCATAGTTGGCGGAACCAGCCTGCTGATAGGGATAATGGTGTTTCTGGCCGCTGCAATCCAGATTTATAACGCCAAATTTCGCCACCGAGGACTGGTTACCAATGGGCTTTATCGTTACAGCCGGCATCCGCAATATGTCGGGTTGGCGTTGCTTGGCCTGGGCGCCCTATTGCTTTGGCCGCGTTTTCTGGTGTTGATCGCCTATGTGCTGATGCTTTTTCTATACCGGTCGCTGGCGGCTTCGGAAGAACGTCGCTGCGAGGCTGGTTTCGGTAATCGTTACCGGGAGTACGAAAATCAGACCGATCGGTTTCTACCTGTGTTTCCGCCTTGGAAGTCATTCGCGGCTATCGGAATAACCCAGCCGTCCGTTCAGCCCCGTCGTTCCTGGTTAGTGCACACCATCGCCACCCTCATGGTTTGTCTGGCGATTGCCTTCGGATTACGCGAATATGCGCTGGCTAACATTACGGCCCATTATCAGGCCCGGGCGGCCGTGCTTTCGCCCGCGCTGCTAAGCGACCATGAATTGCTGGCGTCTTATCGCACCGCGCTGAATGAGCCCCGTATCCGGCAAATCATGTCCAGCAACACTGAAACGCCGCTCTTGGTCCATGTGGTGCCCGAGGCATGGCACCTGGCCGATTTGCCGCTGGAGGCCGAATCGGTGCACAGTGGTCACGACACCCCGGAGAACTTCGACCGGCGCTACTATAAGGTGCTGTTCAGCCGAGTCCGCAGCCACCAAGCCCATGCAGCGGGAAAAACGATCCTTCGTTCGGCCTACGGTATCCAACCCTTGCGCTTGGTAAGCGTCGATATAAGAACCGGTACCATTACCGCCGCCGTTACGCCACCGGCGCATGTACGCTGGGGCGATATTTCGACGCCGTTGTTTTAATCGTAATAGCCAAGGAGATACGAAATGAATTTTCAACAATTGATGCGGTTCGCCGTTACGGCGGCGCTCGGGATTCCGGTGTTAGGCTGCGCCGATTATTCCTTTCACGACAAGACCGCAAGCGAGAGTGTTGAACTTATCAAGATTAATGGAAACGGGCAAAACGTTTCCGTCTTTCCTCCCGGCTTGTTCGATCTCGATCTGTCGGGCGACGGCAATACCGTTCACGTTCCTTGCGGCTGCTCTATCAGAAACTTAAGAATTTCCGGCGTCAACCACCACGTTACAGAGCTACCCGGCGCGTCGGTGCAGCTTATTCGTCTATCAGGGCCCGGCACAGTGATTCACCTGCCGGCCAATGTTCATCCGGTCGTTCAGGGTAGCGGCGTCAATAACCGGATTGTCAACGACGTCGACGGTTCGAAACGCGATTGCCCAAACGATGCGAAAAACGAAAAAATCTGATGTCGGTAGACGGTACTGACGAAGCAGTGAAAGTTGGAAGCTAGGCATAACAGTTTACAGTAACTCGATGGCTCAGCATTACCCCGGAAAATGAAAATTTTTCTGTGGGAGCGACGCCTTCGTCGCGACGAGGGCGTCGCTCCCACAGTGACTTTCAGAGTAAGCAAAGCAACGGCCCCGCCAGACTGCAAATGGGTGCAAGCGCGGGCGTCACAGCAACGAGGAAAACATGCTAAGCGACGAAGAACAAATCCGTGATCTGATTCAAACATGGCACTCTGCTACCGAAACCGGAGACATAGATACCGTGCTTAGTCTCATGACGGAAGATGTCATCTTTCTCGTACCAGGCCACCCTCCCATGAGCAAAGCGGAATTCGCAGCCCTTTCTCGGGTTCCAAATGGAAAGCCTCGCCCCAAATTCGAAGGAACAGTCAAAATTCAGGAAATTCTAGTTTCGGGCGATATGGCTTATGTGTGGTCCAAACTTTCCTTGACTGTTACGCTTCCGGGAGCGGAACATCCAATTGAGCGAGCAGGGCATACGCTTACAGTCTTTCGGCGTTTCGGTAACAAGTGGCTGCTATTCAGAGATGCCAACCTTTCAGTGCCAGTATAGAATTAACCGAGCCGTCAAAGCGGCGCATACCGCTCGTTTTGGAGTTGCACGAGTACAAAACGATTGCCGTAAAGATCTTTGAAGAATACTGTTACATCGTCCTCTCCCTCGACGGGATCGCCTTCAAATTCAACTCCTTTGTTCTTTAGTTCTTCGTACGTTGCTCGACAGTCATCGGTATAAAACACCATAAAGGGCTGTCCCCCCGTTTGCCTGCCGATAAGTGCTTGTTGTTCGGGAGATTCAGACTTGATAAGCCAGATGCCTACATTGCGATGTGTCTTAGGGCCAACGTGTAGGGCTCGATATCCGTCACCGA
>JAQTYA010000001.1 GCA_028688525.1 Methylococcus sp. | reverse complement strand
TCGGGATACCTTGCAGTCCGCCTCCGGACAACGCTAGCGCGTTACCCTGCGGCGGACCGCCCGGCCCTGGGCCTACCCAGGGGCTCGTCGGACTCGCTCGCTTTCGCATCGCTCCCTGTCCTCCGGCACGGTTAGAATGACGATAGATAGCAGCATCGTTCTATAATTTTAGCTGTTTATAGCCAAAAACTTACGATCACTGGAATCAGGTCGTCGCAAAAATAGACGCGGAAATGTATACCATGTGGAACAGGGGTGAACAGTCTCTGTTCAGAGACGGGGGCGCCCAACTTTTACAATCAACAGCCCAGCCACAGGGCCATCAGGCCGGTGCATCCCTTGACGTTGAATTTTCGGTAGATACGGGTAGCGTAGGTATGCACGGTACTGGGAGCGAGGCTGAGCCGGCTTGCAATCTCGGCCTCGGAGGCGCCGCTAAGCAGTACATTGAGCATCCGCCGCTCAGCCGAGGTAAGAGGCTTATCGGCGATCAACAAGCCATAGTGCAGAGCGACATGCCGGTGGAACCATGTCAGCGCGCGCCCTGCCTCCTCAAGCAAGGCCCGCTCCGTTTCGCCAAATAGCCGAGTTTCGTTACCGATACGCTGAAAGCCGAGCCAGGATTCCATGTCCTGGTTGACAGGAGTCGCCATGTAGCAGGCATCGCGGATACCGAAGGGTTTGAGCAGATGGAGATAGAACTCGCTGTCGTACCAGCCGGGTGGAACGTGTTCATGCTGGATGTTTACTCGGAAGCGACCGGCATGCCGTAGGTTAGCAACGATGCTAGGGTCGATGTCACCCTGTTCGAGACGGCGGCAGTGTTCTGCGTAAGCTTCATCCAGCTCGGGCTGGGGATGGAGGTAACGAATGGCAGCGGCCCGCCAACCATCGATCGGATCGTTCTGGTAATCCAGGCGCACCGCTCCGAACCAGTTCGCCTGCTGTGCATTGATGATCTCGCATAATCGGGCCATGACATGATCGAGCGCATCATCGACGCGGGATGGCCCGAATTCCGAAAGCTCATCCCAAAGGCAGTGAATTTGCTGTTGCTTCGATCCCATGCGGAACGGCCTGATTGCGAAACCAGCTTATATCGGACTGTCCTGTCTACATATGAAGCAAACGGACCAGAAGATATATCAGTGTTTGCAGCCGCAGCCGCCCGTAGCACAGCCATGGCCGGGGGAATTGGATAAGGCACGGGACGGAGCCTTGCCATGAACCGCAGGCGCCGACAATTTCTTGTTCACCGACTCTGAACCGCAATGCGGGCAGACCGGCGCAGGATCGCTGATCTTCTGCATGACGGTGAAGTCCTGGTTGCAGGACTGGCAAGCATAGTCGTAAGTAGGCATTCGATGATTCTCGTCAGAAGGGCTTCAAACTCGCGAGCAGAATGATGGCAAACAGGAACAGCACCGGGACTTCATTGACCCAGCGGTAGAACAGATGGCTGCGCGAATTACGGTCCTCGGCGAAATCCCTGAGCCATTGCCAACACAGAACGTGGTAACCGACTAGAAACCCCACTAGCGTCAGTTTAAGATGCAGCCAGCGGCTAGTACCATAAAGTGCCCAGTCATAATCGGCCAGCATCCAGACGCCAAAAATCAAGGTTAGGACCATCGCCGGGGTGGTGATGCCCCAGAACAATTTTCTTTCCATGATTTTGAAGCGGGCGATGCCCGGAGCATCGGAGGTCATGGCGTGGTAGACGAATAAGCGCGGCAGATAGAAAAGCCCCGCGAACCAAGTCACCATGAAAATCAGGTGGAAAGCTTTCAGCCACATACGTTCATCTCTCCCGGAGTAATTGTTCTATTGTTTCCCGCAACTCGCGGAAATCCGGCTTGCCGAGACGCGATGCGACAACCGCGCCGTCGCGCCCCAACAAATAAGTATTCGGAACCAGCTCGACCTTCAGCGCGCCGCTCAGCTGGCCTAACGGGTCTAGCCCCACAGGAAACGGCCAGCTCTCGTCTCGAGCCAAGGCCAGCACCCGGTTGGGCAGGTCGTAAGGCATGGCCACAGCCGCCATCCGCAAGCCCCGCCCGCCGTAATCCTTGAACAGCGCCGCGAGTTCCGGCATTTCTTCGAGACAGCTACGGCAGTCGCTGGCCCAAAAGGTCAGCAACACGGGCTGGCCGCTCCAGTCGCCGATCCGCACCCTCTCGCCCTGGAGGGTGGTGAAACCGATTTCGCCGGGAAGCGTCCCGCCACCCCTTCCGTAGCCCAGCCACAGCGCCAGTGCGAGTGCTCCCGCACCGGCGACCGAACCTAGGAATACTCTCAGGCTTCGACCTGCTGGATGCCGTCCAGGAACCAGGTCGGCTGCCGGCTCGAACGCGAGCGTACGAAGTGCCAAACCTCATGTACGTCGCTCGCGCTCTCCATCGGCGATTCGCGCAGAGCGACGTCGAACAGAACGGCGACCTGGCGCTCGTCGCCCTGATCGTTCACCTCCAGAATTTCCGCGTCCACCCGCAGCAGCTCGGTGCGGTGCCGCTCCGTGGAGGACCTCAGCTGATCCTGCAGTTCGGCGAATACCTTGTCGGTGGTCAGCGCCCTGAGAGTGCTCAGATCGCGTTCGTCCCAGGACTGTTGCAACTGGCGATAGGCCGCTTTTGCGCCGTTGAGGAAACCGGCAGCGTCGAAATCGGCCGGATACGGATTGGTCCGGTGACCCGAGCCGCGCCGCGACAACAAATCGGTGTCGAAACCGGGGCGCGCCGAATTCGGACGCGCACCGCTTTCGGCATCTGAGTGTGGGTAATAAGCCGCGCCGCCGGCGCCCGCCGCGGGCTGAGGTTGGCTTCTGCGCGCAGCCAGCAGCCGATACAGTGCGTAGCCGATCGCTGCGAACAGGAGGATATCCATGAAGTTCAGATGCTCGAATGCGCCGCCGAACAGCATCGCTCCCAACAGGCCGCCCAGAGCCAGCCCGCCGAGCATGCCCATGAAACCGCCACGGCGGGAATAGGCGTCGCGCGCCGCCTGATTGCGCTGGCTCGCCGCGCTCGCCGGGGCGGCCTGATAGCCTGGACGCTGAGCCTGCGAGAACGAGTCTCCTTCGGTGGAACGCCGGTAAGGCTCGCTGTATGAAGGTCTGCTCCCGAAGGATTTGCCTCCGCCCATGCGTTTGGCGAACGCGTCATTCATGCCTGAAAACAGCAGCGCCGTAACAAGCATGGCGCTCAGTGCAAACCCGAAAATTTTATTCATACGGCCCTCAAAGCCTAAGGTGACTCCGCCAGGAGTTATATGGGAAGGGCTTAAGAATTACAACTCCCCACCTTGCGCCGAACTCTCTCCGAGTCGACATCGAATTTTCTCACTCACGTCATACGCAGGGCCTAGCCTGAGCACCGCCGCTCGAACGAAAGCGGCGAAAAGACCGCTAAATAAACAATCTAAGGAACCGAAATGCCAGCCATACGCCAGATACCCCTTGTCGCCGCCCTTGCAACGGTAGGTCTGGGGCCTCTCCCCACCTACGCCCACCCCGGCAGCGAGATGAAGAAGATCAAACATTTCGTCGTCATCTATCAGGAAAATCACAGCTTCGACAATCTCTACGGCGATTGGGAAGGCGTAAACGGACGCAGCCCGGCGAATTACATCTCCCAGGTCAACCAAGCCGGCGAGCGCTACGCCTGTCTGCTGCAGAACGACCCAAACCTGACTTCGCCCTCACCGCTGCCGGTCACCTGCACCGATACAGTCAATGCCATCGAAAGCGCGTTTTCCAACGCCGAGTTCATGATCGATAGCTATATCCCTGTAACAGCATCCACCTGTACTGGCGGTGTTTCGCAGGGCGACAGCTACAACGGCGGCTGTACCGAAGACATCGTGCACCGCTACTATCAGCAGCAGTACCAACTGAATGGCGGAGCTTTGGACCGCTACGTAACCGGCAGCGACGCCGTAGGCCTGACCCTAGGCTATTACGACACCAAGCAGCTTCCGGTTTACCGCTATCTGCACCAGAACGGACACCCCAACTACGCGATCGCCGACAACTTCTTCCACTCGGCGTTCGGCGGCTCGTTCCTGAACCATCAATGGCTGATCGCAGCAAGCACGCCAACTTGGCCAAACGCAGTGAACGACGGCAGCAAGAAAGATCTGCATTCGGTCGTCGACGCCAACGGCATGCCAGCCAACTATCCGCTTTACACCTCGCAGGCGAGCTATACGCTCATCGATGGGAAGTTGACCGCATCGTGCAATCCCCCGTCCGGCCGCGGCCCTACACCGGCGAACGTCGTTTGCGGCGACTATGCGGTCAACACGGTGCAGTCGAGTAACCAGCCCTACCAACCGGGAACCAAGGATTATCAACAACTGCCGCTGCAAACCGCGCCGACGATAGGCGACCGGCTCTCCGCCGCAGGCGTGAGCTGGGCCTGGTACTCGGGCGGCTGGTCGAACGCCAACGGCAGTATTGGCGCTCCGGGCTGGAGCAACGGACACGGCCCGGCATGCTCAGACCCTCACACTATCCAGGGCGCCACTTTCCCGAACTGTCCCGATACTTGGTTCCAATTCCACCACCAGCCGTTCAACTATTTCGCCAACTTCAGCACCCACACGAAAGCTGGTTTGAAGAACCGCAAGGCGCATCTGCGAGACGAGATCGAGTTCATCGACTTGGCGCAGACTTCGAAATCGGAATGCAAACTGAAGCAAGTGAGCTTCGTGAAGCCCATTGGCGAAGGCAACGAGCATCCTGGCTACGGCAGCGAGCCCATCGGCAGCGATCATCTAGTGGTATTGCTCGCCGCTATCGAAAACAGCGCCTGCGCTAACGACACCATGGTCATCGTGGCTTATGACGAATTCGGCGGCCAGTACGACCATGTGCAGCCGCCCGGCCAGGACAATAACGACGGACCGCACGACAAATGGGGGCCGGGCAACCGGATACCCGCCCTGATCGTGTCGCCGCTATTGCCCCACGACTTCGCCGTCGACAGCACCCAGTACGACACCTCTTCCATTCTGGCGACCCTGGAAAAACGCTATGGGCTGGCTCCGCTCGCCGAGCGCGACGCCCAGGTCAACAACCTCTTCTCGGTCTTCGGCGCGCCGGCCTCCGGCGCCACGAACACCAACCACTAACGCTCACCGCACCGCGTTCCGCCGGTCGAAAGGGCGGGCGGAACGCGGCGGTTGTCAATCCAGGAACTCGAAGAAACTCTTGTCCACCCCGCATTCCGGACAAGTCCAGTCTTCTGGAATATCCTCGAACAGGGTACCTGGCGCGATGCCCAGATCAGGATCTCCGTCGGCTTCATCGTAGATATAGCCGCAGGACGAACAGGTATATTTGCGGTAGTCTGTCATTTTCCTCTCCTTTCGATGGGATGCTCCCAGAGGCGCTAGCCGGCCGGCTCCAGCATCCCGCTGTGGCGCAGTAGTGCATCGACTTCAGGCTCCCTGCCGCGGAAGGCGACGAAGGACTCCAGCGCGCCGCGCCGCCCGCCTTGCTCCAATACATTGCTCAGGAAGGCGTGGCCGGTCTCCGGGTCGAAGATGCCGCGCTCTTCGAACAGCGAAAACGCGTCGCTGGACAGCACTTCGGCCCATTTGTAACTGTAATAACCCGCCGCGTAGCCGCCACCGAAGATATGCTGGAAGCTGTGCGGAAAACGGTTGTAGGCCGGCGGCGGCAAGACCGAGACCTGCCTCCTGACTTCGTCGAGCGTCTCATAGACGCGTCCGCCACGGGCGGGATCGTAATCGCGGTGAATGCGGAAATCCAGCAGGGCAAACTCCAGTTGCCTGACGGTTTGCATACCGGCCTGGAAATTCTTGGCGGCCAGCATCTTGGCCAATAGTGCGTCGGGCAGGGACTCGCCGGTGCGGTAATGGCCAGAAATCAGCCCCAGCGCCTCGCGTTCCCAGCAAAAGTTCTCCATGAACTGGCTGGGCAGCTCCACTGCATCCCATTCCACGCCTCGAATGCCGGACACCCCGAGATACTCGACACGGGTCAGCAAATGGTGCAGGCCGTGGCCGAATTCGTGGAACAGCGTCACCACGTCGTCGTGCCGAAGCAGCGCGGGTTCGTCGCCGGCCGGGGGGATGAAATTGCAGGTCAGATAGGCGGCCGGACTCTGAATGCTCCCGCCGACGCGGCGCCGGCTGACGCATTCGTCCATCCAGGCGCCGCCGCGCTTGCTGGGCCGGGCGTAGAGGTCTAGGTAGAATCCGCCCCTCAGTTCGCCTGTCCGGTCTAATATCTCGTAGTAGCGGACGTCCGGATGCCAGACGTCGACGCCGTCGCGGCGCTCGATATCCAGTCCGTAAAGCCTCTGCACCACCGCGAACAGGCCGGAAACTGCGCGTTCGGCGGGAAAGTAGGCCTTCACCTCCTCTTCGGAGAATGCGTACTTATGCTCGCGGAGTTTCTCGGAATAGTACGTCATGTCCCAGGACTGAAGCGTCTCGATCCCATGCTGATCCCGTGCGAACACCCGCAGTTCCTCCAGGTCGCGCCGGGCGACGGGCAGAGCCTTTTCGGCGAGGTCATTCAGGAAACTCAGCACCTGTTCCGGACTCTCCGCCATCTTGGTCGCCAGGGACAGTTCGGCGTAATTGGAAAACCCCAAGAGACCAGCCTCTTCGTGACGCAAAGCCAGTATCTTTTCCATCACCTCGCCGTTGTCCCAGCGTCCGCCCTGGGGCCCGGTTTCCGAAGCGCGGGTCGCATAGGCCCGATAGAACTCCTCCCGCAGCGCCCGGTCGTCGGCGTAGGTCATTATGGCGATATAGGAGGGAAAGGCGAGGCCGAAAACCCAGCCGGATTTGCCTTCGTCTTCCGCCGCCTGGCGGGCGACGGCGAGGTCGGTTTCCAGTAGACCAGCTAGCAGCGCCTCGTCTTCGATATGTCGGCTCCAGCCTTTGGTGGCGTCCAGCACATTGTCGGAAAACCGGCTGCCCAGTTGCGACAGCTCTTGAGCGATAGCCTTGAAGCGCGCCTTTTGCTCGCCTTCCAGGGCAACCCCGGACAGGCGGAAATCGCGCAGGGCATTGTCGACGGTTTTGCGCTGGGCGGTATCGAGCCGGGCGTATTCCACCCCTTCCGCCACTTCCCGGAATGCGGCATATAGCGCCGCGTTCTGGCCCATTTCTGTCGCGTATTCGCTCAGTAGCGGCAGGCTGCCGTTATAGGCTTCCCGCAAAGCTTCGCTGTTCATCACCGCATTGAGATGCCCGACCGGCGACCAGGCTTTGTTCAGGCGGTCGTCGAGATCGTCCAGCGGCTCAACCAAGCTCGCCCAGGTAAACGGGCCGCCGCGTTCGAGCAGCGCGTCCACCCCCGACCGGCTTTCGTCCAGGATTTGCCGAACCGCCGGCAGCACCTGGCTCGCCTCGATGCGCGAGAACGGCGGCAGTTCGTAGTTTTCCAGCAAAGGGTTGGTCATTGCATTACCTCGCATTCGGTTTGGACCCTGCAAACCGCTCAGACGACAGCTTGGGTGGCCACCGGAAATTTAAGATTTAAGGGAAGTATCGAAGGGGAAATATACAGGGAGTTGTTAGTCTGGGCTCTCACCCCCCGGCCCCTCTCCCAAAGAGGAGAGGGGTAACAAGCGAGGACTTACAGCAGGGGAACCAGCAGCAAAGCCACGATGTTGATGATCTTGATCATCGGATTCACCGCCGGACCCGCGGTGTCCTTATACGGATCTCCGACCGTATCGCCCGTGACTGCCGCCTTGTGCGCCTCCGAGCCCTTGCCGCCAAAGTGGCCGTCCTCGATGTATTTCTTAGCGTTGTCCCAGGCGCCGCCGCCGGTCGTCATCGAAATGGCGACGAACAATCCGGTGACGATGGTACCGATGAGCACGCCGCCTAAGGCTTCCTTGCCGAGCAGCAAGCCTACGACTACCGGAATCGCCACCGGCAACAAGGAAGGCAGGATCATCTCCCTGATCGCCGCTTGGGTCAGCATATCGACGGCGCGGGAATAATCGGGCTTGGCGGTGTAATCCATGATGCCCGGGATTTCCCGGAATTGCCGGCGAACTTCGTTGACGATGCCGCCTGCAGCTCGCCCCACGGCCTCCATGGCCAGCGAGCCGAACAGGTAGGGCACCATGCCGCCGATGAACAGGCCGATGATGACCATGTGGTTCGAGAGGTCGAAATTGACGTTGCCGCCCAGGTTATGGGTGTAGTCGGCGAACAGCACCAGCGCCGCCAGCCCCGCCGAGCCGATTGCATAACCCTTGGTCACGGCCTTGGTGGTGTTGCCCACGGCATCCAGAGGATCGGTGATGGCGCGGACCGAATCCGGCAAATCGGCCATCTCGGCGATGCCGCCGGCGTTGTCGGTAATCGGGCCGTAGGCGTCTAGGGCGACGATCATCCCGGTCAGCGACAGCATCGAGGTAGCCGCCACGGCGATGCCGTACAGCCCCGCCAGTTCGTGGGCTCCCCAGATGCTGGCACACACCACCAGCACCGGCGCCGCCGTTGCCTTCATC
This sequence comes from Methylococcus sp., assembly GCA_028688525.1. GTDB lineage: Bacteria > Pseudomonadota > Gammaproteobacteria > Methylococcales > Methylococcaceae > Methylococcus. Next base: position 81,401 of record JAQTYA010000001.1, on the reverse strand, counting down.
GACACGCCGAGCCCGGCGATGATGTTGGTGCCGTGGCCGGTGGTGGAGGCTTCGGCGATATGGCGCACCGGCGCGAATTCGGTCGCCGTGTAGTATTCGGTGATAACGACCATCAAGCCGGTTAGACCCAAGCCGATCAGTGACGCCAGGAATAGGCTGAACCAGGATAGTTCGGTTCCGCCGAAATCGATGCCGCCGCCGAACATGATGCCGGTTATCGGCAGGAAGGCCACGGCCGCCAGTCCGCCGGACACGATCACGCCCTTGTACAGCCCGCTCATGATCTTCTGGCCCGGCGCGATCCGGACGAAGAAGGTGCCGACGATCGAGGTGAGGATGGAAATGCCGCCCAGCACCAGCGGATACACGATAGCCGCCTCGTTGCCTCCGGTCAGAAGCCCGCCCAGCAGCATGGTGGCAACGATAGTCACCGCGTAGGTCTCGAACAGGTCGGCCGCCATGCCGGCGCAATCGCCGACATTGTCACCCACGTTGTCTGCGATGACCGCCGGATTGCGCGGATCGTCCTCGGGAATGCCCGCCTCCACCTTGCCGACCAAGTCGGCACCCACGTCGGCGCCTTTGGTGAAGATGCCGCCGCCTAGACGGGCGAAAATCGAAATCAGCGATCCGCCGAAGGCCAACCCGACCAGTGCGTGGAGCGGATCGCTCGCACCCGCCGTTTTCAGCAGCGTGTAATAGCCTGCGACGCCGAGCAGGCCGAGCCCGACCACCAGCATGCCGGTGATCGCGCCGCCCCGGAATGCCAGCGCGAAGGCGGCGTCCAAGCCCGTCATGGCCGCTTGGGCCGTGCGGGAGTTGGCCCGCACCGAGATGTTCATGCCGATGTAGCCGGCTGCGCCGGAAAGTAGAGCGCCGATCACGAAACCGAAGGCGATCGTCCATCCCAGGAAGATACCCATGATGAAAAACAACACGATCCCAACCGCGGCGATGGTACGGTACTGCCGGTTAAGATAAGCCTGTGCGCCTTGCTGGATCGCCGCGGCGATGTCGATCATCTTGGCATTGCCTGCGGGCTGGGCGTTGATCCAGCCGATCGAGAGGATGCCGTACAGCAATGCCGATAAGGCCGCGGCGAAGGCGAATCCTGTGCCCCAGTCGACCAGCAGACCGATCGCAAAAAACTCCGCGATCCCCGCCTGGGTAATCACCCGAGTTCCGCGGTCGCGCATCAGACTACACAGCCCTTCACGGGCGCAGGACAAAACCGAGCAAGCCATGGCGATACTCCTGACAGGTTATCGTGGGTATTGCGAACGATGGGCGGTCTTCAAACGGAGAATGAGGTCGCCAATTTCTTGGGCACCGCAACATTTTTCAGCGTCACATAGTCTGGCAAACCTCCAGCATAAGGGGGGTAATCCTCGCCCTCGATCAGCGGCTGCAAGTAGCGGCGGCAGTTTTCGGTGATCCCGAAGCCATCGGCGCTGATGAACTCCAGCGGCATCTTTTTTTCCACATTAGCTACTTCCGCCAGATTCGCAGCCGCGATCTCCCAGGTGTAAGGCGAATCCGAAGTCCGTACGATAGCCGGCATCACGGCGTTGCGCCCTTGCAGAGCCAGCTCGACGGCGGCCCGGCCCAGGGCGTAAGCCTGCTCGACGTCAGTGCGGGAGGCGACGTGCCGAGCGGCGCGCTGCAAATAATCGGCGACGGCCCAATGGTACTTGTACCCAAAGCGCTCCTTGATGAGCCCGGCGACTACCGGCGCCACCCCGCCCAGTTGGGCATGGCCGAACGCGTCGCGGACGCCGGATTCGGCGACGAACCTGCCGTCGGCGCCCTTGATACCCTCCGACACCACGATCGAGCAATAGCCTTTGGTGCGAACCTTTTCGTCGACCGCAAGCAGGAACCGCTCCGGATCGAACACCTGTTCGGGGAACAAGATGACCAGCGGAAGATCATGCTTTTCATCGCTGGCGAGCCCCCCTGCCGCAGCGATCCAGCCGGCATGCCGCCCCATCACCTCCAGCACGAAAATGCTGGTGGAGGTTGCCGCCATCGAACGGACGTCGAAGCTCGCTTCCCGCACCGACACCGCGATGTACTTGGCAACCGAACCGAAACCGGGACAGCAGTCGGTAATCGGCAAGTCGTTGTCGACGGTCTTCGGCACATGGATGGCTTGCAAGGGGTAGCCCATTTTCTCCGAGAGCTGCGAGACCTTCAGGCAGGTGTCGGCAGAATCGCCGCCGCCGTTGTAGAAAAAATAACCGATGTCGTGGGCACGGAACACATCGATCAGGCGCTCGTACTGGGCACGGTTTTCCTCTAGCCCCTTGAGCTTATAGCGGCAGGAGCCGAAAGCCCCCGACGGCGTGTGGCGCAGCGCGGCGACGGCTTCCGGACACTCCTGGCCAGTGTCGATCAGGTCCTCGGTCAAGGCGCCGACGATGCCGTTGCGTCCGGCGTAGACGGTACCGATCCGGTCGGGAAACAGCCGGGCAGTTTCCAGCACCCCGCAGGCCGATGCGTTGATGACGGCGGTCACACCGCCGGACTGGGCGTAGAAAGCATTCCTAGCCGCCATGAACCGCCTCCCCGAGCATTGTTGATTTGGCGCCTAACTTAGAACAAACACCCCCTTGCTTACAACAAGTTTCGGCCCGCGAACACCCGGCCTTCAGGCGGAAAACAGTTGAATCGGTTCGGCGACCCGGCTACGCTAATCCCCAGAGGCAAGCCGCCCTCCTACCGGTATCCCTATTTGGACCCTCAACATATCCCAGCCCTCCGGCCTGGCCGAACGGCTGCTTGACGGACTGCCTCGTGTCCGACGAATACCCCAGTTCATGCCCTAGGCATGAGCTTTTTCCATCTCCCGAGCCCTCCCCTGTTTTAGCGCCCGCCTGCATCCGGCGGCGGCGCGATAGCCTGATGCGCGGCTTGGCGCGCGCGGGCATGCGGGCCCTGTGCGTTTACCGTCTTCTCAACTACCCCCCCTTGTCAAAGTGATCCTGATCGGATTAGTGCTGTTCCTCATCTTCATCAACGGCCTGTTCGCCATGTCGGAAATGGCCATCGTGTCCGCACGAAAGTCGCGGCTCCAGCATCGCGCCGACAAAGGCGGTGCCGGCGAGACCCGCGCCCTGGAATTGGCGGCGCAGCCGTCGCGGTTTCTTTCCACAGTGCAGGTCGGCATCACCACGATCGGGGTACTGAACGGCGCGCTGGGGGAGGCCACGATTTCCGCCCAGATCGAGCCCTTGCTGCTGGAGGTCGAGGAACTGAAACCCTATGCCCATCAGATCAGCATGGCCATCACCGTTTTCGCTATCACCTATCTCTCCCTCATCATCGGCGAGTTGGTGCCCAAACGCCTCGCGCTGCTCCACGCGGAAGCCATTGCTGCCGCCGTAGCGCGGCCTATGCACGTGCTTTCTCTGATCGCCCTCCCCTTGGTCAAGCTGCTGAGCGCATCCACCGATATCGTGCTGCGGCTGTTCGGCGCCCGCCCGATCCGCCAACCGTCCATCACTGAAGAAGAAATCAAGCTGCTGCTGCAGCAGGGCATCCAGGAAGGCGTGTTCGAACAAGTCGAGCAGGAACTGGTTGAAAACATCCTGCGGCTGGACAGCAGGAAAGTCGGCGCGATCATGACGCCGCGCAAAGATATCGTCTACCTGGACATCACCAAGACTTACGAAGCCAACCGCGGCATCTTGACCGACTACCCGCATTGGATCATCCCGCTGTGCCGGGGCGGCGTGGACAACGTATTAGGCTTCTTGAAAACCAAAGATCTGCTCAACCGGCTGCTCGCCGGAGAAAAACCGGGGCTGGCGGAACTCGTGACCCCCGCGCTGTTCGTCCCCAACTCCTTGTCGCTCATGCAATTGCTCGAGCACTTCAAGCAATCGCACTTGCAAACGGCGTTGGTCGTGGACGAGTACGGGGAACTGACGGGGTTGGTGACGCTGACCGATGTGCTCGAAGCGATCGTCGGCGCCATCGCTTCGGAAACGACCGCGGAAGATCCTCAGATTTCGCAGCGCGAAGACGGCTCCTGGCTGGTCGACGGCATGCTCGACATTGACAGGTTCAAGCAATTGTTCGGCTTGGAGTCTCTGCCGGAAGAAGAAAACGGCAATTTCCACACCATGGCCGGATTCGTCATGCTGCGGCTGGGCAACGTGCCGAAGGTAACCGACGCCTTCGAATTTGCGAACTTGCGGTTCGAGGTCATGGACATGGACCGCAACCGGGTGGACAAGATCCTGGTCAGCCGGCTAACGGCAGCGAACGGTTGAAGCTCAAGCCGTCGGCATTCCGCCATGAAATACCAATTGCGACAGGAACTCGTCGCCCTGCTCGATACACTCGATGCGGGTAATCCCGGCATTGGCGACCTTGATGTGAAACAGATTGGCCAGCGGAACGTCGAGCACCTGCGCGATCACCATGCGGATGATGCCGGCATGGCAGATGACCAGCACGTGCTTGCCCAAGTGCCGCTCCAGCATGTCCTTCCAGGCCGAGATCACGCGGCTGCGGAAATCGCCTAAGCCTTCCGCATTCTCTGGGCGATGGTTCAATGGATCGCGGTAAAAGCGCTGCAGCACTCCCGGATCGTATTCCGTATTGATTTCCTCGTGGGTCTTGCCCTGCCAAACCCCGAAACCCAACTCCTTGAAGCGCGGCTCGATCTCGAGCGGACGCTCGTGGCGCTCGCTCAAAGCTTCGGCGAACGCCTGGCACCGCGCCAACGGCGAAGTGACGATGACGTCCCAGGGACACTGCCGCCCGACCGCCCTCCACATCTGCTCCCAGCCCACCGCGCTGAGCGGATCGTCGATCTGGCCACGGTAGCGGCTGCCGCCCGCAGGTTCGCCGTGGCGCATCAGGTCGACCAGGGTGCTACCGTTCTCGCCGGCCATCAGGCTTCCCGTAAGCCGGCCAGGCGCACCCGCGCCTCGGCGACGGCCTTTCTGACGCATTCCGGCGCGGTACCGCCGATATGCGAACGCGCCGCCACCGACCCTTCCAGCGTCAGCACGTCGTAGACGTCCGGACCGATGGCGCCGGACAAGACCTGAAGCTCCTCCAGCGGGATGGCCGCCAGATCGCGCCCGGTCTCGATGCCGAGGCGGACGGCCTTGCCCACGATCTCATGGGCATCGCGGAATGCGGTGCCGCGCCGGACCAGATAATCGGCTAGATCGGTGGCGGTGGCATAGCCCTTCTGGGCAGAGGCGTACATCGCCGCCCGATTCGGGCGCACGTGGGGCATCATGTCAGAGAACGCGCGCAGACACCCGGACAGCGTATCGACGGTGTCGAACAGCGGCTCCTTGTCCTCCTGATTGTCCTTGTTGTAGGCCAACGGCTGGCTTTTCATCAGCGTCAGCAGCGCGAACAGATGGCCGAACACCCGCGCGCTCTTGCCACGCACGAGTTCGGGCACGTCGGGGTTTTTCTTCTGCGGCATGATCGAGGAGCCGGTGCAGAAGGCGTCGGGCAGGTCGACGAAACCGAACTGGGCCGAGGTCCACAGGATCAGTTCTTCCGAGAAGCGCGAGAGGTGCATCAGCACCAGACTCGCGCAGGCGGCGAATTCGATGGCGAAATCGCGATCGCTGACGGCATCGAGCGAATTCGCCGCCGGCCGGACAAAATCCAGCAGGGCGGCCGTGTAATCGCGGTCCAGCGGAAAGCTGGAACCGGCCAGCGCAGCCGCTCCCAGCGGCATGACGTTGAGCCGCTTGCGGCAGTCGCACAGGCGGTCGTAATCGCGCGACAGCATCTCGTACCAGGCCATCAGGTGATGACCGAACGTGATCGGCTGCGCCACCTGCAGATGGGTGAAACCCGGCATGATGGTGTCGGCCTCGCGTTCCGCCAGATCGACTAGCGCCATCTGCAAACTCCTGATTTGACCGCAGATCCGGTCGATTTCGGAGCGCAGGTACAAACGAACGTCAGTCGCCACTTGGTCGTTGCGCGAACGGCCTGTGTGCAACTTCTTGCCCGCCTCGCCGATCCGCTCGGTAAGGCGCGCTTCGATGTTCATGTGCACATCTTCCAGGTGTACCGACCAGGGGAAGCTCCCCGCTTCGATTTCACCGGCTATGGCTTCCAAACCGTTCACGATGGCAGCCAGCTCCTGCGGCGTAAGCAATCCCAGCCGCTGCAGCATGGTGGCATGCGCAATCGAGCCCCGGATGTCGTGAGCCGCCAGACGCTTGTCGAAATCGACCGATGCGGTGAAGGCTTCGACGAAGGCATCGGTCGCTTCTTCGAACCGGCCTCCCCAGGGCTTGTGCTGAATCGTCATTAAACTGTCCGTCGCGAGTGTGAGAATGTGCATTATAAACCGACCGGCGAGCCATGTACGGTAGAGGAGCTTCGCCCGCACCCACTGCTTGTAGTAGCATTTACAGGTTAGGCACTACAAGCTCGCATGACGCCATAATCAAAGAAACCATGCCACAATCGACCGACCTCCCCGCCTGGCGGACACTGTCCGATCATTTCAAGTCCATCGCCCCGCTGCATATGCGGGATTTATTCAACGAAGATCCCAGCCGTTTCGACGCATTTTCGATCCAGTTGGGCGATCTGCTGTTCGATTATTCGAAGAACCGCCTTACCCGCGGAACCGTAGCCGCGCTGGTCAAGCTCGCCGAAGAGGCGGGCCTGCGCGAGCGGATCGAAGCCATGTTCCGCGGCGACAAGATCAACGTCACCGAGAACCGTTCGGTACTCCATATCGCCCTGCGCAACCGCTCCGGCCGCCCGATCCTGGTCGACGGCCAGGATGTCATGCCCCAGATCAATCGCGTACTGGACCGCATGCGTCGGTTCTCCGAGGCAGTGCGGAGCGGGGAATGGCGCGGCGCCACCGGCTTGGCTATCACCGATGTGGTCAACATCGGCATCGGCGGCTCGGATTTGGGCCCGAAAATGGTGGTCAGAGCCTTGCTCCCCTATTCGAATCCCGGACTGCGCGCCCACTTCGTATCCAACGTGGACGAATCCGACCTGATCGAAGTCCTGCGGCCGTTGAATCCGGAGACCACTCTGTTCGTTGTGGCTTCCAAGACCTTCACGACCCACGAAACCATGACCAACGGCCGCTCGGCCCGAGCCTGGTTCCTCGAACACATTCCGGACGAGACCGCCATCGCCCGCCATTTCGTGGCCATTTCGACCAGCCGCGACAAGGTCGTAGAATTCGGTATCGATCCCCAGAACATGTTCGAGTTCTGGGACTGGGTAGGCGGACGCTATTCGCTGTGGTCGGCCATCGGGCTGCCGATTGCCCTGAGCATAGGCATGGACCGTTTCGAAGAAATGCTGAAAGGCGCGCACTGCGTCGACGAGCATTTCCGCTCCGCGCCCTTCGAGGCCAATATCCCGGTCCTGATGGGCTTGCTGGGCATTTGGTACATCAACTTCTTCGGCTCCCAGAGCCATGCGGTCCTGCCGTACGACCAGTACCTGGAAGACCTGCCGGCGTATCTGCAGCAGGCGGACATGGAGAGCAACGGCAAAACCGTCGATGTCGAGGGAAAAACGGTGGCCTATCCGACCGGCCCGGTCATCTTCGGCCAGCCCGGCACCAACGGCCAGCACGCGTTCTACCAGCTGCTGCACCAGGGCAGCATGCTCGTGCCCTGCGATTTCCTTGCGGCGGCGGAAAGCCATCATCCTTTGAACGAGCACCACGACATCCTGATCTCCAATTTTCTGGCCCAGACCGAAGCGCTGATGCGCGGACGCACGACCGACGAGGTCCGCCAAGAACTTGCCGCAAGCAATATGGATGCGGGATGCCTGGAACCGCTGGCCGCCGCCAAGACTTTTCCAGGCAATAAGCCGACCAACAGCTTCTTGTACCGGAGGCTCGATCCTCACACTCTGGGCATGCTGATCGCCTTGTACGAACACAAGATTTTCACTCAAGGCACGATCTGGCACGTCAACTCTTACGACCAGATGGGCGTAGAGCTCGGCAAACGGCTAGCGCGGACCATCCTGGCCGAGCTGCCAGGAGACGAGCCGGTCGATACGCACGATGCCTCCACCAACGGCCTGATCCGCTACTTCAAATCGTTGCGCTGAAGCCTCCCTTCGCATGATCGAGGCGCCCGTCGGCATGGTCCAAGAGCAAGCTCCTGGCGGCTCCAGCCGCTATGTCGCCGTTCTCGGTACTGCCGAGGGGTCGCCGGAAGACTTCTTCCGTGCGTTCGCCGCGGACTGCAAAGCGGGGTTTTTCTTGCTCGATCCTCCGGACGATACGCTAGCGGAGCGGATTTCGTCCCAGGCGCAACTGGCTATGGAAGTCGCCCAGACCGGCGCCCCCATCCTCCCCGGCCGAATGTACGTGCCGCCGCACGGGCAGCACTTGACCGTGGCCGACGGCCGGATACGGTTGTGCAACCCTCCGCCGGAAGGCCATCCGCTCGAATGCTTCCTGCGCTCCCTGCCGGCGGAAAGCCACGCGCGGACGGCAGTCGTCGCACTGGCCGGCCCGATCGGCTGCGACGGCGCCCTGGCAAGCGCGGTGCGGCGCGCAGGCGGGTTATTGCTGACGGCGGCCGATGCCGGCAAGCCTGCCCCCGGTGCATTGGCGCAAACCGTCGAGCGCTGGGCGAACGGCGGCGGCGCCGAGGAAGAGGCAAGGGACGACAATGCCAAGCTGGCGGCCATCCTAGCTCTGGTACATGAGCATACCGGCACCGATCTCAGCCCTTACAAGCCGCCCACCCTGCTGCGCCGCATCGAACGGCGCATGGGCATGGCGCGCATAGCTCACATGGAAGGATACCTAGATATGCTCAAGGAAAACGCCGGCGAACTCGAGGACTTGGCCGAAGATCTGCTAATCGGCGTAACCGCCTTTTTCCGCGATGCGGAAGCTTTTAAGGTATTCGCGTCCACCGCCGTCCCGGCCGCTTGCGGCGGAGAAAGCACGGAGCGCCCGGTCCGCTGCTGGATCGCCGGTTGTTCGACCGGGGAAGAAGCCTATTCCCTAGCGATTCTGCTGGCAGAATATCTGGATCGGACGCAGCGGCGCCGCAAATTGCAGATATTCGCAACCGACGTGGACACCGATGCCCTGGACGTCGCCCGCGCCGGACATTACTCCGAAACGGCAATGGCGGAAGTTTCCGAGTCCCGCCGCCAGCGTTACTTCGTACGCGACGGCTCCGGCTACCGGATCGCCAAGCACATACGCGAATCCATCGTATTCGCCCCGCATAACCTCGTCAGCGATCCGCCGTTTTCGAAGCTGGACTTGGTAGTCTGCCGGAACGTGCTGATCTATCTGAATGCCCAGACGCAGCAAAAACTGCTTGAAATTTTTCACTTCATACTCAATCCCGGCGGTCACTTGTTTCTGGGCAGCTCGGAAAGCCTAGGGGAGGCCGGTCCGCTGTTCCAGGAAGTCTCGAAACCTTGGCGCATCTTCCGGCGCAGCGACGATGCCGTAGCAGCCCGGCCCAACCTGCCGCTGCTGCCCGCCAAAAGCGCCGGGCAACTCACAGAGAGCCGCGCGTTCCCGGCTGACGCCGATGATCGAGAGCTGCAGGAGCGGCGTTACCGCAGTCTGCTGGAACGGCACGCCCCCGGCCTAATCGTAGCTGACCACAAATACCGGATCACCTACATCAGCGGGAACACCCAGCCGTACCTGGAGCTTCCGCCCGGCGAACCCTCCCTGGACCTGCTCAAGCTCATCAAGCCCGGTCTGCGCGCCACGCTGCGTTCGGCCTTGGACCAGTGCCGGCGCGAAGCCTGCAAGGTGGTTATGGTAGCGAACTGCATCACCGCCGGAGCGGCTCCGGTGGCAGTCCGCGTCAGCGTCACGCCGATGGCCGACGGCGAGGCCTCGGAGTGGCTGTTGATCGGCTTCGAAGCGGAGCCCCCGGCCGCCTCGATCGTACCGATGAGCGGCAAGGGCGGCGAAGACTGGCTACTGCAACAGCTGGAACGGGAGTTGGAGGCCACCCGCGAGGATCTGCAGCGCACCATCGAGCGCACCCGCCGTGCCACTGACGAGCTTCGGGCAGCGAACGAAGAAGTCATGGCCATGAACGAAGAGCTCCAGTCGGCCAACGAGGAGCTGGAGAGCTCACGGGAAGAGCTGCAGTCGCTCAACGGAGAGCTCACCGCAGCCAACGCCGCGCTGGACGCCAAGGTCATGGAGCTGGAATCCACCAGCAACGATCTGAGCAATGTCCTGGTCAGCACCGACCTGGCGATACTGTTCCTCGACCGCGAACTCAACATCCGGCGCTACACCCCAGCCTGCAACCGCTTGATGCACCTGATTCCCAGCGACATCGGGCGGCCGTTCGGCGACATCGTCCATCATTTCGCAGACGGCGAACTGTTCGCGGACGCCGCCGGAGTGCTGGCGGGCGCCGTCCCCAAAAGTCGCGAGATACAAGATCGTCACGGTGCCTGGTATCTGCGGAATATCTTGCCCTACCGGTCGCGGGACAACTGCTGCGTGGAAGGCCTGGTCATCACGTTCGGCGAAGTGACTTCGCTCAAGCAGGCAGAACAGGAACTCATCGGCCAGGCAGCGGCCCTGAGCCAACAATCCGAATTGCTCAAGCACGCCCACGTCCTGGCTCGGGATCTCGACGACCGAGTCATCTTCTGGAATGCCTACGCCGAGAAATTTTACGGTTGGAGCACGGAAGAAGCGCTGGGCCGCAAATCCCAGGAGTTACTCGGCAGCCGTTTCCCGCTGCCCTTGCCCACGATCCGCCAGCAGGTGCTCGATCAAGGTTACTGGAAGGGCGAGTTGACCCACCTCGACCGGGACGGCCGCGAACGCGCCGTCGCCACCCACTGGGAACTGTGCCGGGACGAGAACGGCCTGCCCCGCGCCATCGTCGAGGTGAACAACGACATCACCGAGCGCAACAGCTTCGAAGCCGAATTGCGCCAAAGCCGCCGTTATCTCGATTACCTGGCGCATCACGATCCGCTCACGCAGTTGCCGAACCGGCTCCTGTTCCAGCAGCGGCTGGAACAGGCCGTGACGCAATCGTTGGTGGACGGCAGCCGGCTGGGCCTGCTGTTTCTCGACGTCGACCGCTTCAAGCTGATCAACGACAGCCTGGGGCACGATACGGGCGACGGCCTGCTGCTGGAAGTCAGCCGCCGACTCGAAGAGCGCCTGGGCCCCCGCGACACGTTGGCGCGCATCGGCGGCGACGAATTTGCCGTGCTCATGGAGGACTTGGACGATATCGGCTACGCATCGCGCATCGCCAACGGCGCCATCGAAATGCTCAAGGCGCCGGTAAGCGTCGACGGCCACGAGCTGTACGCCAGCCTCAGCGGCGGCATCAGCCTGTTCCCGGAAGATTCCCGCGATGCCGACGGCCTGCTCCGCAGCGCCGATGCCGCGATGTTTCTGGCCAAGGAGAAAGGCCGCGGCAACTACGAATTTTTCACCCCAGAACTCAATCGCCGTGCCAGCCGTTTGCTGGCGATTGAAACCCGGCTGCGGCGGGCTGTAGAAAACGGCGAACTGGATCTGGCCTTCCAGCCTCAGATGGACCTTCGCAATGGCCGGGTCACCGGCGCCGAAGCCTTATCCCGCTGGAACAGTCCGGACCTCGGCCAGGTACCACCCAGTGAATTCATCCAGGTCGCCGAGGACAGCGGCTTGATCGTCCCGTTAGGGGCATGGGCGATCAAGACAGCCTGTCGCCAGATTGCCGATTGGCAGATGGCAGGCCTGATGCCGATCCGCATCGCTGTCAACATCTCCGCCAGCCAGTTCCGCGATCCGAACTTCGTCAACCTCATCGGCGACACCCTCACCGAAACCGGAGTGGACCCGGCCCGGCTGGAACTGGAGCTGACCGAGCGCCTGCTGCTGCAGGACGTGGATGCCGTGCTTCGCACGCTCACGGAGCTCAAGCGCATCGGCCTCAATTTCTCCATCGACGATTTCGGTACCGGCTATTCCTCGCTCAGCTACCTCCGCCGCCTACCTTTGAATCACCTCAAGGTTGCGCGCGAATTCGTTCCTTGGGGCGCCGACGACGGCAACAACCTGTCGATCTCCCGCGCCATAGTCTCGCTGGCCAAGAGCCTGGAACTCAGCTGCACCGTCGAGGGCATCGAAACCCAGGCACAACTGGCCTGTTTCCGAGAGCTCGGCTGCGATCAGGCGCAGGGCTTTCTCATCAGCAAGCCTTTGCCGGCTCCGGAATTCGAAGAATTCCTGCGGCAGCATCCGGTCATCGGTCTCTGATCGCGGCCGGCGGGCCTGCTATACTCCGATACCCTCGCCTCCAACCCCGGATATCCACGCGTTCACCCATGGCGGAACACATCCTGTTCCTCACCGGCAAGCTAGCCGAGAAGCAGCTCCGCCGGATTCTCGAGGAGATGGCACCGGAGTTCGATTACACGGTGCACCAGCTCGGCCTCAGCGTGGCCGCGCTGATGACTGCGGACATGATTCGCCGCCGCCTCAAGGATACCTTCGGCGCCGACCGCATCCTGGTGCCGGGGCGCTGCCGCGGCGACCTCGAAACCCTGTCTCAGGATCTGGGTTTGCCGGTGGAACGCGGGCCTGAGGAGTTGCGCGACCTGCCGGAATATTTCGGGAGGGCCGCCAAGCAACCCGACCTGAACCGCTACGCGCTGAAAATCTTCGCGGAAATCGTCGACGCGCCGCACCTGGAAATCGACGGCGTGCTCCGCCGAGCCGCGGACTACCGGGAGCACGGCGCAGACGTCATCGACATCGGCTGCCTGCCGGCCACGCCCTTCCCCCATTTGGAAGCGACAGTCGCCGCCCTCAAGGCGGAAGGCTACCGGGTCAGCGTCGATTCGCTGGACAACGAGGACCTGCTGCGCGGCGGCAAGGCCGGCGCCGATTATCTGCTCAGCCTGCACGAGGATTCGCTATGGGTCGCCGATGAAATCGCTGCGATTCCGGTTCTGATCCCCGCCAAGCACGGAGATCTGGACTCGCTGGACCGCGCCATTGCCGGCATGCGTTCGCGGGGTAAGCCGTTCCTGGTCGATCCCATCCTCGATCCCATCCATTTCGGCTTCGCCGATTCCCTGGTGCGCTACCACGAAACCCGCCGCCGCCATCCGGATGTCGAGATCATGATGGGCGTCGGCAACCTCACCGAGCTGACCCATGCCGACACCTCGGGCATCAACGCCATGCTGCTTGGCGTCTGCTCTGAACTGGATATCCGCGCCATCCTGGCGACCCAGGTCAGCAAACATGCGCGCCGGGCGGTAGCCGAAGCCGACTTGGCGCGGCGGATCATGTTCGCCGCCCATGAGCTCAATGCCCTGCCCAAGCACATGGGCGACGGCCTGATGGCCTTGCACGAGCGCGCGCCTTATCCTTACAGCGAAACAGAAATCCGGGAACTGGCCCAGGCCATCCGCGATCCCAGCTACCGCATCCAGATCAGTGCCTCGGGCATCCACATTTTCAACCGCGACGGCTTCCACAGCGCCACCGACCCGTTCCAGCTCTATCCTGCGCTGGGAGTGGAACACGACGGCGGTCACGCCTTCTATCTCGGCGTGGAACTGGCACGGGCACAGATAGCCTGGCAGCTCGGCAAGCGCTACGCCCAGGACGAAGTGTTGGACTGGGGGTGCGCGCTCGATCCAGCTGAAGAAAAGATCGATCCCCATGCCTACAAACCGGCCGGCAGCACGCTGCACCAACCCTCCGAAGAGTAATCCATGATCCGCGAAACCCTGGTGACCACCGCCATCCCCGGCGGACCGGTACGCATCGCCCCCATGGGTGTCCATGTGTTGGACGCCGAAATTCTGGTCATGCCGTTCCGGCCCTCCCTGACCCTGGACAACGTCATGGCCTCCGGCTGCGCCGTGGTCAATTATTGCGACGACGTCCGGATCTTCGCCGGCTGCCTGACCGGGCGCCGCGACTGGCCGACCGAGTCCGCCGACCGGGTGCCGGGCCACCGATTGAGCGCCGCACTGGCACACGCCGAACTCGAACTGAGCCGCGTCGAGGACGACCCCGAGCGACCCCGGCTGTATTTCCGAACGCTACACGAGGCCAGCCACGCCCCGTTCCGCGGGTTCAACCGTGCCCAATTTGCCGTGCTGGAAGCCGCCATCCTGGTCAGCCGCTTGCATTTCCTGCCTTGGAGCAAGATCGAGCGCGAACTGGATTATCTGCGCATCGGCCTCGACAAAACTGCCGGCCCGCGCGAACTGGAGGCCTGGAACTGGCTGATGGAGGCCGTCGAAGCGCACCAAGCCCGAGCGGGAGAAATCGAATGACCGGCATGCTCGCCAGCGTCCGCAACTCGGCCGAAGCCCGCATCGCCCTGGAGGCGGGCGTCGACATCGTAGACATCAAGGCGCCCGAGTACGGCAGCCTGGGTGCCCTGCCGGTGGAAGAAGTGGGCCGGATCGTCGCCGCAGCGGGCGGCACGGCGCCGGTCAGCGCCACCATCGGCGACCTGCCGCTGGACCCGGACCCGGTCTGCCGCGCCGTACTGGCGATGGCCGCCACCGGGGTGGATTACGTCAAGATCGGCATGTTCCGCGGCGGCGACTGGGGCTCTACCCTGGCCACCCTCTCGCATCTGGCCGGCCGCGACATCCGGCTGGTCGCCGTGCTGTTCGCGGACAATCTGCCGGACTTCGAATGGATCGCCCGCCTGAAAAAATCGGGCTTCGCCGGCGCCATGCTGGACACCCAGGACAAAACCTCGGGACCGCTGACCGAAATACTGGATCGCCCCGTTCTCGAACGCTTCGTCGGCGAAACCCGCGAGCAAGGCCTGATGTGCGGACTCGCCGGTTCTCTACGCAGCGCCGACATTCCCGAACTGCTCGCACTCCAGCCCGACTACCTCGGCTTCCGCGGCGCACTCTGCCAAGCGAGCCGCCGCACTGCGGAAATCGACCCCGCGGCCCTGGCTGAAGTACGCGGGCTGATCCCGCGAATGTCCCGGACCTGACGCCGAGTCCGCCATGTACGAAAACCTGCTCCGCCCCCTGCTGTTCCGCCTGAACCCGGAAACCACGCACGAACTCAGCCTGTCCGCCCTGCAAACGGCGTCGAAACTGGGGCTGGCCAATCCGTTGCGGCAAACCCTGCCCGCCAGCCCCAGCAGCGTCATGGGCCTCGAATTTCCCAACCCGGTCGGCCTGGCCGCAGGCCTGGACAAGAACGGCGACTGCATCGACGGGCTGGCGGCGCTCGGCTTCGGCTTCCTCGAAATCGGTACGGTCACCCCGCGCGCCCAGCCCGGCAATGCCAAGCCGCGCTTGTTCCGGCTGCCACAAGCGGGTGCCATCATCAACCGCATGGGCTTCAATAACGCGGGCGTCGAACACCTTATCGCCCGTGTCCGGCAAACCCGCTACCGCGGCATCCTGGGAATCAACATCGGCAAGAACCTGACGACTCCGGTGGAATGGGCGCTGGACGATTACCGAGCCGGGCTGAATGCGGTCTATCCGTATGCCCACTACGTCACCCTCAACGTGTCCTCCCCCAACACGCCGGGCCTGCGCAGCCTGCAGTTCGGCGCCCAGCTCGATGCATTGTTGAGCGGGCTGATGCAGGAACGCGAGCGGTTGATCGGGGAGTACGGCAGGCGAGTGCCGCTGGCGCTCAAGGTCGCGCCGGACATAGATTCGGACGAAATCAAAGCGCTGGCCGGGGCCCTGGTCCGCCATGGGGTAGACGCGGTCATCGCCACCAATACCACGGCTGCCAGAGCGGGAGTGGAAGGACTAGCGCATGCGGAAGAAGCCGGCGGCCTGAGCGGCAGACCGCTGTTTTCGCTTTCGACCGAGGTTGTCGCCCGGCTGGCCGATGCGCTGCAAGGCCGGTTACCCATCATTGCCTGCGGCGGTATCTTTTCCGGCGCGGATGCTATGGCGAAGCTCGAAGCCGGAGCCAGCCTGATACAGGTCTACACCGGCTTCATCTACCGCGGCCCGGCCCTGCTGGCCGAGATCGGCCGAGCGCTAGCCACGCCGTGAGCTATGTAGCGCTTGCGACAAGGCAATTCGAGGCTTTGACCGATTTCTACGGCAAGACGCTCGGTTTCGCCGTCTTGCGGCAATGGGATCGCCCGAACGGCCGCGGCTGCATGTTCGACCTGAACGGGCTGAAGCTGGAAATCCTGGATGCGGCCCGCGAAAAGGCGGCCTTGGTACTCGGCCCGGTCGGCGACCGAGTCCATCTGGTCATCGAAGTCGCAGACGTGGACGCCGCACACCGAAGCCTCGCCGTTGACGCTCCGCCCCCCGCCGCAACGAGCTGGGGTGCCCGAATGTTCAGTCTGCACGATCCGGATGGCGCGGTGGTGTGTTACCTGCAATGGGCCGAAGGTTAGGCTGTTGCAGAGCCCGTATCGATGTCCTCCCCCCAGCGCTTGGTCTGCCCCACATCGATGTCGAACAAATCCAGCACGCGGCACACGGTATCGGTAACCATGTCGTCGATGGTCTGCGGCTGGGTATAGAACGCCGGCACCGGCGGCATGACGATGGCACCGCATTCGGTCACGGTGAGCATGTTGCGCAGATGGATCGCGTGCAGCGGCGTCTCCCGCACCACCAGCACCAGCCTCCGCCGCTCCTTCAGCACCACGTCGGCGGCCCTGGTCAGTAAGGTGCTGGTCACGCCGGTGGCGATTTCCGCCAGCGTCCTCATCGAACAGGGCAGGATCACCATGCCTGAGGTCCGGAACGAGCCGCTGGCCAGCGCCGCGCCGACGTCGGTGGCGCCGTAGCTCACGCTGGCAAGATTGCGCAGCGCCGATGCGCTCAGTTCCAGCTCGTGCGCCCGAGTCAGGTCGGCGGCGCGGGACACTACCAAATGCGTTTCTACAGCGGTTTCCTTGAGCAGTTCCAGCAATCGAGCGCCGTAAACGATTCCGGTGGCTCCGCTGATGCCTACGATGATGCGTTTCGGGTGTGGCATGGCAAGCTTGGCTTCTAATCGGTGCGTGAGCCTCGATTGTAGCCCGAGCCATTCCGAATTTCCGCCCTCCCTTCCCGACGCGGGCCGAGCAGGCGGTTTCTGCTAAACTGCCGCGCAGTTGATAGAGCTACTTGGCTTGGAATTTCCAAGGGTTTTCCTCCGCCCTGCCATAAACCACAGACCGCTTCCCCATGATCGAATCCCTCATTCGCGCGGCGCTGCGACAGCGTCTCGTCGTTGTGATTATCACCCTCTGCCTGCTTGGCTTCGGCGGCGCCGCGATGCAGAAACTGTCGGTGGATGCCTTCCCCGACGTGACCAACGTCCAGGTCCAGGTCGCGGCGGAAGCGCCGGGGCGGTCGCCCGAGGAAGTCGAGCGTTTCGTGACAGTGCCGCTGGAAATCGCGATGACCGGGCTGCCGGGTCTGGCCGAGATGCGTTCGGTCAACCGCAACGCCCTGTCCCAGATCAATCTGGTGTTCAGCGATGAAACCGACGTCTACTTCGCCCGCCAGCTGGTACTGGAGCGCCTGATCGAGGCGGCGAGCCAGTTGCCGGAAGGCATCACGCCGGTATTGGGTCCCGTGTCGACCGGACTGGGGGAGGTCTACCAGTTCACCCTGGAGCGTCCGGACGATGGCGACCGCGCCCTCACCGAGCAGGAGCTGACCGAGCGCCGCACCATCCAGGATTGGGTGGTGCGGCCTCTGCTGCGAGGCATTCCCGGCATCGCCGAGATCAACTCGATCGGGGGCTACGAGCGGCAGTACCAGGTGCTTGCCAATCCGGACCGGCTGCGCCACTACGGCGTCTCGCTCAAGGACATCTATACGGCTCTGGCCCTCAACAACGCCAACAGCGGCGGCGGCAAGCTGCCCCGCTACGCCGAACAATACCTGATCCGCGGCCTAGGGTTGATTGAGAACATCGAGGACATCCGCAACATCGTGCTCAAGGAAAGCGGCGGCGTCCCGGTCTTTATCCGCGACGTGGCCGAAGTGAAGATCGGTCACGCAGTGCGCTACGGAGCCGTCATCAAGAACGGTCAGACCGAAGCGGTTGGGGGCATCGTGATGATGATCCGCGGCGGCAACGCCAAACAAATCGTCACCGAGCTGAAGGCGCGTATCCGGGAAATCAACGACAAGGGCATGCTGCCCGGCGGACTCAAAATCGTGCCGTACTACGACCGCACCACCCTAGTGGACGCCGCAATCGGGACGGTGACCAAGGTACTGGTCGAAGGCATCGCACTGGTCGTCGTCATTCTGCTGTTGTACCTGGGCGACGTCCGCTCCAGCCTGATCGTGGTGGCAACCCTGGTGGTCACGCCGTTGGTGACTTTCATGGTGATGAATCGGTTTGGACTCTCGGCCAACCTGATGTCGCTGGGCGGACTCGCAATCGCCATCGGCATCATGGTGGACGGCTCGGTGGTGGTCGTGGAAAACACCTTCCGCCACTTGGGCGAAATGAAGGACACCGGAGAAACCAAGCTGCAAGTGGTACTGCGCGCCGCCGCCGAAGTCGGCACGCCGGTGCTGTTCGGCGTCGGTATCATCTGCCTAGTGTTTCTGCCGCTGATGACCATGACCGGGCTGGAAGGCAAACTGTTCGCCCCGCTCGCCTACACCATCGCCATCGCCCTGTTCATATCCCTTATCGTGTCGCTGACCCTGTCGCCGGTGCTTTGCGCTTATCTGCTCAAGGGCGGGGCCGAACACGACACCCGCATCATCGCAGCGATGAAGCGGCCTTACCTCACCATACTGTCTGCCGCCCTCCTCCGGCCCCGTAGCGTCGCCGTCATGGCCTTGGCCTTGCTGGCCTCTAGCCTCGCTCTGTTTCCCCTGCTGGGTACCTCCTTCATTCCCGAGATGAAGGAAGGCTCTATCGTCACTGGTATCAACCGGGCACCCAGCATGTCGTTAGACGAATCGGTCGAATTGGAAACGGAGGCGATGCGGCTGGTGATGCAGGTACCGGGCATAGCGCGGGCGGTGTCGCAACTCGGCCGTAGCCAGAACCCCACCGACACCCAGCCGGAAAACGAATCCACACCCATCCTCACCCTGAAACCGAAGGAAGAACTGCCGGCCGGTTGGGACCAGGACGATGTGATGGACGCCCTCGCCGAGAAGCTCAAGGTGCTGCCGGGGGTTCAGGTCGTCATGGCCCAACCGATCTCCGACCGGGTCGACGAGATGGTCACCGGCGTACGCTCGGACGTCGCTATCAAGATCTTCGGCGACGATCTGGAGGTGTTGAAGCGCAAGGGTGACGAGATCGTCCATACGCTCCATTCAATCCGTGGCGCAAGCGACATCCGAATGGAGCGCATCAGCGGCCAGCAATACCTCACCATCGACATTGACCGCTGGGCCATCGCCCGCCACGGCATCAACGTGCAGGACATCAACGACATCATCGAGACTGCAATCGGCGGACGCGAGAGCACCCAAATCTACGAGGGCGAAAGGCGCTTCCAGACGGTGGTACGCTTCCCCGACGGCTTCCGCAGCAGCGAGGAAGCCATCGGCAAGATCATGCTGCAATCCCATCACGGCGCTCTGGTGCCGCTGGAACACCTGGCCGAGATCCGGCTGAACGACGGCCCAGCCCAGATCAGCCGCGAGATGGCCAAGCGCCGCATCGTGATCGGCGCCAACGTGCGGGGCCGCGACTTGGGGGGCTTCGTGGCCGAGCTGCAGAAGGCCGTCAAACAAAAGGTGACATTGCCGGAAGGTTATTTTCTCGCCTGGGGCGGTCAGTTCGAGAACCTGGAGCGCGCCATGAACCGGCTGCTGGTCATCATCCCGATCACCATCGCAGCGATCTTTTTCCTGCTGTTTCTGCTGTTCAATTCGCTGCGCTACGCCGGGCTCATCATCCTCATCCTGCCTTTCGCCTCCATGGGCGGCATCTTCTCCCTGTTCGCCTCCGGCGAATACCTGTCGGTACCGGCCTCGGTGGGCTTCATCACTTTATGGGGCATCGCCGTGCTGAACGGCGTGGTGCTGGTGTCCTACATCCGCAACCTTCGCGAAACCGGCGTAGACCACCGTACGGCCATCGTCGAAGGCTGCAAGCAGCGTTTCCGCCCCGTCATGATGACGGCGACGGTCGCCATGCTGGGCTTGGTGCCATTCCTGTTCGCCGACGGCCCGGGCTCGGAAGTCCAGCGGCCCTTGGCCATCGTCGTGATCGGCGGCCTGGTCACTTCGACCCTGCTGACCCTGGTGGTTCTGCCGACGCTGTACCAGTGGTTCGAAGGGAAGGACGCAACCTAACCGGGCCTTGCTTTCATTCTGAATTGCTGCGCTTACTTGACTCCAGCGGCGGAGGACGGATAAGCGTATCGGTTGCCGTCGGCCGCTGCCTAGACTCTCGATCCCACGACCTAAGGAGTTCACTATGCAGCAGTCATACGCAAAACCCGGCAGCACCGCGCGCTACTCCACCCTCCGCCTCCTCCCAACGCTGGTTTTCGCCTGCTGCGTTTGGGCTGGCACGGGTGAAGCCGCCGATACGATCGAGGCCGCAGCGCCGCCGCGGAACAATCCGGCCTATTTCACGGACGCCTCCCGCAACAGCGGCTACAACGACTTTCTCCGCGCAGTCTGAGTACCGCATGACGTCCCCGTCAAAACCCTTACGCTGGGCAAGCGGGCGTTCTTCACCGCAACCAGCTTCTTCAAGCCCCAAATCCGCGTAGAGGGATTCCTTAACTTCATCGGCAACTATTACCAGGAAGGCAAGGATCTGGCACTGATGCGTTGCCGGCCTTCCGAAGCGCAAAGGCCCAAACTTGAGCCGCTGCTGGCCACCTGGCCCAACACCTTCGGCGCGATCGCTGCCGATTTAGCGGGACCGGAAGGCCATTGCGCCGCACCGGAACTGACCCCCGGCGAGAAACTGATCTGCGACCTGGCGATCCAATACCAGGACTCGCTGCAGACGGTATACAGCGAAGGTCTGGCCCAAGCCCTGCTGCTCGCCGCCCAAATGTACGCCAGCCCCGAAGGCACCGAGGCGCTGCGCAAGGACTACGGCATCTTCCCTGCATTTTCCGGTTTGGGGTTCGCCGTTCAGGCCAGCGCCTCTTCCAGCGGAGAGATCGTGCCAATGACTACGGCAGACATCCTGCGCAACGCGGTCGTGCCGGAGTATCTGCTGGCAAACGCCACGCTGGAAGAAGCCGGCTGCCGCTGTATCCAGGTGCCCGACAATGCGAAACGCCGCACGGCACCGATCGACCCAGCTTATATCTGGTCGCGCGGCAAGCTGAACGACGGCGCCTGCCGCACAGTCCGCAAACTGGCGGCGCTGCCGGGCTGATCCGCCTTTACCCGGCTGCCGCATCCCAGGCAGCCGGGGATACCAAGTTTCAGCCTCGTCCCCGCTCCCCTCCCCGCTTGGGTCTTTCGCCCTCCAAAACGGGCAAGCTGCTGTTCTGCCTCTTGAAATCCCTAGCCGGCTTGCTACGTTGCGTTTCGGTCCCGGCAGAAATTTTTTGCCGCGTCATTACCACGATGTTCCGCCGCTAGGCGGGGCCAGGTCATGCCCGATTCTGGGCACTTTTCAGGAGGAAATGCTTCATGCGTACCGAAACCGCTCAGCCGATCGCCGTGATCGGCATGGCTTGCCGCTACCCCGGCGCTGGAAACCTGCTGCAACTTTGGGAAAACATCCTGGCCAAGCGCCAGCAATTCCGCGACATGCCCGACGTCCGCCTGCCGCTCGCCGAGTACTATTCGCCCGATCCGGCAACTCCCGACCGAACTTACGGGCGCAAAGCTGCGCTCCTGGACGGATTCGAATTCGACCCCGGCGCGTTCCGCATCCCCAAATCAACCTTCGAGGCGACGGACATCGTCCATTGGCTAGCGTTGGCTACCGCCTTGGAGGCGCTAAACCATGCCCGCCTCGGTCCGGATGCCCTGCCTAAGGACAAGGCCGGAGCGATCATCGGCAACACCTTGACGGGAGAGGAGACGCGGGCGGGGACGATGCGGCTGCGCTGGCCCTATGTCCGCAAGGTCCTTAGGCGCACGGCACAGGCGCGCGGACTGCCGGAAGACCTGATGCAGGACTTCGAAGCTGCGATGGAGCAGGTCTACAAATCGGTGTTTCCCCCGGCCAGCGAGGACACCCTAGCGGGAGGACTCTCCAATACTATCGCCGGCCGCATCTGCAATTATTTCGACTGGCACGGCGGCGGTTATGTCGTCGACGGCGCCTGCTCCTCCTCCCTGCTTGCGATCGCTACCGCGGCCGATTATCTCCAGCATCGCAAATTGGACTTGGCGATCGCCGGCGGCGTCGACGTCAGTCTGGATACCATGGAATTGATCGGATTCGCCAAGGCTACCGCCTTAACCCGGGACGAGATGCGGGTCTACGACCGCCGCGGCAGCGGTTTTATCCCCGGCGAAGGCTGCGGCATGGTGGTATTGAAGCGGCTGGAAGACGCGCGCCAGGACGGCGACACCGTGTACGCGGTCTTACGGGGCTGGGGAATTTCATCCGACGGCCGCGGCGGCATCACCGCACCCAGCGCTAAAGGCCAGACCCAGGCGCTGCTCCGCGCTTACCGGGCCGCGGGCTACGCGCCGCAGACTCTGGACTTCGTCGAAGGCCATGGCACCGGCACTACGGTAGGCGACCGTACCGAGCTCGACGGCATCGCCGGGGCATTGGCCGCCCACGGCCCGATCGAAGATCACCGCATCGGCATGACTTCGTTCAAATCCATCGTCGGCCATACCAAGGCGGCCTCCGGCGTAGGCGGATTCATCAAGGCGGCGCTAGCGGTCCACCGCCGCGTCGTCCCGCCCACAGCCGGCTGCGCCGAGCCCCATGCCGGCTTCTCCGAGGCAGCGCGCGGACTTTATCCCGTACTGGATGGCCAAATCAGGCCGCCCGACGCCACACTCCGCGCAGGCGTCTCCGCCATGGGCTTCGGCGGCATCAATTGCCATGTGACCCTTGAAAGCGCCGATCCGCCTACACCTGAACTCGCCCCCGCCCTGCCCGAACGCCTACTCCTTGCCAGCCGCCAGCATTCGGAAGTTTTTCCGTTCTCGGCAGCCGATCCTAACGCGCTGCTCCAAACGGTACGGCAATTCCGGCAACAAGTTCGGGGATTAGCCTCCGGGGAACTGGCGGATGCGGCGGCTCACGCCGCCAGCCAGACCGGGGATCAGCCATGGCGGGCGGCAGTGATCGCCGACTCGGTTGAAATCCTCGAAATGCGGCTGGAAGAGTTGGAGCAGCGCCTAAGGGAGGAACCGCCGCCTGAGGGCGGCTTGTGGCGGAACGATCAAATTTGGCTCAGCCATGCCGCCGCGCCGCAGCGCGTCGGCTTCTTGTTTCCGGGCCAGGGTTCGCAGCAGATCGGTATGGCCCGGAACCTGGTCGAGCGCTTCGGCTGGGCCAGCGAGCTGGCAAAGCGTGCGGATTCAGAAGCGGCAGCGGTACGCGATCCCTGCCAAGAGGAACCCTTGAGCACAATGTACCTTCGGCCTACGGAACGCGATCCGGCAAAGCGGCTCGAACCCGAATGGATGGCTGCGCTGACCCGCACCGAGAACGCTCAACCGGCGATTTGCGCGGCCTCGCTGCTATGGAAGGAGCGACTGGAATCGCTAGGAATCGTTCCCGCCGCAGCCGGCGGACATAGCCTGGGGGAGCTTACCGCACTGGCCGCAGCCGGCGCCTACGGCCAGTCCTCGCTGATTCGGCTCGCCGCCCGGCGTGGGCAGGCCATGGCCGTAACCGAAGGCGAAGGCGAATCCGGCAGCATGGGGGTACTAACCTGCGACGCCGCTACCGCCGAAAAAATCATGGAACAAGCGGGCGGCGGCTATTGCGCCGTCGCCAACCTCAATTCGCCGCTGCAAACCGTGATTTCCGGCGAGCGCGCAGCGGTATCCCGCGTCATCGAGCTGGCGAACGCGAGCGGCGTTCGCGCCGGTCTGTTGCCGGTCTCCAACGCCTTCCACTCCCGCTGGGTTGCGGCGGCAGCGGAAAATTTCGGGAACAGCGCCGACATTCCGGACTGCGCCAGCGAGTTCGCATGCCGGGTATTCTCCAGCATCGACGGGACCGAGATCCTACCCGGCACGGACCTGCGCGCGCACTTAGCGAGGCAGATCGTGTCCCCCGTGAACTTCACCCGCCTGCTCGAAAGCCTATCGGAACATTGCGACTGGCTGGTGGAGGTTGGGCCCGGCCGGGTGCTGGCGGGGCTGGCGCAAAGTCACGGCACCGACCGGGTACCCCCGTGTCTGCCGGTCGAAGGCCGGCCGGGACGCGATGCCGACTTCAATGCCGTAATCGCCGAAGCCCATGTGCGGGGACTCGCCCTGCGCTGGGAACGCCTGTACGAAAATCGGCTGATCCGACCCTTCGTGCCGGCAACGGAGCGCAAATTTTACGTGGCGCCCTGCGAACGCGAACTCGCGGCCGTCCCGGCTTGCTCGGCGCCCGAGCCCTACCGAGGGGCGAGCCTGCTCCCCCAGATCGACGGCAGATTCGCCGATGACGACCTCGACCGGCTGTCCGCCACACTGACGGCTGCCTTCTGCGGCGCGGTTCACGCGGAACGCGCTACCGTCCTGCTGTTCGAAGAAACCGAAGATGCCCTGCGGGTGGTTTTGCCCTTCGATGCCGCCACCTCCCGCCTGCCGGCCGACACCGGCATCTTCGGCGCCGTGCTCCGCTCAGGCGCACCGGAAGCCATCGAAATCCTAGAAGACGATCCCCGCTTCCGAGCCGGATTCGAGGCGCTAGGCGTTCCGCTGGGATGGACGGCGCTCTACGTGCCCTTCCCCAGCGGGGCCGGCAGGCCGCTGGGTCTGGTTCGGGTAGCCCGGCCGGCCGGCGAATCCTTCACGCCTATGGATGCGGAAATTCTGGCCGAACTGGCGGCAGGCGCCGCCCCCGGCTTGATTCAGGCTTATCTGGACGAACGCGCCCGCGAACTTCGCCGTATCGAAGCGCTGCTGCACGGCGTCGCCGCCGAGCCGTTTCCAGAACGGCATCCCGCGACCATACTGGGCAATCTGGTGGAATCGGCCAAGGACAGCCTAGGCGCCGAATACGGGGCCATCCTGCGGCATGACCGCGGCGCTCTTTACCCGGTCTTCAACGGTCAAAACTCGACCCTCCGCCTCAGCGCCGAGACCGGCATTCCAGGGCACGTACTCAAGACCCGGCGCTCCCTGCATCTTGCCAACGCCTCGGCCGACCCGCGCTTCGAACCGGTACTGGACCGGCTGACCAGTACCGGGGTCAGAACCGCCGATTGCGTACCGATCCTGAGCCTGCAAGGCGAACCGCTGGGTGTCCTCCTTCTGGTCAACCGCCGATTCCCCGGCAACCGGGAGTATTTAGCGGAATTGGGGCTGAGAATCGGAGCCCTGCTCGCCAACCAGCCATTGCTAGAACGTATGCGGACCGTCACGGAAAGCCTCAAGGGCGAAATCGTCCGCGATGCTCCTTCCGCCGTCATCCGTTCGTCTCCCGAACCCAAGCCCTCGCTTCCCGTTCCTTTGGCAGGAACCGCTGCCTCGGCACGCAGCGTGGTACTGGAATTGCTCAGCGATCGCACCGGCTTCCCGGCCGAGATGCTCCACGACGAGGCCCGGCTGATCGACGACCTGAATCTGGATTCGATTAAAGTCGGCACGATGCTAGCCGATGCCGTGCTCCGCCTGGACTTGCAAGGCAAGATCGATCCGATGCGGATAGACGCCGAAAACATAGGCAGCGTAATCGCAGCCTTCGAAACCGCCACGGCACCCGCCGCCCGTCTTTCACAAATTCCGGCGCTAGATAGGCTGCTCGATCTTGTCGCCGAGCGCACCGGTTTCGCCCGCGCGTGCCTGTCGCCGGAGCAGCGCCTGCTGGACGATCTCAACATCGACTCGATCAAGGCCGGCGCTCTGCTGGGGGATCTGATCCTGGGCACCGGAACCCAGGACCGGATCGAAGCCGGCCCACTCGCCAATGCCACGCTGGGCGAAATAGCCGCCCAGTTGCAGGCAGCGATCGATGGCATAGCCGCAACACCTACACCGGCAAGCCTCCCCGCCCCGGAGCGGCCCCGCAGAATGCACTGGGTCAGGGCATTCACCGAATCGCGAGTACCAGCGCCGCTGTGGCCTGCGCCGTCTACGGTGGAATCGGGGATTGGTGAGTGTCTCCTGGTTGTACCCGAGGCCGGCTCCCGCTGCGCGGAAAACCTGGGCCGGCGCCTCAAGGCCAGGCCTGCGACGGTGCGGGAATGGCTCGAGGAAAAACCGCCAACCGCCCCCAAGCGGCTCGTGGTCGTACTTTCCGAATCCAATCCTTCGCGCTCCGCAGCCGGACTCGACGAGCTGGCCGCGCTTCATGAACTCGCCAGCCGCACTCCTTCCGCGTGGAAGACCTTGGCCAGCATCGTTTTCATCCAACGCACCGGCGGACGTAGCAGAGCTGCGGCACCCAGCGCCCGTTCCTTCGCCGCTAGCCTTTCGCTGGAGCGGCCGGAACTCGAGGTGCGCGTGATCGATTTCGAACCGTCTTTGAGCGCCGATTTCGTCGCCGACCGGACCGCCGCTGAACTGTCCGGACAAGCCGGCTTCAAGGCGGTGGAATATGATGCCAACGGCGTGCGCTGGAGCCGTTGCATTAGGCCGGTCGAACCCGAGGATTGCGTAGAGCGTTCGATCGAATGGTCGCCGCAGGACGTGGTATTGGTCACAGGCGGAGGCAAGGGCATCACCGCCGAATGCGCCCTCGCCTTCGCCCGCGAAACCGGCGTCAAACTCGCCCTAATCGGGCGCTCGGCGACGCCTCAGCCGGGCGAGATCAGCGAATTGGCCGAAACGCTGCTGCGGTTCAAGGAGGCGGGCGTCCATTACCGTTATTACGCGGCCGATGTCGCCGACCGTGCCGCGATGGAAAAAGCGATGGCAACGATCCGCGACGAACTGGGGCCGGTAACTGGCATCATCCATGGCGCCGGCACCAATACACCACGGCCCGTAGCGGAAGTTTCGGCCGAGCAGGCGAGGCTCGAAATCGCACCCAAGCTGCAAGGCGCCGAAAACCTGCTGGCCCTGGCCGAACGCCATCCGCCCAAACTGTTTGCCGCGCTGACCTCGATCATCGGAGTGACCGGCATGAACAACAATGCCTGGTACGCTTATTCAAACGAAGCCGTAGCTCGGCTGCTCGACGGCTTCGCCGAAACGCATCCGGAAACGGCAGTGGTCTGCCATGCATTCAGCGTCTGGAACGAGGTCGGCATGGGCGTGAAGCTCGGCAGCGTCCGTCACCTGGGCCAAATGGGCATCGACGCGATCCCTATCGCCCAAGGGGTGCGCCAGTTCCTGCGCTGGATGCGTACGGCGCCTCCGCTGCGGGAAGTCATCGTGGCCGCCAGCGCCGATGGGCTGGCCACCTGGGTGCGGCCGCCGGGGGAGGAGCCGGCGATCCCCGCCGGCCGATTCGAAGGCGAGCTACAGCGCTTCGAACCGGGCATCGAGCTGATTACCCAAGTCAGCCTCGATACCCGGCTCGATCTTTATCTGACCGACCATGACTACCGCGGCTCGCTGCTCCTGCCTACCGTGATGGGATTGGAAGCCATGGCGCAGGCCGCATTGCGCGTAGCCGGGGGCGCGGGCAAGGAAGTCGCGCGGATCGAGGACATCCGCCTGGAACGGCCTGTCGTCGTAAGCCGGGAGCGCCCGCAACGCATTGAAATTCGAGCCCTGGTGCTGGAACGCGTCAGCGCGTCCGCCCCTCTGGTAGTGGAAACCTCGATCCACGCCGAGCAAACCGGTATGGAACCTGCCCATTTTTCGGCACGATTCATACTAGGAACGCGTCCTGAGGCCGTACCCGGAGAGATGGCAATGCCGCGCAGCCAGTTGCTGCCCATCGTACCTAGAATCGACCTCTACGGCAGCGTACTGTTCCAGGGACCGCTGTTCCAGCGCATCGGCGGCGTAGAGTCGCTGGATGAAAACCGGGTGGTCTTCGTCACCGAAGCCAAAGCCGAGACGCCGTCGTCGCCGGAAGGCTTTGCGGACGAAGTGTGCGGGCCTCTGGTACTGGGCGACCCCTACTACCGGGACACCCTGCTGCAAGCGGGCCAGCTCACTCTGATCCCCGATGTCTGCCTGCCGGTACGCATCGGGCGCATCGACCTATTCCACGCGAACTCCCCCGGCGGGCGATACCGGGCTCGGGCTGAAGTCACGCAGCGCAACGGCCGACGGGTTCTGGCCGATGTCATCGTTTACGACGAACAGGACCGGGTAGTCGAGCGCATCGAGGCTTATGAGGTCCAGATGCTGGAGCGGCGCGCCGATTTCCCGACCCCGCTCGAACTCGTCGAGCGCCACGCCGAGTCCAACGGTACCGCGCTGCAGCTCGAGACCGAACGGCGGGCTCAAAGCTTCGGCTTATCCTCCCCCTGCGTGTTGATGCGGTCGTTTCCGGAATTGCACGCAAGCCGCCGCCAGGAACGGCGTGCTCTGACCCGCCCCTTGTTCCACTCCGCAATACGCCAGGCAGGCCTACGCTATTCGATCGACACCGGATCGCTCGAAGTACGCTGGTTGCAGTCCGGCAAGCCGGTGCTGTTCCGCTCCACGAGACAGGGAGAAAGCGGCCCCATCGAAGCAGAATCGGCCTTCGCGCCGCTGGAGGTTTCGCTTAGCCACGACGACGAAACAGTATTGTGCGTCGCCGGCAAAGGGCCTCAAGGTTGCGATCTGGCAGGTCCGATCCGGCGTACCCGCGAACAATGGCGGGCGATGCTGAATCCGGCGCTCTACGCTCTTCTCTGCCAGCTGGAAACGGCCGGCGAACCGCTCGATCAAGCCGGTGCGCGAATCTGGTCTGCTCTGGAGGCAGCAATGAAAGCGCTCGATACCCGTGACATCGCCCTAAATCTGGAATCCAGGAAATCGGATACCGTCTTGTTCCGTGCGGATTGGGAAGACGCCAGGCTTTGGGTGCTCAGCTTTCCAGTCTCCCAAGACGGACGCATGCTCGCTATCGTCGCCGGCGGCCAGCCAGAACCGGAACCGCCGATACCCGCCAACCGGTTGCCGGTTGACGGCGCCCGCCTAACGGCAGCGGCGCAAACGGCACCCGCAGAAGCCGCTGGCTCGTGGACCGACTGGCTGGCCGGAGGAGGAAATCCTTCGGAGTTCTTCCGGATCCAGACCGAGTTTGCCCGAACCGGGACCGATGCCCGCATCGCATTCCGTTTCCCGCTCGCCTTCAAAGACGGCGCGAATCCGGACGGAACCTTCTATTTCTCCCGATTTTTCGAATGGATGGGGCGGCTGCGGGAAATGGCGCTGAGGCCGGTTCTTGCTAGGCTTGCCGAAACCTTCACCTCCGGAGAGCACGCCTGGGTCACCAACCGTTCTTGGGCTTCGGTCGAACGGCCGGTGAGTGCGGGGGAAATCATGGAGGTTTCGTGCCGCTTCCTAGGGCGCAACGGGCCGGGCGATGCAACAGTGGCGGTAGGATTCGAATGGCATCGCGTCCTCCCCGGCGGCGAACTCGAGCGGGTCGCGACCAGCCAGATCCAGATGACCTGGGCTCGTGTCGTATCCCACGGCGTGGTTACCCCCGAACCCTACCCGCCTTACCTGGACCGATTCTTCCTCGAGTTCGGAAATGCGGCGCATCGGTTCGGACAAAGCGGTCAAGCCGGTCAACAGAACGCGCTGGCACGGCTCGGCGCCGCGCGGTGGCATGCGCAACCGGGCCCGGTTCCCGGAGTTTTTCTGGCGGAGCAGGCTTTTGCGACATCGCCAAACGACGCCAACTTGGTAGGCAACATCTATTACTCCAAGTATTACGAGTTGCAGGGTGTGCTAAGAGACAACTATTTCTTTTCAGTTTTGCCCGACGCCTATCAGGCCGGAGGAAATTTCGGCGGCTTGCGCTGCCTCTTCACCGAGGTTAGACATCTGCGGGACGCCATGCCATTCGATACCTTAAGCGCCAGGATGTACATCACCCGCGTGCATGAGAAAGGCCTTATGCTGGCATTCGACTTTTTCCGGATCAGCGCCGGCGGAAAACACGAAAAGCTGGCAACGGGCACGCACGTCCTGGCATGGAGAACGACTCTGGGTTCGGAACGCCCACATGCCATCGCCAGGCTGCCCGAGGCCCTGCTCGATCATCTACTGACCCGGGTGAAAGAGGAACGCTTGGGCAAAACGGCGGCCTAACGACTCCCGGCAACGACTTCCAGCCCCCATGAAAAAGGGGGGCTGGAAGTTCCTTCGAATGGGGGGCGTATACGTCAGCGGCCGCCCGAAAGCACCGGCAACGGGAATCGACACAAGCCTGGATGAAGCTACAATAAGACCCTGCTTGGCACGGCTGGCGGTGCCAACCGGCAAATACATTGCGGAGCAGGGGCTTGAGAGCCCGAATCTCATTGGGGGCCCAGGGTGACGTTGATCATATTGCTCGGAAAATATCTTTGGCTTGCCGGGATCATAGCCTCCGTAGTGATGTCGGAAGTCATCACCGTGGCCATGGATTTACTCCTCAAAGGGGAGGTCACCTACGACTACCTCGCTACTGGCATGGTGGCCGCGTTGTTGGTTTCCGGCATCATGGTTGCCGGTATCATGAAGATGGTGGACCTGGAACGGAGCCGCCAGGAAGAAATCGCCAAAAACCTCACGCTGCGCGCCAGCGAACGGCGCTACCGCACTCTGATCGAAGTCGCTAGCGACGCCATTCTCGTCACCGATACCGAAACCGGTACCTTGGTGGACTGCAACCGACAAGCCGAGATTTTGCTCGATATGCCTCGCAACAGCATCCTCGGCCGCCACCTGAGCAACCTATACGACACCCCGCAAGACGCGCGATCGCATGAAGCCGATTTCATCAGCCGCATGCTGGATGGGGAATCCGGCACCATCGAACTGCAGCTGAAACGCGCCGACGGAAGCCTCGTCCCGGTTGAGGTCAGCGGGAGCGCCTTCGAAATAGACGGACGCCACTATGTCCACGGGGCGTTTCGCGATATCACCCAACGCCGGGAAGCTGAAGACAGAATCAAGCACTTGGCACACCACGATCCGCTAACCAGCTTGCCCAACAGAATTTTCCTGCACGGACGCCTGGAAGAAGCGGTCAAATTCGCGCACCGCGACCAAAAACAGGTCGCAGTGATGTTCATCGACCTGGACAACTTCAAGCGGATCAACGACACCCTCGGCCATCGCATCGGCGACGCATTGTTGGAACAGGTCGCCCGCAGGCTGACAGAAAACGTGCACGGCAATCATGTCGTCGGGCGCCTCGGCGGCGACGAGTTCATCATTGTCATGGAGGGCGAGGATATAGGCACCGTAGCGGCAGCGACGGCCGAGCTCCTGCTCGAAAACCTCTGCCGGCCCTACCGCGTTGAAGATTATCAGCTTCATTCCTGCGCCAGCATCGGCATTGCGGTTTTTCCCACGCACGGCCGTAGCGCGGAAGCTTTGATGAAGCACGCTGACGCCGCGATGTATCACGCGAAGTCACGAGGACGCAATACCTACCAACTATTCAGCCACGCCATCAACGCCGGCGTGCGGGAACGCGTCGAGATCGAAAACGGCCTGCGGGAATCGCTGAAGCACGGAGGATTCAAGCTCCTCTACCAGCCCCAAATCGATATGGCCACAGGTGCGATCTGCAGCGTCGAAGCTTTGCTGCGCTGGCACCATCCGGCACTCGGCCAAATCACCCCAGACAGGTTCATCCCCGTAGCGGAAGAAACGAAACTCATCTTGCCCTTGGGCTTATGGGTACTCGATCAGGCCTGCCTACAGCTGCGGACTTGGCGCGACGGCGGCATCGACGGCTTACGCATGGCCGTCAACGTCTCAGTCATGCAGTTGCAGGACGAAACGTTTTGCGACGCCTTGGACGCGATCGTCAAACGCCATGGCTTGTCCGGTTCCGATCTAGAGCTCGAGATCACCGAGTCTGCCCTCATGGAAAATCTGGGTCAGGTCCAGGCCCTGCTGAAATCGCTCCGAGATTACGGCATCACCCTTTCCATCGACGATTTCGGTACCGGTTATTCCTCTCTGGGCCGGCTCAAGCTACTGCCGATCCAGTGCCTGAAAATAGACCGCTCGTTCGTCAAGGACATCGAAACTGACGAAGGCGACGCTAAAATTTGCGACGGGATCATCGCGCTAGGACACAGTTTGGGGCTCAAAATCGTCGCCGAAGGCGTCGAAACCGTAGCGCAGAAAAACTTTCTGCAAGAAGCCGGATGCGATGCGATTCAAGGCTACCTGATCGCAAAACCTTTGCCGGCTAAAGAAATCGCCGGGCTTATCACTCACAGCGATAAGCTGCGTTAATGGAACTAAACCCCTTCCATGGGATTCGCATTGGAAAATTGTGGCGGCCTCTCTAAATCAAGGCCGCCCGTGGAAAGACCACCCTCCAAATAGCTACTGGATCAAGAATCCACCTCGAACCGGAATGTCAACCGATCTTCCAGTTCGAATTCGCTGCGAGGTAGAAACCGGTCTTAACGCTTAACACCATTTGTAGTTCCAATCGTTCCCCAGCTGTTTTTCCAGTCCCCGCTGAAGGAGTTTTTATTCTTATTAAGCTGGGCATCCCAAGTCGCCGTGCCGCCAGTGAATGCGAACTCGATTGTGAATCGACAAAATGTTGGATCTATGACTGCGGTCCCCGTCATTTTAAAATTCATTACGGACCCATCCATCATATTCATCTCGCAGTCGGCCGACGAGTCTCTGCCTTTGTTGGTAAAAGTGACGTCACAGCGCCCAGTGTGGAAGCCTTCCATCTGGCTCATCCCGGCTTGATAGAACACCCAGTTGCCCTGCAAGTCACTGGTTTTGCAACCAGCCTGGAGTTGCGTGCTGAACAATACGGCGGGTACGGCGACAAGCAGCAGCTTCTTCATCATCTTTTTATGCCTCATTATTTTCATTCTCAGGAATTAAGCGCCTTGGGATCACAAGATTCGCTATTGCCGGAGGGTGCTCCGGCCCGCCGATGATGCAAACTTCAAGCCGCGCCGCATTGAAGATATATCCCTTTGAATTACCTGATGCCTCACAACCATCCTCAACCATCGGGGAAGTTGTCTTGTGTGATTTAACACAACAGGAGAAGACGTGCCGGACACAGCCCACGGGCAAGCGGTGTGCGCAAGAAGAAAACGAAGCGGTAGACAAGGCGGGACGCCAAAGCCGTGGAGAACGGCACAGGCCCCCCGCAGTCGCAGCCTAGTCGGCAGGCCGCATAAGAGGCGTTTCAACGCCGATTTCGCATTCGCAGTTTGGACAGGCATACCAGGTTTCGGCGTCCGAGCCGATGGCATAGCTGTCGCTCGAGTCCTGCTCCATGGGAACGAGATCCCTACCCCGCCCACGCCAGTCGCATTCCGAACACCGGTACATCGACCGCTCCATATCGTCCAAAAAGCGCTGAAACGCGACGAAGCTCATTTTGTTCATCGACATGCGCGCGGAGCTGATATGAAAACGGATGCCTGCAGATTTGTCGTCGCAATCCTTAGTAATGCGTCTAGACATGGCGTGGTTACCCCTTTAGATGAGTTGTTGTCGGGCCGGCTCTGACAGCCTTAGAGACGCACGCCGGGCGACCCGGTATACGCCTGTGGCAAATAACTTACTCCCCGATACCGAATTGAGTCAAATCCCCTACCTGCCCATCCATATCCGGTCTACCAATTGTCCCGAATCATCTACCCATGATTCCGGTTCTTGGCACTTTAACCGTCGTACCGCGGCGCGGCAAACCGAACGGCCTCTGCGCAGCCGCTCTCGACTACGGGACCATTCGGTTCCGAATAGGTTTCATGAAGAAAGGCACCATGGCACGGCAGGGATAGCGATGGTCGACCCGAGAACGGCAGTCCGCCAGCCTCAAATCGTCCGTGAAACGACGAGTAGGTGCAAAATCAGGGCAGAAAACGCGCCGGCGACGACGTCGTCCAGCATGACGCCCCAGCCGCCGCGGGTGCGGCGGTCGATCACGCGGATCGGCCAGGGCTTGACGATGTCGAAGAATCTGAACAGGACGAAGCCCAGCAGGAGGCTCTGCCATGAGGCCGCAACGCCCCACATGGTGACGAGAAAACCGACCACCTCGTCCCACACGATCGCCGAATGATCGGTTTTGCCCAGAATCCTTCCGCAACACCCGCAGGCCGGCACGCCCAGGGCGAAGAACAGCAAGACGCCCGCGGTGTAAAATGCCGGCGGCAAGTAAGAAAACGCGAGGTAAACCGGGATGGCGGCCAAGGTTCCAAAGGTGCCGGGCGCCTTGGGCGCCAGCCCGGAACCGAACCCCACGGCGATCAGGCACCAGGGATCGCTCAGCACCCGACTGTCGATGCGGCGCTCTGCCATCCTCATGCCTCCCCGGCGGAAAAATGCAGATAGCCCGGACGGCTCAGACTGAACGGTCGGCCGGCGCGCTGCAGGCTGAGGCCGGAGCCGGGAAGGATCGTACCGATCCGGCTCACCGGAACGCCCGTCGCCTCGGCAGCACGCCGGATGGCTTGGTCGGCTCCTGGTGGAGCGGTGAAGCACAACTCGTAATCGTCGCCGGCGCTCAGTGGCAGATCCCAGTCGCCGGTGTCGGCAAGGTAGCCGCGAACGGTGGGCGATAACGGCAACAGCTCGCAATCGACCTCGGCCGCCACCCCGCTCTGTTCGAGAATATGCCCCAGATCCGCCGCCAAGCCGTCCGAAATGTCGATACAGGCGGTAGCGAATTCATGCAGGCGCAAGCCGAAGCCGACCCGGGGCTCGGGCGTTTCCAGCTTGTCGAGCGCCGCTCGATCCCAGGCTTTTGCCGTTCCCTGTTTGAGCTTTAATCCCAGTCCGGCCAAGCCGAGACTTCCTGTCACATAAACTGAGTCGCCGGGACGGGCGCCGGAGCGCGCTATCGCCGTATTCCCTGCCAGCATGCCCAGAGCCTGCACGGTGACGGCCAGGGGGCCGCGCGTGGTATCGCCGCCGATGAGCTGGACCCCATAGCGCTCGGCTAACCGGAAGAATCCCCGAGCGAAGGCGGACAGCCATTCCGAGTCGCTTTCGGGCAGGGTCAATGCCAGCAAAGCCCACTGCGGCCTGGCGCCCATCGCGGCGAGATCGCTCAGATTGACCGCCAGCGCCTTGTGACCGAGCCGCTCGGGATCGGCATCGGAAAAAAAATGCACACCGGCGACCAGAGTATCGGTAGTCAGCGCCAGCCTAGTCTCGGCCACAAACTTCAGCACCGCACAGTCGTCGCCTATGCCTAGCTCGGTTTCCCGGTGAGCGATTCGCTGTCCGGCGAAGTACCGCCCGATGATCTCAAATTCGCCGGCAGCCTGCATGGCGCGCCTAGGACTCAGCCGCGTCGGCGGGCGGCCATTTCCGCCGCTCGGCACTCGTGCGCCACCTTGTCTAGGATACCGTTGACGTAGCGGTAGCTCTGGGCCGCGCCAAACTCTTTGGCGAGATTGATGGCCTCATTCAGGATGACCCGGTACGGGGTTTCCGGGCGGCGCAGAAATTCGTAGCAGCCGATGCGCAAAATCGCACGCTCTACGGGGTCGATCTCCTCGACCGGCCGGTCGATGTACTTGCCCAGCGCGGCGTCCAGCGAGGCGAGATTGCCGGCGACGCCGTGCAGCAACTCCTTGAAGTAGCTGACTTGCACGTCCGGAATCTGGCATTTGCTGGCCCGCTGCTCCAGCGTCTCGTCTTCGGCCTCCTCCTCACCCAACTCGAGCGAGCGGCCGTATTTTTCCAGCAGCTCTTCGAGCAGGTCCCGTTCCGCCGGATTCAATTCGAAACCGCCGGTATGGCGACGATAAAGCGACTTGGTTTGCTGCAGTTCCTCGATGAACTGCCGCTCGATTTCCGGCAAGCTGTCGCGCGCCAGCTGCCATTGGTAAACGGCTTGTACGGCGGCCCGGCGCGCCAGTGTCCGCGCAAGGCTCATTCGGCCTCCAGCTGGCGCAGCAGGTTGACCATTTCGACCGCGGACAAGGCCGCCTCGGCGCCCTTGTTCCCGGCCTTGGTGCCGGCCCGTTCCACCGCCTGCTCGATGGTATCCACCGTTAGCACGCCGAAGGCGACCGGCAGACCGTGCTGCAGGGAAACCGTCGCCAAACCTTTGACGCATTCGCCTGCAACGTAATCGAAGTGCGGGGTGGACCCGCGGATCACCGCGCCCAGCGCAATGATCGCGTCGTAGCGGCCGGAATCGGCGATTTTCTTGACCGCCAGCGGCAGCTCGTAAGCTCCCGGAGTTTTCGCAATGTGGATGTCTTCCCGGCTAGCGCCGTGACGCACCAGGATATCGATCGCGCCGCTGACCAGATGATCCACGATGAAACTATTAAAACGCGATGCCACGAGGCAAACGCGCATGCCGGCGGCGCTCATGCCGCCCTCGAAAGTCTTGATATGAGCCATTTCGGTTCCCGATCAGTCGGTTGTTACATAGTCCACGACTTCCAGACCATAGCCGGAAAGCCCCAGGTATTTCTTATGAGCGCCCAGGACCCGGAATTTCCGGACCCCCAGGTCGGCAAGAATCTGCGCGCCGGTGCCCGTAGTGCGCCAGTCCACGCCGGGCTCCTCGCGGTGGCCGATGTCCACGCCATGGTCTTCCATCTGGTAGTGATGGATGCGCTCGACCAGACAGCGGTCGTCCTCCTCGTTGCGGATCACCACCAGCACGCCCCGCCCCTCGTCGGCGATCCGCTGCATCGCCGCACGCAGCGATACGCCGACCTCGCCCCGGCGCACGCCGAACAAATCGGTCAGCAGGTTGCGCCCGTGGACCCGGACCAATACCGGCTCTTCGCCGGAAATATCGCCGAGAGTCAGCGCCAGGTGGAGTTTGTTGTCCAGGCGGTCCTGGTAAGCATGCAAACGGAAGCGGCCGTACTCGGTCGGGAAATCGCACTCGCAGATGCGTTCCACCGTCTGCTCGTTCTGCATGCGGTAGCGGATCAGATCGGCGATGGTACCGATCTTGAGACCGTGCAGTTCGGCAAAGCGCTCCAGATCCGCGCGCCGCGCCATCGAGCCGTCTTCGTTGAGGATCTCTACGATCACCGCCGCCGGTACCGTGCCGGCCAGTCGCGCCAGATCGCAGCCCGCCTCGGTATGGCCGGCGCGGTTGAGCACGCCGCCGGGCTGGGCCATGAGCGGGAACACGTGGCCAGGCTGAACCAGGTCCTCGGGCTTGGCCTGCTCGGTGACCGCGCACTGGATGGTGCGGGCGCGATCGCTGGCCGAGATGCCTGTGGTCACCCCGCTGGCAGCTTCGATCGATACCGTGAAATTGGTCGAATGCGGCGTGCGGTTCTCGTTCACCATCAGCGGCAACCGCAGCTGCTGGCAGCGCTCGCGGGTCAGCGTCAGGCAGATCAGGCCGCGGCCGTAGCGCGCCATGAAGTTGATGTCTTCCGGTCGCACGTAGCTGGCCGCCATCACCAAATCGCCCTCGTTTTCCCGGTCCTCGTCGTCCATGATGACGACCATCCGCCCCTGGCGGATGTCTTCGATAATTTCTTCGATCGTGTTCAAGGTCATTCCGTGCAGAATCCATGGTCGCGCAGCAGTTCGCGCGTCAAAGCGCCGGACGGACGCGCCGCAGCCTCGCCCAGCATGATCCGTTCCAGATAACGCGCCAGCAAGTCGACCTCCAGGTTGACCCGGCCCCCGGCACGCATCTCGCCCAGCGTGGTTTCGGCCAGCGTATGGGGAACGATATTGATCTCAAACGCAGAGCCGTCGACGCCGTTGACCGTAAGACTAATGCCGTCGACGCAGACCGAGCCCTTTTCAGCGATGTATTTCGCCAGATTCGCGGGCGCCTCGATGCGGAAACGCAGCGACCGGCCGTCTTCGCTGCGGGAACTGACGATGCCGATACCGTCGACATGGCCGCTAACGATGTGGCCGCCCAGCCGGGTCGAAGGCGTCAGCGCCAATTCGAGGTTGAGCGCCGCCCCAGACGCCAGCTCGCCGAGCGTAGTCCGCGCCAACGTTTCGCGGGACACGTCGGCAGAGAAATTGCCGGTACCTAATTCGACCGCGGTCAGGCAAACGCCGTTGACGGCGATGCTATCGCCTAGCGCCACATCACCCATCGGCAATTTGCCGGTGGCAACCGTCAAACGGAAATCGCCGACCCGCGGCTCCTTGCACTGGAGCCAGCCCTTCGCCTGTATTATGCCTGTAAACATGCTGTAAAAATCTCTCAAGCCGGCGATATCAAGCGAGCTGGCGGAGCGTCAGACGCAGATCCTTCCCGACCTGCCGGATATCCTGGATCTCCAGCTCAGGCCGATCGGCCATGCGGGCGAAACCGGGCAACCGGAACAGACCGCGTCCGTCATCGCCCAGGACGCAAGGCGCAAGGTAGACGATCCATTCGTCGACCGCCCCGGCTGCCAGCAGCGCGCCGTTCAAGATTGCCCCGGCCTCGAACAGCACCTCGTTGAACTCCATGCGCCCCAGCGCGTTCACGACCTCGGCCAGATCTGGCCTCCCCGCGGTGTCCGTGCCCACCTCGACCACTTCTACGCCCGCCTCGGCCAGCCGTTGCCGCGCCAAAGGCTTCGCCTCCCCGGTAATGACCAGGACACGGCCGGGCTGGCGGAATATCTGCGCGTGCGGCGATGACTGCAGACGGCTGTCCAGCACTACCCGCGCCGGCGGCTCCAGTTCGAAATCATCTCCCAGCCGCACGGTCAGCGCCGGATCGTCGGCCAGCACGGTGCCGATGCCGGTCACGACAGCGGAACTGCGCGCTCTCAAGCGATGCACGTCGCGCCGCGCCGCATCGCCCGTAATCCAACGGCTTTCGCCCGAAGCAAGCGCAGTGCGCCCGTCGAGGCTCATGGCCAACTTGCTTCGAACATAGGGCCGGCCCGAACGCATACGCTTGACGAATCCTGGGTTCAAGCCCTCTGCATCGTGCTCAAGCAAGCCGCAGGAAACTGCGATGCCGGCCTGCTCCAGTAGCGCCATGCCGCGCCCGGAAACCCTGGGGTTGGGATCCTCCATGGCGGCGACCACACGGCGCACCCCAGCCTGGATCAAGCCTTCGGCGCAAGGCGGGGTACGGCCGTGATGCGAACACGGCTCCAGCGTGACATAGGCGGTTGCGCCACGTGCCCGCTCGCCCGCCCCTCGCAGGGCTACGACTTCGGCATGCGGCCCGCCTGCCCTCTGGTGCCAGCCCTCGCCGACGATCTCGCCTTCGCGCACCAGGACGCAGCCAACTCTAGGATTGGGATCGGTGGTATACACGCCGCGCTCCGCCAAGCGCAGCGCCCGCGCCATGTGCCGAAAATCCTCGGCGCTCCAATCAGCCGTTTCAATCACGCGCCATTTCCGCTTCAGGCATCGAAGGCATCGGCTTGACGGCCACGGGACTCGGTGTCCGCTTCGAACTCGTGTTCCAAACGGTCGATCACTTCGCGGAACTGGTTTACATCTTCGAAGCGGCGGTACACGGAGGCGAAGCGGACATAGGCTACGTCGTCGAGTTGGCTCAATTCGTTCATGACATACTCGCCGACCTGGCGCGATGGCACTTCCCGCTCGCCTGTCGCCAGCAAACGCTTCTTGATGCGAGTGATGGCCGCTTCCACCAAATCGCTGGGCACGGGACGCTTTTCCAGGGCGCGCAGCATACCGGCCCGAAGTTTTTCTTCGCGGAAGGGTTGGCGGCTGCCGTCCGATTTCACAACCCGCGGCATGTTGAGTTCGGCCGCCTCATAGGTCGTGAAGCGTTCCCGGCATTCGCCGCATTCGCGCCGCCGCCGAACCTGGTCTCCCTCCTGCGATAAGCGGGAATCCACCACTCGGGTATCTTGTGCACCGCAAAAAGGACACCGCACGGAGGAGACTCAGGGAGCAGCCGCGGCCGGAGGCTGCTAGTTGGCGTAGACCGGAAAACGCCGGCACAACTGGGTGACCCCTTCCCGGACCTGCCCGATTACCGCTTCGTCTTCGGAATTGTCCATGACGTCACACATCCAGCCAGCCAGCAAACGGCACTCTTCGGCGCCGAAGCCGCGGGTCGTCACCGCCGGCGTTCCCACCCGAATACCGCTGGTCACGAACGGCGACTGCGGATCGTTCGGCACCGCATTCTTGTTGACGGTGATATGTGCCTGCCCCAGGACTTCTTCCGCCCGCTTTCCTGTAATGCCTTTCTCGATCAGATCGACCAAGAACAGATGGTTTTTAGTGCCGCCGGATACGATGCGGTAGCCGCGAGCGATGAAAGTCTTGGCCATTGCATCGGCATTCTCCATGACGGAGGCCTGGTAATGCTTGAAATCCGGTTGCAATGCTTCCTTGAGCGCCACGGCTTTCGCAGCGACGACATGCATCAGCGGACCGCCCTGAATGCCCGGAAAGACCACTGAATTGAGCTTTTTCTCGACGTCCGGATTCGCCTTGGCTAGGATCAATCCGCCGCGAGGCCCACGCAGCGTCTTGTGGGTGGTCGTGGTGGTGACGTCGGCGATCTGCACCGGGGTGGGGTACAGGCCGACGGCGATGAGTCCGGCGACATGGGCCATGTCGACCATGAGCCAAGCGCCGACGGCATCGGCAATCGCACGGAAATGCTGCCAGTCGACGACCTGGGAATAGGCGGAAAACCCTGCCACGATCATCTTAGGCCGATGTTCGCGGGCCAGCGCCTCGACCTGCGCATAATCGATCTCGCCGGTCGCCGGCTCCAAACCGTACTGAACGGCGTTGTAGATTTTTCCTGAAAAATTGACCTTGGCGCCATGGGTCAGATGGCCGCCGTGGGCGAGGCTCATTCCCAGCACGGTGTCGCCCGGATTCAGCAGGGCCATGTAGACGGCGGCATTGGCCTGGGAGCCCGAATGCGGCTGTACGTTGGCATAATCCGCCCCGAACAGCTGTTTAGCGCGTTCGATGGCCAGCGCCTCTACGACATCGACGTATTCGCAGCCGCCGTAGTAGCGCTTGCCGGGATAGCCTTCCGCGTACTTATTGGTCAGGACGGTGCCCTGCGCCTGCATTACCCGCGGGCTGGCATAGTTCTCCGAAGCGATCAGCTCAATGTGGTCTTCCTGCCTGCGTTCTTCGTCCTGGATCGCAGACCAGAGCTCATCATCGAATCCGGCAATCTCCATACCCTTGCTGAACATGGGAACCTAAACCTCTCCGTCTGGGTTAAAAAAGCACACTACAGCAGCGCAAAATCGAACGCGGGAGTGTACACCGTTTGACGCTTGGCATCCAAACGGCTCGGCGCTCAAGACAGGCGGAACATGGCGATTTCTTTGCGCAACTCGGCAATGGCGGTTTCCAGTTTCTGCGAAGCGCGGTTGGTTTCCTCCAGCGCCTGCGCCGACTGCATAGCGCTCTCCGACAAGGCTACCATGGCGTCCCGAATCTGGAGCGCGCCGGCGGACTGCGAACGCATGCCTTCGTGCACAGCGTCGAACCGCGGCGTGAGTTCCCCGACTTGCTCGATGATGAGGGAAAACTGCTGGGCAATCCGGCTGGTTTCGTCGACGCCGCGCCGAACCTGTTCGGAAAATTTGTCCATTTCCATCACCCCGACCGAGACTGCGGCGTGCATCTCCCGCACCACCGTTTCGATATCCAGGGTCGCCACCGCGGTCTGGTCCGCCAGGCGGCGGATCTCGCGGGCGACGACGGCGAATCCAAGGCCGAATTCCCCGGCCTTCTCGGCTTCGATCGAGGCGTTGAGTGACAGCAGATTGGTCTGTTCCGCCACCCGCTTGATGGTGGTGGTCATCGTGGAAATGTCATTCGCCCGGGCGCTGATGGCGTTGAGCTTATCGGCGATGGACCCAGTCGATTCGGCCAGAGTGTGCATCACCTGCTCCATGTCCGCGAGTTCGTTGCGCCCAGCGTTCGCCAACTCGGCCGTCCCTCCGGCCATGCGGGTGACGTCGGTCATGGTGCGGAGCAACTCTTCCGAGGTTGCGGAGATTTCCCTAGACGCTGCCGCAATCTGGTTCGTGGTGGCGCCGAAGGCGGAAATATCCTCCTCCTGAGCCCGATTCATCGCGGTCAACGTGTTCGAGGTGGATACCAATTCGATGATCGATTTCTGTACTTGGCCGACCAAGGAGTTGAGATACGCGGTCATCCTCCCCAAAGCGCGCAGCAGCTTGCCGGTTTCGTCGTCCCGGTCGCTATCCAGGCTGGCCGTGAGATTGCCTTCCGCCACCGTTTCGGCCGCCGCGATGGCTTCCCCTATGGGGCGGGAAATGGTGCGCGACACCAGCAACGCAGCCAGCGCCGTCGGTATCAGCAGCAACGCCAGCAAGCCGCCGTTGACCCAACGCTGAGTGTCGACCAACGCCAGCGCCTCGTCGACGTCCATCTCCACCGATAACCCCCAGCGAAACGAGGGAAGATAGGTCCAGCTCGCCAATACACGGCTCTTGCCGATACCGAGAATTTCACCGAAATCGCGATTGCCCAGCACGGCTTTTTGGATACCTTGCGCCCAGTTGTCTCCCATCTGGATACGCAGCTTAGACGTGTTTTCCGGATGATGCCTCAGGGGGGAAACGATGCGAATCTCGTTATGGTCGAGCAGGCCGACGACGGTCTGACCTGATTCGCCGAGGCCGCCGAAATCCAGGAAAGGCGCGAAAACCTCGTCAGAATCCAGCTGCAGCGCGATGATGGCGATGAGTTCCCCCCCGCTGTCGAACAGCGGGGTGACCACATACCCCACCGGTACGATACTGCCCGGATAGGCGCCAAAGTCGGAGATTTCGGCATCCAGCAAAGTCGTGGCATGCTGCACCGCCTTGGCCAGCGCCGAATCTTTCAACTGACCCTCGTACAGATTGCGCCCTAGTTGCTGGACGGGGTGCGCCTGGTACAAGACTTCGCTCTGCGGATCGAAGACGATTAGATTCTTGAAGCCCAAATTCTCCGTCATGAAATCGAGCACCGGACGCACATCCGCGTCGAATGCCTGGAGCTCCTTAGCGTAGCGCGCCGGTTCGCGCTGGTATTTTTGCGCCGTGTGCATGGCCGCAACCAGATAATGGTTGTTGCGCAGTACGACTGCCGCCCTGATCCGCTCGAAAGCATAGGTTTCGACGTCCTCCGCCTTGGCCAAGGCGATAAACATCAGCTCGCCCTGCACGCGGTCGCGCAACGCATCGGCCGAAAGATAATTGGTCACCAGCGTCAGAACGACGCTGGGTACCGTCGCCAGGATCAGGAACCAGCGCAGCAAGCGCCCGACGATGGTCCCGTGCCTATTGCTGGAAGCCGCGAGTTTCACTGCCGCTGCCCCTTTTTATCTTCGGGCGGAACGGGATTCGCCCAATTATGGTTCCAGCCCAAGTAAAGCGCGTTGAGAAAATTATCCCATTCGCTGCGACTGCGGGTTCTGGGGTACGGCACAGGCCGGATGGGGTGGTCGGTGGACCAGACGATTTCCATCTGACCGTCTTCCAGTATCCGCGCCATATTGAACGACCGCCAGGTATGGCGCGTCGCGGGATCGACAGTCACCACGCCTTCCGGCGCGTCGATGCTCTGCCCGAGCATGTACTCATTGACCAGCGCGGCATCGGGAGATCCCGCCTCGCGCACCGCTTCGGCCCAAAGTAAAATGCTGAAATAGGCCGTTTCGGAAAAATCCGCCGTCACCCGGTCGTGGCCGTAGCGCTCGCGAAATCGCTGAACGAAAGCAGTATTTTCTTCGCGGTTCACCGCCTGGAAATAGCCCCAGGCCGAATAGTGCCCGGCAGCATCGCGAGCCGGGATATCGCGCAACTCTTCTTCGCCGACGGAAAGCGACACCACCGGCACATCTTTCGCCTGGACGCCAGACTCCCTCAGCACGCGATAAAACGCAAGATTTGACTCGCCGGCGATTGTACTGATGACTACATCGGGATGGGCGGCGGCAATTTTCCGAACCGTACCGGCGACGTCGCTGCTACCGAAAAAGACATACTCCTCGCCCACGATTTCACCGTTGAGGCCTTTGATCCAATCGCCAAGAACGGCATTGACGCTATGCGGCCATACATAATCTGACCCCACCAGGAATACCCGGCGCCCCAGCTTGTCTAAGCTCCATTTCAAGGCCGGCACGATCTGCTGGTTCGGCGCTAAGCCCGTGTAAATGATGTTCTTGGAGATTTCCAGGCCTTCATAGGCCATGGGATAGATCAGTAGATGGTTGTATTTTTCGACCACCGGTTTAACGTTCTTCCGGCAGGCCGAAGTCCAGCAACCGATG
Source organism: Methylococcus sp. (assembly GCA_028688525.1). Classification (GTDB taxonomy): domain Bacteria; phylum Pseudomonadota; class Gammaproteobacteria; order Methylococcales; family Methylococcaceae; genus Methylococcus. Next base: position 37,090 of record JAQTYA010000001.1, on the reverse strand, counting down.
ATCGCACTGACCTGTTCCTCCGTAATCAGCCGGCTTGCCTGACGGGCGAAAGTCGCCCAATCCGATGCGCCATCGGCTACCACGGCTTCGACGCGGCGCCCGAGCAATCCGCCCGCTGCATTGATCTCGTCGATGGCCATGAGTTCGGCGTCTACGGCCGATTTTTCGCTAATGGCCATGGCACCCGTCAGCGAATGCAAAACGCCGATCTTGATGGGCGGCCGAATGTGTCCGCGGAAGGTCCACGCGCCACCGATAGCCGCAAGTAATGCTAAAACCGCGAAGACAAGAAGAAACTTCTTCATACCGAAGGCCGGGCGAGCGCGCAGTGCAGGCTTAGAGTGCCTGATCGAGCGACGGGTAGATCGAAAACAACCGGCTGAAGCCGCTGATCTCGAAGACGTCGTTGACAGCCGGACTCAATGCGCAAAGTTTGACCGACCCGTCGACCTCCTTGAGCTTCTTGGCGATCAGCAGAAATACCCGCAAACCCGCGCTGCTGATATAGCTGATCGATGCAAGATCCATCACCAGGCTGCGTGTTCCGGCCTCCAGCCAAGCCAACGCTTGCTCCTCGAAGGCGCGGGAGGCGGCGGCATCGATGCGACCGCTCAGATGGGCGATCAGCACTTCGCCCCGGTTTTCATTAGTGATATCAAGCATCGATTTGCTCCATGGCAATTGAATTGAAATACATCGGAATTAATCAACGAATGTGAGCCGAAATTCTGCCACGCCCTTCGAGAGTTCGCGCGAGCGCACCCGATCCGCCAATTTATAAAGCAGATAACCGGCCATTTGCACGATGCCCGTATCGGACTCCAGCATCTCCTCATGGGTCGGCGCATGCGTGGCCACCGGAATCGAGGCGCCACGGTAACGGGCAATGACCACGAATGTAAACTCGTCGACCACGGTTTCTACCTCGACCACGCCGTTGCCATCCTCGTCCCGCTCCACGAACTCGTGGTCGTCGAGGATCTCGAAAGCCTGCCAGATGGCGTATTCAGCGCGCCGCACCGTATCTGCGCAAGCCCCCCAGGCGCGCCCCTGCTGTTCCAGGTATTCGGTAACATCGTCCAGCCGCGACGCCCGCAGAACGAACGACCGCCTCCGCCGCGTACCCGCGCCGATGCGGAATAGCCCCGATAGCAAGGTTGCGCCTGCCACTCCCAGTGCGACACTCGACTGGGTCACGGGCACCAGGAAAGCCGGCAATTCATCGCGATAGTAGTGCTTCAAGGGTTCATGGCTGATCCCGAGCAGCAGTCCGATGCCCACCGTCAGCACCTTGCGGTTGTCGAGCAGGCGGCCGGCGATCATCTGCAGCCCGGTCAAGAGGGTAAAAGACGACAAAAAAATCGCTGCGGCACCGATCACCGGTACAGGAAGCACGAACCAGAACAGCGTGATCTTGGGCAGGAGCGCCATGAATATCATGACTCCCCCAAGCCAGTAGGCGACGTAGCGGCTGGTGCAGCCCGTAGCCGCGGCCAGGGACACCGCGCCGCCGCTGGACGTCAGCGGAAGGCTGTTGGCCAAAGCCGCAATCACATTCGAGACGCCTTCGGCCCGAATGCCGTGAGAGATTTGGGCCATGTCCGGATGCCGCCAGTCGGCGTCGTTGAAACGCTGCGCGGCGGCAAGCGCACCGAATCCGTGCAGGGAAAACGCCAGGCCAAGGACCACATAGGGAATAACGAGACCGGCGTCGAAGGCCCAGCCGAAGACGGGTAGCTTTGGCAGAGCGAAGACGGGGCTCTGGGCAAATCTTGCGGCATCTTCCGGACGGACTCCATCGACCAGAATACTGGCGGCGAAACCGGCGAAGATTCCCGCGAAAGCCGAAAACAGCCGGAGACTCCCCGAAGTCCAGACGTTGCACACGATCATCACCGCCAAGGCGAGAAACCCGATCGCCATATCGTGTTTCCACAGCCCGCCGGGCGCATCGATCCCGCCCATCAACACCACGCCCCTGTAACCGAGACCCAGGCCGATCAAGGTCACGGCGACGCCCGCGAGCTGCACCGAGAAAATACCGCGCATACGCCGGAACAGTTCGCCGAACACGATCTGCGAGAGGCCCATTACACCGACCATGCCGAAGGCGAGCGGCAGGCCGCCTGAGACCCTTGCCAGCTCCATAGTCGCGAAAGAAGCCGAAGTGACCTGCAAGGGGCAGAAATAGCCCGAGCCGATGCCGAATCTTCCTGCGGCCTGCAGCATGACCCCGATACCCGAAACCAGCAGCGTCATGGCGATCAACGCCTGGGACGACTCGTTGTCTATGTTCTCGGCCATTATGAACAAAGGCGAGATCACGAGGTAAACGCCGAGGAAAGAAAGCTGCTGCAGGCTTACGAATAAGGAAATCGCGGCCGGCGGCTTGTCCTTGAGCCAATAGACGACGCTTTCGGGCTTTTTCATGCGTAAAGGAACCGCGGGTCAGTCGGTCACAGGCAGGAACTGAGTATTGTCGCCGCTGGTCACCCAGAGATCGCCAGACTCCAGATCGAACCACCAGCCCTGCAGGAACAACCGTCCTGCTTCCACGGCCTCCTTGACCCAGGGATACGTCAATAGGTTCGCCAGGGAACCTTGAATGGCGGCGCGCTCGACCAGATAGGAATAATCCTTGAGCCGTTCCAGAGACACCTGCCTCATCCCTTCGCCATCCTTATTCGGCACATACTGCCAGCAGGCATCCATGGCCATCGACACCCATTCACCGATGAAGTCGCTCGGAAACCCGGAACCCGTCGCCATGTTGAGCAAGGCCTTGATGCCGCCGCATTGAGCATGCCCCAGCACGATGATGTGCGGCACTTCGAGATGGTGCACGGCATATTCCAGTGCGGCTCCTACGCCGTCAGGTCCCTGCGAAGGACGATACGGCGGAACCAAATTGGCGACGTTGCGTACTACGAATAAATCGCCCGGCGCCACATTCAGTAGCAGTGCCGGATCGACCCGAGAATCGCTGCAGGCGATCATCAGCGCTACCGGACGCTGCCCCTCCGTGACGAGTTTCTGCATGTGCTCGGGATAGCGCTCGTAGAAGCGGTTCTTGAACCCCTGAACCCCGGCGACAAAGCGGTCGAGATCGCAGCAGGAGCTTTCGGTTCCGCACTCGCCCTTGTCTTTGCTGTGAGACTCTTGCACGATTTCCGTCCTAAGATATTTGAGCGGCTCTTTCGCGGCCATCCGTAGCAGGGGTACACCCCTACCTGGCGCGGCGCTATTCTAGCATCGGTTTTTCTAACCCAAACCCATCCCGAGTCCCCATGGAAACGACCGAACGCGGGCTTGAACCCCTGAAGTTTGAACGAAGAATCGTGTCCGGAATAGAGGCTTTGATCGCGGTCATGGACGAGATGGAAGCCTTCTGCGCTTCGTCAGGACTGCCTGAAGCCGTCACTGTACAGCTGATGCTCGTCTTGGAGGAACTCGCGACCAACGCTATCAAATACGGCTACAGGGAAGGAGCGCGCGGTGAAATAGACATCGACCTCGCCTTGAGCGGCAATCTGATTTCCTTGACCGTAGCCGACGACGGCGATGCCTTCGATCCCACCGCAGTGCCGGCACCGGACGTAGAACGGGGGTTGGAAGAACGCCGGATCGGCGGGCTAGGCATCCATCTGGTGATGCGAATGATGGACGCCGTACGCTACCAGCGCCGCGACGGAAGAAATATCGTCATCGTCAACAAATACACCTCTGCGGGACATTCTGGCGAACGGGCAAGGACGAATAGCTGCAAATGAAATGGGTAAATTTTGCTGATACCATGGAGCGGCTTCGGGATCGGCACTCTACAGTGACGTATCGCGTTCTGCGTAGCCAGACACCAAAATCGACGACACATGAAATGAATGGAGGAGTGTCATGTATTTCGCCAACCGTCCTGCTCTTTCTTCCGTAAACAAAGCGATCGCCGCGGGCGCCGTCTGCCTGCTCGCCGCCTGCGCCCATCAGACGGTTGAGACAGCCGCGCCCTCTGAAGCCGAAATCTGCAAATCCTTGGGCCATGTCGTCAGCCAAGCCGACTCGGACTTCAAAGACATTAAACTCAACGTAGTGGTAGATCCCCTGGCCAATCGCTGGGACACCAAGCCGATATTCCCCGGAACCGACTGCGACGTATTGGATTGGGGCGGCGGACGGTTCACTTATAACTGTGTCTGGCAAGAAAGCGACCAGACCACCGCCCGCGAAAACTACGAAGAAAACGTAAAACTCGCCGGCCGATGCCTGGGCAAGGACTGGCAGGCGTCAGAGCAACCCGGCAAGACCGGCAAGCTCTCTCTTTTCTCCAAAGCCGGCGAAAACACCCAAATCGAATTACGCTACTTCCAGGAGCGCGCTCCTGCCACCAAATGGCAAACTTCCGTCACCATCGGCGACCGTATCACCCCGGATGCCGTTAAATGAATAAGGCCTTACCCGGCAGGCCGACACCGCACTAAGCAGACAGACCCCGAGTGAATTCCTACAGCAAAATCAGGCTAGGCGTAAACATCGACCACGTAGCGACCATCCGGCAAGCGCGCGGCACGCCCTACCCCGCCGTATTGCACGCGGCCTTCATCGCCGAACAGGCGGGAGCCGGCGGCATCACCGCCCATCTGCGGGAAGACCGCCGCCATATCCAGGACAAGGATATCGAGCTTCTGCGCGGCCAGCTCCAATCCCGGCTCAACCTCGAAATGGCGGTGACCGGCGAAATGGTGGCCATCGCAAGCCGCGTTCGCCCCGCCGCCTGCTGCCTGGTACCGGAGCGGCGGGAGGAGCTGACTACCGAGGGCGGCCTAGACGTTCTGGGCCACTTCGAACGGATCAGCGGAGCCTGCCGGCGGCTTGGCGATGCCGGCATCGAGGTTTCTTTGTTCATCGACCCGGATACCGACCAGATCGAAGCCGCCGCCCGCACCGGCGCTCCAGTCGTCGAACTGCACACCGGCCGTTATGCCGATGCCGAAACACCCACCGCTCAAGCTGGGGAGCTGGAGCACCTCCGCCGGGCAGCGGCGGCAGCGGCGGCACTGGGCCTCCAGGTCAACGCCGGCCACGGCCTGACCTATTCGAACGTGACAGCAATTTGCGAAATTCCGCAGATCGTCGAACTGAATATCGGCCATGCCATCGTAGCGCGTGCGCTGTTCACCGGGCTCGGACCGGCGGTCGCCGACATGCTCTCGATCATGCAGGCCGCCCGGTCTGGATGAAATTGACCGGCTATCGGCGATCTGTCATATTTGGGCGTTGTTTCTGGCCCTGCGGAACTTTTGTGAGTTCGCGTAAACCTACCGTCAGCATCCATGGATAATAGGGGGAGCAAGATGTCCCACAACCATCCCAGCCCGGCTTTCGGCAATATTGCGCTCGCCCGCACGGAGGGAGCCCGAGACGGCTCCCAGGCGGCGTCCTGGCTGCGCACGGCGGGCATCTTATGCCTGTGGGCGGCCCTGGCGATTATGGCGGGGATACTTTGGCGCGGGGAAAACCTGGTCAAAGAGCTGAATGCTTCCTCCGGCGAGCGTACCGCCTTGCAAAATCCCGACTTGCAGCAGTACCAGAACGAACTTGAATCGCTGCAGGGACGGGTAGCGGGCCTGATGAAGGACTCGGTGGAAAACAAGCTCAGGACGCTGGAAAAAAGCGTTCAGAGCGGGCGCTTCGGCCAGGATGAAGCCGGACTGTTGGAGGCGCTGAAATCGGAGCTCCGCTTTCTGCAGAATTACGCGACCCAAGGCGGACGACTCAATACCGCCGGAGAACACGAACGCTACCGGCCCACGCAGGCATCGTCAGAGGAAACCGCCGCTGTTCAAGTCCCGCGCGAATGGATCGAATTCGAAAAGCTGCTCTATCTCGGTGTCGGCGCCCTTGGGGCGAGCACGTTGCTGCTGAGCGGTGCATGGCTGAGCGGGCGCCGCCTCCCGCAACAAACCCGGCGGCAAAACGCATTCCTGGCCGGTCCTTCCGAAAGGAATTCAGGGCCGTGAAGCTCCGTTGAACCCCCTCATGTCCGGCTTGCACGCCGGATGATCACCCCCACCCATGCTCCCCTCTGAGACCTGCGCCCCGACAACCAGCCGGCGCATTTGCGTCGCGCCGATGATGGAGTGGACGGACCGCCACTGCCGCTATTTTCTGCGGCTGATCTCTCGCCACGCCTTGTTGTATACCGAAATGGTGACGACCGCGGCCATCCTGCACGGCGACCGGGAGCGACTGCTGGGTTTCCATTCTGCCGAGCACCCGCTGGCGATCCAGCTAGGCGGAAGCGTGCCCAAGGATCTAGCGGACTGCGCAAAAATCGCCCAAGCCTGCGGCTACGACGAAATCAACCTCAACGTAGGCTGTCCAAGCCCTAGGGTACAGACCGGCCGTTTCGGCGCCTGTCTGATGGCCGACCCCCAGCGCGTAGCAGACTGCGTAAGCGCCATGTGCGAAACGGTCTCGGTGCCGGTGACCGTCAAGACTCGCATCGGCATCGACGAGCGCGACTCCTACGAAGAGCTGTTCCACTTCGTCACCACCGTCGCGCAGGCCGGCTGCCGTACTTTCATCGTTCACGCCCGCAAAGCCTGGCTGCAAGGTCTGTCGCCCAAGGATAACCGGCGGGCGCCGCCATTGCGCTACGATGTGGTCCAACGGCTCAAGACCGATCTGCCCGAACTCAAGATCATACTCAACGGGGGGATTCAGTCTTTGGACGAAGCCGGGCGGCAGCTTGCCTGGTGCGACGGTATCATGATCGGGCGGGCGGCTTACCATAACCCCTATTTGCTGGCGGAAGCCGATAAACGCTTCCATGGCTGCGAAGACGCATCGGTGCGGACGCGGGAAGACATCCTAGAGAGCTTTCTGCCGTATGTTAAAGCAGAACTCGCTAAGGGCACCCGCCTGCACGCCCTCACCCGCCACATCCTGGGGCTGTACCATGCCGCACCGGGAGGAAAGCGCTGGCGCCGCCACATCAGCGAAGGCGCCTCCCGGCGAGGCGCCGACGAAACGCTGTTGCTGCAAGCCGCGTGCTCTCTAGGCGCCGAAGAAATCCATGGAAACGGGAGCCGAGCCGGACGGACGGCTTCCGCCCTTTCACCTGTTTAAGAGGCTCACCGATGCACAGTGCGATGGAAAATATGTTCAGCCAGCTGATCCAAGAGATCGGCGAAGACGTCTCCCGCGAAGGCCTAGCCGACACCCCGAAGCGGGCGGCGAGCGCATTCAGGTTTCTCAATAGCGGCTACCATCGGTCGCTGGAAAGCGTCCTCAACAATGCGGTCTTCGAAGCCGATACGGAAGACATGGTGATCGTCAAAGACATCGAGCTATATTCGCTGTGCGAACACCATTTGTTGCCGTTCATCGGCAAGTGCCACGTCGGCTACCTCCCCCAAGGCAAGGTCATCGGCTTGTCGAAGATCGCGCGGATCGTGGAGATGTATGCGCGCCGGTTGCAGATTCAGGAGCGCCTGACCAAGCAGATTGCCGATGCCATTCAGCAGGCGGTCAACCCCAAGGGCGTCGCCGTGGTCGTCGAGGCCAAACACCTGTGCATGATGATGCGGGGCGTCGAGAAGCAGAATTCGGTCATGACCACCTCCTCCATGCTCGGCTTGTTCCGTAACCACAGCAGCACCCGAGCGGAATTCCTGGACCTGATCAACCGCTAGCAGCGCCATGAATTCCGGCAACGTCCGCGTCGGTGTCCTGCTCGTCAACCTGGGCACGCCAGACGCGCCTACGCCGAAAGCGGTTCGGCGCTACCTGCGCGAATTCTTGTCCGATCCGCGCGTGGTCGAGATTCCCCGCGCTCTGTGGTGGCTGATTCTCAACCTGATCGTTCTGCGAGTCAGGCCGAAAAAATCGGCTCGCGCGTATCGAAGCATCTGGACCGAACGCGGATCGCCCTTGTTGATGCTCACGCAAGATTTGCGCGATGCGCTAGCTTCCGATACCCGGTTCGCTGCCGTCGAAGCCGCCATGCGCTACGGCACCCCCTCGATCCGGTCCAAGCTGGAAGTCCTCAAGACCCAAGCCGATACCCTCGTCGTCCTGCCGCTGTATCCGCAATATTCCGCGGCTACAACCGGCTCGGTATTCGACGCCGTTTGCGGCGCGGTAAAACCCTGGCGCTACATACCCAGCCTGCATTTCATCAGCGACTATTACCGTGCGCCGGCCTATCTCGAAGCCGTCGCCGCCAGCATCCGCTCGTTCTGGCAGGACCACGGCCGCCCCGAACGCTTGCTGTTTTCGTTCCACGGGCTGCCGCAACGCTGCACCGATCTGGGCGATCCTTACGCCAGCCAGTGCAAGGATACGGCGCGCAAGATCGCCGGCTTGCTCGAACTGAGCGACGGGGAATGGCTGCTGGCCTACCAATCGCGCTTCGGCCGCGCCGAATGGCTCAAACCCTATTGCATCGACAGTCTGCGCGAACTCCCCGCCCAAGGCATCCGGCAAGTGGACGTGGTATGCCCCGGCTTCGCCGTGGACTGCCTGGAAACCCTGGAAGAAATCGCCATCGCCAACCGGGAGGAGTTCCTCAAGGCAGGCGGCGAACGATACCGCTACATTCCAGCTCTGAATGCCAACCCCGCGCATGCGGACGTTTTGGTCAGTCTACTGGAGCCCTATCTACCCCGTTCCGCCTGACGCCAGACACGCACGCGGAACCTCTTCCGGTGATTTTCAGTGACGCAAACTCCCCGTAGTTCGATACCTGTGGCCCGACGGATTCTATACGTCCTGGCCCCTCTCATCGCGGCCGCCCTGGTCGCTTATCTCGTCTACCAGGACGCCATCATCCGCGCGAAATTCGAGGGTCAGCGCTGGGCGCTGCCCGCGAAGGTTTACGCCATGCCGGTGGAGCTTTATGCCGAGGCGCCGGTGTCAGCAGAACAGTTGGTGTGGATGCTGGACCAGCTCAAATACCGCAGCGACCCCAGCCTTTCGTCGCAAGGATCGTACGCGCGCAGCGGCAGCGAGGTGCGCCTGCGCACCAGGGAGTTCGTATTTCCCGACAAAACGGAAGCCTCACGCAGCCTCAAGCTCACGTTCGGCCGGAGCACCGTGCAGACACTGGAGGATCTAGACTCGAACGGCACCGAAGCCCTGGCCAGGCTAGAACCCGCGCAGATCGGCAGCTTCTATCCTGCGCTGAAGGAGGACAGGATATTAGTGAAGCTCAACGAGGTGCCGAAGTCCCTGATCGACGGCCTGCTCGCCGTCGAAGACCGCGATTTCTACGAGCACTTTGGACTCTCGCCCAAGGCCATACTTCGGGCCACTTGGCAGAACGTCAAAGCGGGCGGCATCGTCCAGGGCGGCAGCACCCTGACCCAGCAGCTGGTCAAAAACTTCTTCCTCAGTTCCGAACGCAGCTTAGAACGCAAGATCAGTGAAGCCTTCATGGCGATGATCCTCGAAGCCCGCTACAGCAAGGACGCGATCCTCGAAGCCTACCTCAACGAGATTTATCTAGGACAGGACGGCACCCGCGCCATCCACGGGTTCGGACTGGCAAGCCGGTATTATTTCAGCCGGGCGCTCAACGAGCTGGAGTTGCACCACGTCGCTCTTCTGGTCGCTCTGGTGCGCGGGCCGACCTACTACGACCCGCTCAAGCATGCCGAACGTAGCCGCGAGCGGCGCGACCGCGTCCTGGACGCCATGGCGGAACAGGGTTTCGTCACGGAGGCCCAAGCCGCCGCCGCCAAACAGCGTCCGTTGGACGTGATCAAGAACCCGCACCAAGCCGTTAGCCGCTACCCGGCTTTCCTCGATCTGGTCAAACGCCAGCTGCAGGAGCAATACCGCCCCGAAGACCTGACTTCGGAAGGCCTGCGCATTTTCACCACGCTGGACGTTTTCGCCCAAGAACACATGGAAGCCGCCGTCGCCAAGACCCTGGCCCGCCTCGACCACTCGACCCGTCCCGAAGAGCGCCTGGAAGCCGCCGCCGTATTCACCCGCCGCTCCAATGGCGAGATCGCGGCATTCATTGGCGGCCGCGACGCCGAATCCACCGGCTTCAACCGCGCGCTGGATGCGGTACGCCAGATCGGTTCGCTGTACAAGCCCGTGGTCTATCTCACCGCTTTGGAGCAACCGAGCGGCTATACCGTCGCGACACCCTTGCAGGACGAATCCGTCAAGGTCGACGGCGGAGGCAAACCCTGGTTCCCGAAAAACTACGACGGCAAGGAGCACGGGCAAGTGCCCCTGCACACGGCACTGGCAAATTCCTATAACTTGGCGACGGTGCGGTTGGGCCTCGCCATCGGTGTCGAACGCACCGCAGAGACCCTCAAAAAGTTGGGCGTAGACCGCGCAGTGGACACCTACCCTTCGCTGCTGCTGGGCGCGGCCAATCTGTCGCCGATCGAGGTCGCGACCCTTTACCAGACGCTCGCGAGCGACGGTTTCGTCACGCCCCTGCGCGGAATTCAAGCAGTGCTGGCTCAGGACGGCCAAACGCTGCAGCGGTTCGGACTGGAGGTTCACCAAACCGTAGACCCTGGCGCGGTCTATCTGGTCAATACCATTCTTCAGGAAGTCATGCACGAAGGAACCGGGCGCTCGGTGTACAGCTACCTGCCTGAAGACTTCAACGTAGCCGGGAAAACCGGAACGACTAATGACATGCGAGACAGCTGGTTCGCTGGATTCAGCGGAGATTACACCGGAGTGGTATGGGTGGGGCGCGACGACAACCAGCCGGCCGGCCTGACCGGCGCACGCGGAGCCCTGCAGATCTGGGGAGCCGCGCTGCAGAAGGTCGCGAAAGAACCGCTGGATCTGATGCCCCCTGACAATATCGGCACAGCCCGAATCGATCCGGATACCGGCTTGAGAGCCGACGACGGCTGCCCGCGGACTCGGGAACTGCCATTTATCAAAGGGTCGGAACCTTCGGCCTGGGCGCCTTGCGCCGACGGCACGGACTCGGGCGGAGAGTCCTGGATCAAGCAGTTGTTTTAGCGCGATCCGACGAACCGGATCGCGCTAACGAGTCCCCGGGGTGCGGTAGAGGGCATCCGACTCCAGCCGCAGCGCATGCTCCATGCGCCATTTGGTGAACTCCTTAGATGCCAGGGGACGCGAGAACAAATAGCCCTGGCCGAAGTCGCAGCCCTGCTCCAGTAGAATGCGCCGCTGCTCCTCGGTTTCAACGCCTTCTGCGATCACCTTGAGGCCCAGGCTGTGGCCGAGCGCAACCACTGTGCCGGAGATGGTCCGATCGTCTGCGTCAAAGGCGATGTCGCGGACGAAGCTCCGATCGATCTTCAGCGTCGCGATAGGCAGGTTCTTGAGATAGGACAGGCTGGAATAGCCCGTGCCGAAATCATCGATGGACAGCGTACATCCCAGTTCGATCAATCCCTGCAATACGGTCATCGTATGCGAATCGGCATCCAGCAGAGTGGATTCGGTCAGCTCCAGTTGCAAAGCCGAACCGGCCACACCATAGCGGGAGAGCAGTTCCTGCACCCGGCTCACCAGCCGGGGATCGCGGAAATGACGGGCAGCGAGATTGACGCCAACGGTAATCGAGGGCAAATCGGCCTTTTTCCATTGGGCCAGATGACGGCAGGTATCCTCCAACACCCAGTCGCTGATCGCGACGATCAGATCGTTGCTTTCCGCCACCGGAATGAACTGATCCGGCGAAAGCATGCCGCGCTCCGGGTGCTGCCAGCGCACCAGCGCCTCGGCACCGATCAGCCGCCCGTCAGCCAGATTGATTTCGGGCTGGAAGAAGGTCCGCAGTTCTCCTGCAGGTATGGCCTCCCTAAGCTCGGACAACACCGTCAGGCGTGCCAGAATGTCCACGTTCATCCGGCCGTCGTAGAAGCGGAACTGATTGCGGCCCTCCTGCTTGGCGTGGTACATCGCGGTGTCCGCATTCCGCAGCAAAGTTTCAAAGTCTGTACCATCATGCGGATATAAGCTGATTCCGATAGATCCCGTCACCGCGAAGCTCTGCCCGGAATGTTCGAACGGCTTGCGCAGCGCGATCAAAATGCGGTCGGCAATCTGCGAAGCACCGTCGCGTCCCAGATCGGGCAGCAGCAGCGCAAACTCATCGCCGCCCAGCCGGGCGATGGTATCCGTCTCCCGCGTGAAGTCCCTGAACTGCTGCGCTAGCCGGACCAACAGATCGTCGCCCACCTGATGGCCCAGCGAATCGTTGACATCCTTGAAATGGTCCACATCGAGGAACAGCACCGCCAACGCTTCCTTGCGGCGCTCGGCAAGGGCCAGGGCATATTCAGCGCGCTCCAGGAGGTAGCGCCGGTTCGGTAAACCCGACAGTGGATCGTAGTAGGCCAAGTGGTGGATATGCTCTTCCGCCTCCTTCAGGCTCGAAATATCGCTAGACACACCTATGTAGTTGACCGTGGCTCCGGCTTCGTCGCGTACCGCCACGATGGTTTCCAGCACGGCGAACAGCTCCCCGCTCTTGCGCCGGTTCCAAAACTCGCCCTGCCAGGAACCGTCCTGCTCGACGGCGCGCCAGATCGCAGCATAGTATTCTTTGCCGTGCCGACCAGACTGCAGGATCGCAGGCGTATTGCCAACCGCCTCTTCCGCAGTGAAGCCCGTCATCTCGCTGAAGGCTGGGTTGACGGCGACCACGATGTGATTCGCGTCGGTGACCATGATCGACTCGCGCACCGCCTCGAATACCTTACCTGCCAGCAACAGCCGCTCGTCGCCTTTCTTGCGGTCGGAGATATCGATGCACGAGCCGATAAAACCGACGAACTCGCGCCCCGCATCGAAACGTGGCGTCGCCTTACCCAGCATCGTCCGGTACTCCCCATCGCGGCGGCGGATGCGGTATTCGAGTTCAAAAGGTGCACAGGTCTGAAACGCCGAAGCATAGGCTTGCAGAAAACGGGGGCGATCCTCGGGGTGAATGTCTTCCAGCCAGCCGTCGCCAAGTTCGAAATCCAGCGAACGCCCGGTGAAACTCAGCCACATATCGTTGAAAAACGTGCACGATCTGCTGGCATCCGACATCCAGATCAAAACCGGAGCGGTATTGGCCGCCAAGCGGAAACGCTCCTCGCTTTCCCTGAGCAGCATCTCGCTCCTTTCCCGCTCCACATCGCTGGCGAAAATATCGAGTGCGAACGACACGTCCATGGCCATCGTATCCAGCAAGGCGAGGATGTCCCCGGAAAAGAAACCGGTCTCGCCAGCGTAGAGGTTGATCGCTCCCACCACTTTGCCGAATCTGCGGATGGGAAAGGCGCCCGACGCCCCTACGTCGGTTGCCCGCGCGGCTTCATGCCGGGACACGGTCGACGAATCCGCGCAGAAATCCTGGCTTACGGCATGCTGTCCTGTACTCAAGGCAATATGGGTGGGGCCGCATTCTCCGACCGACAAATTCAGCTTACCGACATAGCCAGAATCGTCGCCGAACTGGGCGGCTAGGTTCACGCGGCCGGTTTCGGCATCAACCATCCCAATCCAGGCGAAGCTGAATCCCCCATTGTTGACAGCTATGCGGCATATGGAATTGAACAGCTCCTGCTCGGAGCTATGGCGGACGATGACCTGACTGGTCTGCGCCAGCAAATCGTAAAGATTTTTTTGGCGGGCCAGCGCCAGCTCGATACGCTTACGCTCGCTTACGTCGCGGATGATCGCCTGGATGAAATCACTCTCCTCGACGGCTATAGAGCGCACACTCAACTCGACCGGGAACTGCGTACCGTCCTTGCGGCGGTGAAACGACTCCCAAACCCCGCCGCCTTGAGCAATCGCATCGTCCACCTGGGTTCGCTGACCTACCGTCCTATCTGCGGCCTCCACGTCGGCCAACGTCAGCTGGGCCAATTCTCCGAGCGTATAACCGTAGACCAGCAGCGCCCGGTCATTCGCGTCGACGATACGCTGCTCCCGGTCGGCCAGCAGGATGGCATCGTTGGCATAGCGGACGAAATACTCGTAGCGTCGCGACAACGCCAAGCGTTCGTTCTCGGCGCGCAAACGGCGCCGGTCCGAGCGCATCCACAGCGTGGCCGCCGCCGCAGCCATTCCCCCCAGTACCCCAGCCAGCGACAGCCCCACCACCAGCGGCTGGGAATCCAGCGCCGCCATGGTTGCGGTCTTTCTCGCCATCACGAACCAGTCCGAATCGGGAAGAGGCAAGCCCAGCGACAAAAGACCCGGCTCTCCATCGTTCTGCTGTACGAGAAGCCGGCGTTCGCCGTGGACGATCCGCGCCGCGGCATCGATTACCGCAGCGGCCTTACCGGTCCCGAACAAAGATCTTCCTTCTGCGAGCGCATCCCGGTCTAAAGACAATATCCGCTCGCCCAGGCGTCCTACGAGCGAAATATCGGAACCCGGCGGCGACTGCGACAGGAAATTGAACAGAGATTCCGCATCGGCGACCAAAACGATGGCGCCGACGATGCTGCTCCGGCTGCCGGCATCGGCCGGCACGGGCACGACCGCATCGGCCGTCAACCTGCGCTCGTCGGGACTCAGGTGCCAATCGCTCAAATAAGGACGGTCCGAACCCGATAACCCGGAAATACCAGGATGGCTAATGTCCCCATCTTGTCCGGACAGTGAGAGCAAGGTTGTGCCTGCGGCATCCATCAAAAGAACGTCGCGATAATGGCCTGCCGTACGATAGGGCTGCAGCTGCGCGAGCAGCGGCCGAGCCGACGCCACATCATGCTTGCCGCTGGCACTCAGCCAAGCGCCGGCAAGCGGCATGACCGCCGCATTGCCGGCGAGCTGCATCGCGTCTGCGAGCCGTTCCGCACGCCAATGGGCGAGATGCAGAACCTTGGACTGGAGTATCGCGGACAGCTCGCTTTCGATGTGCTGCCGCTGATCCTGTAGTTGAACTTGATAGAAACTCAACCCGCCCGTCGCGGCAAGCGCCGCAGCCAAGGCGATGGCGGCAAAACGGCCCGTTCGGCGATGCGAAGAGCGCGGCGGACGCACTTTAGCGTTTCGAGCCCAATCCGGGTCATCGAATACCCGCCGTACACCATTACTCATTGATTTCCTCTGGAAACTTTGCAGTATTTCATGCAAGGAAACCGGCCCTGCCGGCTAGACCTTGAATCTGGCAATTTCGCCAAGCAAATCTTGTACCGCCGCATCTAACTTGACCACCATCTGTCTCAAATTCGCCGACGATTTCGCCGCACCTTGCGCATCGTCTTTCAACCCGGACATCGCTTGATCGATCTGTTGAGCGCCCGCCGCTTGCGTACGCATATTCTCATAGACTTGGCCGAAGCGGGGCGACAACTGCTCCACGCCAGCCGAAACCCCGGCAAAGTGCTCGCCCAGCCGCTCGATCTCGATCAAGCCCCCACTCACCTCGGCCTGGAATGCCTCCATTTCTTGAACGCCGCGTGCAACCACCTGTCGCATGCGGTACACGCGTTGCTCGACGTCTAACGCGGCTACGGCGCTCTGGTCGGCCAGCCTCCTGATTTCATTGGCAACGACAGCAAATCCCGCCCCTTGCCGCCCGGCTTTCTCCGCTTCGATCGAGGCATTGAGCGAAAGCAGATTGGTCTGCACCGCGATGTCAGTCATGGCTGCCATGATATCGTTGATGCTCTCGGCCTGATCGCCGATTGCGGAAAAACCCTCGGCCACCGAAGCCATGCCTGCATTCATGCGCTGCATCGCCGCTTCCGTGTCGTAAAGACTTTGCTTGCCGGTAGCGGCGGCATCCGCGGTGTCGGAGGTGGCCCTGGCGACGTCGGCGATGTTGCAGACCGTCGCTTCTCCCGTTGCCGAAATCTCGCGCACCGAAGCGGCAATCTGCCGCGTTAGCTCGCCGAAATCGCGAGCCCTCTTCTCTTCATGCCCAGAGGCGGCCGCAATCTCCTCGCCCACGGCAACCAATTGCTGGCTGGAACGCTTCACCCGTCCGACCAAATCTGCCAAAGCCTGCCGCATCACGCCCAGCGCCAGGATCAAATCGCCTATCTCGTCACCGCCTGCCGCTTCCAGAGGCGAGCTCAAATCGCCCGCTGCTACCTGCGCAGCCACGCTGGCCGCGGCCTCCAGACGCCGCATCATGGTGCGCAAGGCAAGCAAGCTTATTCCCAGCACCGAAGCCAGGACTCCGGCCGAAACGGCCAACGCACGCTCGACCGTCTCGCTCAGGCCGGCCAGTATCTCCGCGCGGCTGACGGCCAGGACGAGAGTCCAGTCTCCGGTCGCCAGGTGCGTCGATGCGAAATAGGTTTCTTCGCCATTGCGCGGGTCCTTCGCCATCTGCAAGCTACCGGCTTTTCGATCGAGGTAAGCCGGTTCCAACACCGCCCCCCAGCCGCTGTCCTCGATGGGACGAGCCCGTGCAGCCGGGTCTAGCGTCGAGGCAATCACCCTGCCCCGCTGGCTCAACAGAAAAAAACCGCCGGACTCGTGGCGGTGCATGTCGCGCAGCACTCTGTCGATATCGTTCAGTGCCCTGTCCACGCCTGCAATTCCCTGGAACCTGCCATCGACCACCAGGGGGACGCTATGCTCGACCATGTACTTTCCTTCATAGTCGTAGGGCTCGGTCACCATAGCCGAGCGCCCGCTTTGCTGAGGGTGCAGCGCATGCCGGTAAAGCCGGCTTACACCTCCGGACAGCTCAACGCCTTCGTCCTCGGCACGCCCTTCATGGCGATTCTTGACGCCGCGATAGTAGTAGCTCGATTCCAGGCCGGCCAAAGGCGACAACCGAACGCGCGTAGGGTCTTCAACCGCACGATGCCAATACGGGATGAAACGCCCTCCGGAATCCTGAGCCTCTCCGGGAATCCCCTGCGCCTCGGCTGCCTGACTACGGCCTTTATCGCCTTCCGGCTCATAGCCGAAGTAGGCGCCGGTGAACTCCGGAAAGGCTTCCAAGATTTTGCGAGCGAACTCCAAAGAGACCCTTCGATTGCCGAACAGGCCCGCCTCCTGAGCCAGGGCCATAGTCTTGGGCACTGTCAGCGCGGTGACATTGGCAAGCTCGATTCTCAAGCCCGCTTCGTTGACTTCGGCGCGCAAGCGCAACTCCGATTCGCGAAGCAAGTCCCGATAGTAGCTCCAAAGGACAAAGATCAAGACCGCCGCCATGGCGACGGCCAAGGGAAGAACGCAGGTCAGTAGCAGACGCGCGCGAACCGTCAGTCGCAATCGCATATCGATACCTAAAGCCGATGAGGCTCGAACTTCCGGATCCGAGCGCCGGCTTTACCGCTTCGCACTTTCTTCTATGACAACGCCGTTGCGGATTTCTTTCCGCGACCAGCGGCCCTCGGCCTCCAATTCCAGAATGGCATCATAGAAGGAGAGATTGTCGTGGCTATTGCCGAGGGTGATATAGGCAATCGAGTTGTCGTGCAGCATTCGCAACACACGGTCCAGCTGGTCGGCCTCGAGCGCCGTGCCGGGCCGGTCGAGAAACACGAAGCGCGGCTCCAACAGCAGCAAATGGGTGAATGCGAGAAGCTGCTGCTCGCCCAGCGACAAGATGTCGTCCCAGTCCCCCTCGGTGCCAAGGCCACCCACCCGTCCTAGGATGGATTCGATATTCAAGGCTTTCAAGGTCGCGATTATCCGCTCGTCGGCCAGACTATCCTCGCCCCCGGTCCTCAGCAGAGACTCCCGTAAAGTCCCAGGGGGTAGATAGGGCCGCTCCGGCAGGAACAAAGTGTCCTCCAGTCCCGGACGGATGATTTTTCCGCTGCCCGAGTCCCAAAGATCCGCCGTCGCCCTGAATAACGCGACCTTGGCGGTCTGGTTCGCCCCCCGGATCAACAGCCGCCCTCGTGCCGGGATTTCCAGCGTAAGCTGGTCCAACAAGATACGATCGTCTCGCGGCGACCGCAGGGTCAACTTGTCGTAGGCGATCCTGTCGCACATTTCGCAGACTTCGATCGGCGAAGCGGTTCTGGAGCGCGTCTGGTCGATCGCTTGGACCAATCCGCGAAGCCTCGCAATGACGGCGGTGTACGCCGAGATCGATTGGAACTGCGTGACGATGAGGGAGAAGGCCCCCAACAAATAGGTAAACGCGATGGCCGACTGCGTGATGACACCGAATTCGACCTTCCCGCGAATGAATAAAGGCGCCACGACCAGCGCCGGAATCACCGGAATAAGGTAGTTGTACCAGGTAGTGAAGAAACCGAGGTTGCGGTTAACCGCGATCAGCCGCCTGAAATTGGTAGTCAGCGCTTCGAGCTGGCGCAACAACCGGGATTGAATGCGCCGCTCGCGATGCAGCAGCGCGATGGATTCCGTATTCTCCCGAACGTGAATAAGGCCGGAGCGGAAATCCGCCTCCCGGTCGAGCTGGTCATAATTGAGCCGCACCAGCGGCCGGCCCAGTCGAACCGTCAGGTACGATCCGATCACGGCGTAAGCGACGGCCACCCCAAACAACATTGGACTGATGCTCCACATGACCCCGGAAAATGCCAGCACGGTGAACGAGCCATTCAGCAGCATCAATGTGAAAGACAGCGTCGTTACGGTGAAGGCGCGCACGTCCTCGGCGATACGCTGATCGGGATTGGCAACCTCCTGCTGATACTCGTCGAGGCGGTAATAAACCCGCTCGTCCAGATAGGCATTCACCAGCCTTTGCGTCAGCCATTCGCGCCATAACAGACCCAACCGCTCCTCGCAGAACCGGTAGACCACGCCCGTCACGGTCAAAGACGCAAATACGCCGAGGTAGATCGCCCCATACCAAATGAACTCACCCATGTAGCGATTTTCGATCGCCGTCATGAAGTCCCGGCCGACATAGCTGTTTACCACGTTCAAGCCGTTGATCGACAACATCAACAGGATCAGCGAGCCAAATAGAACCCTCGCCTTCCAACCGACTTCCGAGCCGGCGAAGTCCCTCACGCTGCCTAGGATGCGCTTCAGGATCAATCCGTAATGGGAGTTTTGTTCGGCACTCATAATTGTTCTTCTCGATCTCTATTCCGGCGGACTTTTACGGGGAGTCGGGGCTGGGAACACACTCCCGGCGCCGGACCGCCGAGTGGAACTAGCCGCTGGTCGCCGGGCGAAAAACCCGAATTCAGCGGGGTTGAGGCATTATCGACAAAACGGGCAAAGACACAATCGACACCGTAAGAGATACAGCTTGCCGGCCAAGGCCATCAGCATATCCTCGGGAGCGGGTCATCTTCGAGTTCAGGCAGGATTCTTTCTCCACCCAGAGAAGTCTCCAGCACGGCGCGGGAGGATCCCGCCTCGATCGAGCCAATGATGCCGGCCTCGTTGCAACCGCATTGCCGGAGCGCCTCCAGCGCCTCGGCCGCCACTGCACGGTCGACCACCGCCACGACCCGCCCCTCGCACGCAAGATAATGGGGGTCATACCCCAGAATGTCGCATACGCTACGGACCTCCGGCCGAACCGGCAGCATCGGCTCCAATAAGCGGACCGTCGCACCGGCGGCACGCGCAATCTCATGGGCGACCGTAGCCACTCCGCCCCGAGTCGGATCGCGCATGAAGCGCAGCTCTGGAAACCGGAGCAGCGCCTGAGCGATGGGCAACACGCTCGCCGCATCGGAGCGCAAGCTCCCCGAAAGCCCGAACTGCTCCCGTGCAAGCATGACTGCCGCGCCATGGTCGCCCACCGGTCCGCTGACGATGATTTGATCCCCCAAAGCGATGCGGTGCAAACCTAGATCGAGACCTTGCGGCCTATGCCCTATCCCCGTCGTCGCCAGATAGAGCCCTCCGCCCTGACCTCGCCGAACCACCTTAGTATCACCGGCCAATACCCGTACACCGCACTCCCTGCTGGTTCTGGCGATGGACGCCACGATCCGATGCAAAACCTCCATATCCAGCCCCTCCTCAATGAATGCATTGAGACTGAGAAAACGCGGCACGGCCCCAGAAACCGCAAGATCGTTGACCGTGCCATGAACAGCGAGACTGCCGACGTCGCCGCCTGGAAATTCCAAAGGTTCTACGGTAAACCCGTCTGTCGTGATCATCCAATCCGCTCCGCTGACATCCAGTGGCAAACGAGCAGCGTCTGCACTGGTATCCAGATCGTCGGCTCCCAGGTGGAAAGCAAAAACCTCTTCTATGATCTCCCGCATCAAACGCCCGCCGTTGCCGTGAGCTAAAGAAACCCTAGGGTTACGACGATCGGATTCATTCATCATGGTTGCCTTTCTGGGGAAAGATGTTGAAAACTCGAGAATTGTTTGGCTAAGCGCAGACCTGCCGCAGTCCTGCGGATACTGAAGATACCAGAGCTGCTACGGCGACTGTTGACAGAAAATCCAAAATCAGTATAATTTTCCAAATCGAAAGCGGGAATAGCTCAGTTGGTAGAGCACAACCTTGCCAAGGTTGGGGTCGCGAGTTCGAGTCTCGTTTCCCGCTCCATCGTTTTCTTAAAAGCCGCGCTTCGAGTCGCGGCTTTTTATTTTAGCTTCAAAGGCTGAGTGGCAGAGTGGTTATGCTGCGGATTGCAAATCCGTCTATGCCGGTTCGATTCCGACCTCAGCCTCCATCTTTTTCCTTCCAGATCAGTACATTAAGGCAAACCGCCCTTCTGCAGGTCTTGCCAAGATACGTCCATATCCGGTAGAAAATCGGCCGAAAGCCTGCCCCCGAGTAGTCAAAACCACTCCACTAACGGACAATTTGTCCGTCACGTCGGAAAGGTTCTCATCGAAGAGATGCCCGAGCGGGTACGGCAGACATGCAAGGCATTCGAGTTCCGAATTGTGTAGCATCTAAACGAAATCGCACATCGGCAGGAAAATCCAATGTCAGCACGAGTGAACCTTGGGAAAGCGGCACCTGAGCTATACCAGGCTGTCGTTGCTCTCGACAACTTGGTATCGCAAGCCGCCTCGAATGCCGGAATTGCAGACGGCTTTTCACATCTACTGCGGCTTCGCGCCTCCCAAATCAACCAATGCGCCTACTGCATGAGGCTGCATAACCGTGACGCCTTGGCCAGCGGCGAATCCAGCGACCGTATCAGCGTCTTGCCGGCATGGCGTGAGACGGGTTATTTCACTGAGAAGGAGCGTGCCGCGCTGGAGCTGTTGGAGGCCGTCACGCTGATCTCCGAGGGGCAGGTACCCGATGCCGTGTACGCGCAGGCGGCTACCTTGCTTTCCAAAGAGGAAATCGCAGCCGTCGAATGGCTTTCCATAGTCATCAACGCCTGGAATCGGATTGCCATTTCTAGCCGATATCTCGTCGGGGCCTGAGTCGCGGGGTGCCTTGTGAGGCGATCCGCAGGTAAATAGTCTAATTTCTCCGCTTATAGGCTAGATCCTACCCTCGCAACGTCCCCGTCCTTCAGTCCATTTGGCACAACGCACCGCGCCAGCCCGACCAAATACCCCCAAGACCTGGAACGGCCAAGTTCACGTTGTCGGTTCTTCTGCGGCCACACGAAAGCCGCAATTGGGGTAACGCAACAACGGGTCATTGGCGAAACGGTTGGAGCATTGGAAGAAGCCCGGATAGTCATAATTCCAGGCTCCTCCTCGAAGCACTCGGTGCTGCCCCGAGCCCGGTCGTTTTAAGTCTCCACGACGATAGCGTTGATAGACCTCGGCGTCATACCAATCCGAGCACCATTGCCAGATATTCCCTGCCATATGGTACAAACCGTAAGGGCTACGCCCGTCTGGGTATGCGGTGACGAGGGTAGTTCCGCTGTCCGGATAACCTGAATTCCGGCAAAGCAGGGGATTCCAATCGTTGCCCCAGGGATATTTCCGCCCATCCGTACCCCGAGCCCCTTTCTCCCATTCCAATTCGGTGGGCAGCCGTAATCCTGCCCAGACGCAATAGCTGTAGGCATCCACCCAGGAAACGTGGGTCACCGGGTGATCGGACTTCTCCGGTGCGTGCCAAAAAGAGTTTTCTGGTGGTGGATAGGAAGCGGATTCGACAAAGCGCCGATATTGGGCGTTGGTGACCGGATAGAGGCCGAGATAATACCCCGGCAACGTCACCATAAATGAATCACTACCCTTTCCATCCGCTGCTCCCCCGGCCAAAAACTCTCCCGCAGGGATATGGGCCAGCCAAGAACCGTCGGCTTCGTTTTCCAACAGCGATTCTGGAGGAATCTGAAAATCCGCGTTCCGCATCGTTAATGCTCCCCAAAGACCACAGCTCACGCCAGTTTCGACTAGGTATCGCGAAGCCCTGGGGCATTGAGCGCGGCGGCTCGCTTAGCCCAAAGCTTTTGGGAGGGATAGTTTAAGGATAGTTAGCTGTTGCTGGAGGAGAAACGTGTTCAGCAATAGCGATGGCCATTTTGCGTTGCCCATTCCAATCGTGCTGTTGGCTACCATGACGCACGACCGTCACGACGGCATGCGAATCGGGTTGCCAGTAATTACAGCCCGCCAAGGAAAGCGACTTTTCGGCTTGAGCTCGCGTCTGTCCCCCGCCAAAAGCAAAGCAGGCTCCAGCCCCTGCAAAGATGGCTGGACGCGCCGCTATCGCGGGCGGAGCAGTTGGATCACCCAGACTGGCGATACCGGTGATGTGGCGTAATTCCACTGCACCACCAGCACCTTCTTCCGCTCGCCCTAGGCTCGCCGCAAGGACTGCGTGTTCAAGGGTGTCATAAACATCGAGCATGACAATGCTCTTAGAAGACTCATGACGCGCCGTCCATCGAAGCTTTAAGCCCGGTGACGCCCCCTTCTGGCTGAGCAAAGAAGCGGAGGAAAACTGGACTTCTCCAATGCCGGAAATGGTATATCGCAGTCGATCCCCATGAGGTAACGGCGGTTGGCGAAAACAGCCCAGCCCTGTCTTTTGCTTCTGAGTAAGCTCCGTGTTGTCGCACTGGCGTAACGCCCTATCTTGAGTCTGCGAAGCCGCCAATACGCTTCTGAAATAAACAAGACTCGCTTCTTCAGACGAAGGACTTTCCGCGAACGCTGCGCCGGAGAGACAAAGCGCAGTAAGAGCGGCTAAATGGAGTCGGTTCATAGATGACCTCGAAATGATTCACGGAAGAAGAGTACTCCCACCGCGCAGGCTCAAGGACCATATCTCATCGTCGATGCCGAGCAAGATGACACTTTCGACCTGTTAGAAGACGAAGGCCGCCGTGAATCGATGCGCCAACGGTGCGGGTGACCGGTGTATGGCGACCTGAGCCGCTCATGACATGCCGACCCGCCCCGCTGCAAATTTCTGCATGATCCTCAAACTGACCCTAGTTTGCACCGCCGGCTTGAATGCGGGCGGCCTCGGCTGCCAAACCCTGCCGGATGGCCAATCTCCTTTTATTACCCTCGCCCCAGCCGATTTTCCGCTGCATCAGTTCGTCCATGACCCGATCCGAGTCGCGGTAAGCTTGTAGAGCCGCCGGAACAACTTCGGGAAGAATTTGCGCGTAGGAGGCTATTGTCGCCTCTCGGCACGCAGCGACCTCCTTGCGTATATCTGCCAATAACTGGACTTCGTCCACCGTAGGTATCGCTGCGTCGGCGAGTTGTGCGGCGGTCGGCTCGCTGCCGTCCAAAGGCTGATGGCTAGCGACTTTGGCGTAGCGGGGATTGGCCGCAATGCGCCCCATGCACGCATAGGCTTCATGGGTCGCATTGACGCTGAGCACGCCGTTCGCGCAGGATAGACAAGCGCCGCGCGGAGCCATGGATTGACAGCCGGTTAAAAACTGAAAAATCGCTGCGAGGAACAAGGCACCGAGCCGCGCGCGCAACGCTCCGGACCCCATCGCCTACCCTCGAGCCACGCGAGACATTATTTTGCGCCGCCGGTTGCGGCCTGCGGCGCTGTATCGGAAGCGTCACGCTTTTCCAGAAGTTTGGCCGCTTCCGGATTCGAGCAGACATCGGTCTTCAAAACCTGTTCGATCTTAGCGATCTTTGCCTTTAATGCTTCGTTTTCCGCCTTCTGCTTTTCGATCTGCTCCTGGAGACTGGGGCCTTCGGCCGCAGCACCGGTTACGGAGGCGATGGCCAGAGCCAGCGCGCCGAAACATCTGCCCAACTTCGTCATACGCTCATTCTCTCGATTCGTCTTCGGTTCATTTGCCTCGCGCCAGATCGACTTCGCGTTCCAGTTCATTCAAACGCCGGTCGAGATCCGCGCGCCGCTTGTCGAGCTCGGCCTGAGGCGAAATCGTATCCGCCTTGAGCAGATTCAGCTGGTTCTGCACGCTCTTGATCTCGCGGCCTAGAGCCTTGGTTTTTGTCTTGGATTGGGACAAGCGGGCATTCAAGGCGTCGATATCGCCCTGTAGGGCGGCATATTGTTTTTCGGCCGCTTGCCTTTGCGTATCGGCTTCGATGGCGGCTTGATTCGCTTGCGCGTAATCGCGCTGCAAGCCGGCCTGAGTTTGCTGTTCCCGGCTGACGGTGGCCTGCATCTGCTGTTGCCTCTGACTGTAGCTGCCGCTCGCCGAACATCCGATGCCGCGGAAAAACCCGCCCCTGCCAGGATCGCAATCCGAAGTCGCGCATCCGGCAGCCGCCGCGGCTACTGCATACAAAACGGCTCTTAAGCTCCTCCTGCTAACCGACACGCTCCACACTCCGCAATTTGGTCAGGGTATCCAGTTCCGATTCGAGCACTTGGATCTGCTGCTCTTTCCGGGCCAGCTCTTCGTGCGCGATACCTGCCAACTGGGGATTGGCATTCTGGGTATTCATAGCGATCACCGCATGCTGTTCCGCCAAGCGTTTCTTGGCGCTGCCAAGCGTCGACTGCAACTGCGAGCGGCTGGCATCGAGATCGGCCAGTTGGCCGGCTGCCTGGACACGGGTCATCCGGCCTGCCGCGATGGCCTTGTCCAACTCCGCGACGCGGGCTTTGTTTTCCTCGACGACACTACGCGCCACCGGTATCAGGTTGGCGAGCGATTGATTATCCCGGCGGATGTCGAGGATCACCGCGCTCAAACGGTCTTCCTCACGGGCATAGCCGTTTTGCACATTGCCTACGTAACTGCCGGCGGCGCACCCGAGCGCCGCCCCCGCGAGCAGGCCGGCCACGGCACCTTTCCAGTCCCGCCCGATGAGGCCGCCTGCCAGACCGCCCACCGCCGCGCCCGCTAGGCAGCCCTCCGCCAGAGTCTCGTTATACGACTCGGAAAGCTGAGCCAGCCGGGCCTGATTCGGCGTCGTGTAGGACTGGCGATAGCCTCCGGTGGAGGCGCAACCCGAGACCAGCAGTGCCGGAACCAGCGCGAGGGCGATGAGCTCCCGCTGGCACAGCACGCGAGACGGCGCATGATTTGGTTTCGAATTTTTCAATCCATACCTGCCTATTTTCTGTTCAGCGCCTTACAGTCGTTCAGCCAGGCATTTTGCCGGACTGCGGAATTGCCCCGGTAATCGATGAGCTGTTTGTAGTAAACATCGGCATAACCGAGCAAGGCTTGATAGTTCTTCAATCCGAGCTCGGTTTTCAAAATCTCGAATTGCTCTCTCAATACCTGCTCGTCGTAAATCGCCGCCGAGCCCAGAATCGTTTCCGAATAGTACAAGAGATTCTCGGTCAGGGCAGCCCGATCGGCCTTCAACTGGTCGCGGCGCGATTTCACGCCCGTATCCTCGGCGCCGAATGCGGCCTCCCGCTGTTTGAGCAGGGTTTCCGAGGTCTCGACCCAGCGCCCGTCGCCCGCCATTTTCTGGCACAGGAAAGCGCCCAGCCGCAGCGCCGCCTTAGCGGCCAGTTGGCGCTGGTCGTCGCGCTCCTGGATGGTCACCTTGAGCCGGTTCTGGACGTTCTTGAGCCGGTTCTTCATGTTCGCGTCCGGCGCGGCATCGGAAATGACGCCCAGTTCCGCCACCGGGTCGTCCAGCCCCTGAGCGCCGATGGCCTTGGGCTGCTCCGGCGCCTTCTCGGCCGAACCCAGTTTCTGCCAGCTCTCGCGCAGGGTCTTGAGCTTGTCGCGGGAGGATTCCACCGGCACCGTCATGACCAGGCGGAAGCCGGTGGTCTCCGCCCGGCGCGGTTCGCCCTTGACGTAGAACGGCACTTCGATGCGCTGGGCGGTTCGAATTTCCGCCTGCGGCGTGAAATAGTTGCCGCCCCGGACGATGAAGCCGCCCGCTTGACCGTGCAGCCGGTCGAGCCGGTTCAGGCGGTAGGGATCGAACACCATCTCGTCGAGGTTGCCCAGTATGTCGTGCAACCCCAAGGGATTGGGTTTGAGCGCACCGATGGGCTGCGGCTTGCCGTTGGCCGATTCGGTACCTTCAAACCAGACATGGCGCACCATCTCCTCGTCCATGGGGAAAACGCGCTCGCGGAATTGCGCCACCGGCACCGCCAGCCCGCCGCGCGCCGCGAACTCCCATTCCACCTCCGTAGGCAGACGTAGAAACCCGGTCTGCTGACCGTCTTTCGGCAGCTTGGCGGCGGCGTTTTTCAGCAGCCATAGGTTATAGCGCTCGGCGAACGCCATGGCGTCCAACCAACCGATCCCGTTCTGCGGCAAGCGCTGGTCGTCTCCCGGCACCTGGCATTGCGGGCCGAGCGCCGCATATTGGGCACGATTAACCTCGTACTTGCCGATCAGGTAATAGCGCGTTTTGGCGTCCTGGTCGAAGCTGCCGGCAATTTGAGCCGGGCGCGGATGCTCTGCATAGGCGTAGTCCGCGTCGTCCCCGCCTATCACG
This sequence comes from Methylococcus sp., assembly GCA_028688525.1. Classification (GTDB taxonomy): domain Bacteria; phylum Pseudomonadota; class Gammaproteobacteria; order Methylococcales; family Methylococcaceae; genus Methylococcus. The sequence goes on along the minus strand of JAQTYA010000001.1, from coordinate 10,412 downwards.
ATGCCGTAGTCGTTGAGCGGCCCCTGGTTTGGGATCAGCACTTTGCGGAAGGCCATTGCCCCGCCGCAAGGCATGGGAAGCGTCACATCGTCCTCAGCGGGCGCCGGGTTCGTCAAGCTTTTGGGCCACTCCGCCGCCTCTACGGCCGCGGCAAGGCACAGGCACAGCGGAAACAGCAAACGGTATCGCGCCAATCTCATTACACGTCTCCCCCTTTCATGAGCCTCCTCCACCCCACAAGAGAGCGATTTTACCCGACACCGGCAGCGGACGAGGGGCCGTGCTGGCAGGCGCTCCCTGTCTCCAAATGGCTTAGCAGCGCCAGTCTGAGCTGCTCGATGTCGACCGGCTTAGCCAGATACCCGTCCATTCCCGCAGCCAAGCATTTGTCCTGGTCGCCGGAAACGGCATTGGCGGTGAGTGCGATGATCGGTATCCGCGGGCTCGCCATTTCCGCTCGGATCCGGCGGGTCGTTTCGTACCCGTCCATTGCCGGCATCAGGCAGTCCATCAGCACTAGATCGTAACGCCGCTCCCGCAAGGCGCCGATGCAAGCCTGCCCGTCGGCTACCGCATCCGCCGGATAACCCAGTCTGTCGAGGACGGCGAGCAACAGCTTGCGGTTGATAGCGCGGTCGTCCACCACCAGGATCCGGTACGGTCGGCGCGCCTCGACCGCGGCAGCGACGACCGCTGGCTCCCGCAGGGACAAGCAGTCGTGCAGGCGGAATTGGGTAACCGGCTTGCTCAAGCAAGCGTCGATACCGACCGCCTGCAGCCGCCGTATCTGGATATCGTCGACGGCCCCGAGGAGGGCGATCCAGCGGCCGGCCCCGGACATCAATTCAGGCGCAGCTTCGCTCCAACGGCACAACCATCGACCGAAGTCCGCGGCAGGAAGATCGAGCAATACGGCGTGGTACGGATCGCCGGCATTCGCCGCCTCTCCGACCCTCGCTGGCACTTCCTCCGGACCGGCGGCCGAGTCGCAGCGGCATTGCCAAGACCGTAGCCAATCCGCGAGGTATTCTTGTTGCGCCGGGCTTCCACCCGCCACCAGAAACCGCCGGCCGGGCCAACCGGCAAGCGCCTCGCTTAAGCCCGTTGCGCCCGCGACCCTGCCGAATACCGCGTTGAACCAGAACTGGGAGCCGCAGGCACTGGCGACCCCACATTCGCCGTCCATCAGACCCACCAGGCGGCGGCTGATCGCCAGCCCCAAGCCGGTGCCGCCGTATTCCCGGTTGGTGGCGCCGTCGGCTTGGACGAACGGCGCAAATATCTGCTCCATCCGCTCCGGCGGAATGCCGATGCCGGTATCGGACACGCTGAAATGCAGACGAACCGAATCCTCGTCCGCCTGGGCTACCGACACCCGCACAACGATCCGGCCCTGCGGAGTGAATTTGATGGCGTTGCCGATCAAATTGGAAAGCACTTGCCGCAAACAGCCGGGGTCGCCTCGAAGGCAGCTGGGCACTTCGGGCTCCAAATGGCAAATAAGGTCAAGATCCTTGGCCTGAGCCTGCACGCCGAACAGCAGAGCCAACGCATCTACGACTTCGCGCAGATCGAAATCGAGGATTTCGAGTTCTAGCCTGCCCGCCTCGATTTTCGACAAATCCAGGATGTCGTTGAGCATGGCAAGCAGCGTCCGGCCGCTGCCGCGGACGATGTCGGCATATTCTTTTTGCCGGGCATCGTCAGCTCTCAGGAACAGCAGGTCGGCGGCGCTGAGCATGCCGTGCAAGGGAGTCCGGATTTCGTGGCTCATCCGGGCGAGAAACTCGCTCTTAGCCCGGCTCGCGGCCTCCGCAGCCTCTCGCGCCCGGCGAGAAGCCGCGGCCATACGCTCATGCCGCCGGTAGAGCAGGAAAGAAAGCACGCCCGATTCCACGGCCAAGGTCAAAACCGGCGCGCCCAGAGACAAGACTACGCCGGCGCTGGCGAACAGCCCCAAGCTGAGAGCAGCAAGCGCCGCCCCGATCAGCAAGGCGCCTAATGTCGCCTGCAAAGCCGGGAGCCGGGCGAACAGCAGAGCCGCCGCGAAACCCGCGGCCAAGATAGCTCCCAGAGAAAAAGCGGGTTGCCAGATCGGCTCCCGGTAAGACAAGCCGTCCAGTATCCCGTCCAGCAGCGCGGCGTGCGCTTCGGCACCGGACAAATCCGGGGCGATCGCCGTCCGGTGACGGTCAGCCAGCCCGACCGCCGTCGAACCGACCAGCACGATACGCCCGGCCAGCGCCTGAGACTCATAGTCGTCCCGCAACATATCGAGCGCAGAAATCCGCCGGGCCGGCGCCCTGAAGCGCAGTAAAGCTGCGCCGCGCTCGTCCACCGGCACGGCGAACTCCCCGACTTTCAGCACCGGACCGAAAACATCGCTGCCGACTTCAACCGTGTCGGTACCCGCCACCCGCATCAGCAAAGCCAGCGACAGGCTCGGATATATCTGCCCCTCGTAGCCATACAGCATCGCCAGGCGCCGCAGACGGCCGTCGGCATCGGTATGGGTATTGACGAAACCTTGGGCTGTGAGACCGCGCTGCACCTCGGGCGTGTTGCAAAGCACCCCCTTGCCCTCATAGGGCGAAAGCGCGTCCGGAACTCCCCGCATCCGCAGCGGAACCAGAGGGCAAGGCGGGCCGGCGGCGTTGCGCAGATCGGAATAGAAAAAGATCGAGCCTAGCGCCCCGGTCGCGGCCAGCACCGAGCCCAGATAGCCGTCGTTGTCTTCCAGTCCCGGCGGAACGCCGCTGAACGCCAGCTCCAGCCCGAACTCCCGCCGGAAGCTCTCCCTCAGCGTGGACAGCGAGGTCCGGTCCGGCTCCGGAAACAGGATATCGATACCGATAGCCCGGGGCCGGGCCGTATCGATGGCTTTGACCAGCGCGGCGATGCGATAGCGCGGCCAGGGCCACTGGCCGACCGCGGACAAGGCGTTGTCGTCGATGTCGACGACTGCGGCATGATCCGGCGCTTTCGCATCGGCGTACAGGCGGACGAGCCGGTCAAACACGAAGGCGTCGAGCTGCGCGCCCGGCGCCCAGCCCGCGAGCTGCAGCAGCGCCATCAAACCGGTCAGCAAACACCCCGCCGCCAGCACCTTGCGGGAGCTCGCCGAACCGGCCGGCCTGGGCGCCGCAGCGGAGGCAGCCGCCATGAACCGCACCCGTTACCTTAGGGCTCCTCAGCGCAGGAAGACTTCAACCCGCCGGTTCCGCGGCTCTTCCACGCCCTCGGCAGCGGGAACCAGGGGCGCCCTGAAACCGTAGCTCTCCAGTTTCATGATCTGCGGATCGACGCTCTCCTTAGTCAGCAAGGCGCGCACAGCCTCGGCCCGCGCCGTCGACAGCCGTTCGTTGTGGTCGACGTTGCCGACTTGGTCGCTATGGCCGATGACCGTCACCTCGGGCAGCGACCGCGACTTGATCGCCTTGACGATCTCGGGTATCTGCGTCTTGGAATCCGGCTGCGGATCGGCGGAATCCTTGCCGAAATAAAGCAAATAGCTCAGAGGTTTTTCCGGCGCTGCCGCCAATGCGGCGCCGAATACCTTCTGCATCGTCGCATCGTCCATGCGCTGGGTTTCCGATAATTTGTCGGTAGCCTCGACGTAGCCGGATGCCTCGGCAAGCGTCCGGCTGGCGCCGCCTGCAGCGACGGTAACCTGGCCCAGTTTGCCGTCGTCGTCGGGTAGCAGAACCACGGTAGTGGCCGGTGCGCATGCGGCGAGCAGAAAACCGAGTAGAGAGATCGACCCTATGCGTTTCATCGGCATCTCCTTACTCGGCCTTGATCAGGAATTTGGTTCCGCGGATCCCGACGCTGGCCTGCGGCGTGTTGACCTTCACCGCGTCCGGCGCCAGCTTGCCGAACTTTCCGGTAGAGAACGCCGCCGAACCTTTGCGCAGGTAAACATCGAAGGCATAGTCCTGCTGGATAGGGACGAACCGGTACTTGTCGATCCGCAACTCGGACCCGGGCCCCATGCTCATCCGGGTGCCGTCCTGGAAACTGATGCCGGCCGAGCTGGCGTCGGCCGTCTTGAGCACGTCGCCGGTGAACAGCGGGGCTCCGGCAAAAAGCGGGAGAGTCTGGTCGCTGCGGGAAACTTCGACCTTGCCGCTGGCGGTCTTCAGGCTGGCCACCGGCTCCTGGGCAGGAACCGCGGACGCAGCGAGCGCCATCGTCAGCGCTGCAGTGAAACGAACGAATTGCATGAGGATGTCCTTGGCGTTTTCATGAGTTCGGAAGCTATTTTCTGCATTAGCGCGGGATGGAGCAAACACGGCAGAGCGGAACCTATAAGGTACCGTCGCGTTCGGCGTCGAAAATCCGGTAACGGTGCTTGCCCGCCGCCTTGGCCCGGTACATCGCACTGTCGGCCCGGCGCACCAGCAGTTCCGCATCGATGCCATCTCCCGGAGAAAAGGCCACACCGATGCTGCCGGTAACGACCACATCTTGCTCGGGCAGGGACACGGGCTCGGCGACGGCTTCCAGCACGCGTGCCAGCACCGTTTCGATATCCGTTGTCGGATCGATATCCGGAAGGATCAAAACGAACTCGTCGCCGCCGAGCCGCCCGACGGTGTCGCTCATCCGCAGCACGCCCCCTAAGCGCTCGGCGATCCGGGTTAGAACCTCGTCGCCGGCATGATGGCCGAAACCGTCGTTCACCGGCTTGAAACCGTCCAGGTCGAGCACCGCCACCGCTAACAGCGTGCGGTGCCGCAGGCTCTGTGAGATGGCGTGCCGCAGCCGGTCCATCAGCAGCCTGCGGTTGGGTAGCCCGGTCAAGGCATCGTGATACGCTAGGCGTTCGAGCTGCTTGGCCTGATCGAGCAGGAAGCGGATGTCGGAATAGAGCGCGACGAAATGGCTGATCCCGCCCCCCGCATTCTCCACCCGCGACAGATTCAGCAATTGAGGATGGCTCTCCCCGCTCGGCATGCGGCTCCAGACTTCCCCTGCCCAGTGGCCATGGTGCTGCACTTCGTCGCACAGCTCGCGAAAGAATGCGGCTGGGTGCCGATCCGACTGCAGCCAGTCGAAACGCTTGCCGAGCAGATCGCCGGGAGCATATCCGCTCATCCGGCAAAAGGCGTCGTTGACCTTGATGATGTTCCAGCCTGCGTCGGCGACGAGTATGCCTTCCATGGTGTTGTGAAAAACGCTGGCAGCCAGCCGCAGCTCGGCCAGCGCACCGTGCAGCTCGAGCTGGCTGCGGATGCGGGTGCGCAACACCGGGATGTTGATGGGCTTGTTGATGTAGTCAGCCGCTCCGGCTTCCAAACCTCTGATCTCGTTCTCCTCGTCGCAGGCCGAGGTGATGAAGATGATGGGGATGTCGCAAGTAGCGGGATCGTCCTTAAGCCGTTTGCACACCTGGTAGCCGTCGATTTCCGGCATAACCACGTCGAGCAGGATCAGATCGGGCGGCTGGTGCCGGACCAGCGCCAGCGCCTCCTCGCCCGAGGTTGCGAAGCGGATCTCGTAGTCGCCGCCCAGCGCGCCGCCCAACAACAGGATGTTTCCCGGCGCATCGTCGACGATCAGCAACGCAGGCCTTGGTGCGCTCATGAGCCCGCTGTTCCCGGCCAACCCAGACGGCTGGCTTCCTGCCGCAGAAGCTCGAGCGCCTGGCCGAATTGCAAGCGCCGCATACGGCTGCGCAGCCCGGCCAGGAAGTCCCTATCTTCCGGTCCGGCTAGCAGATCCTGCAACCGATCCAGGGCATCCATGGCTTCCAGGCGCCGCTCGGCCAAATGGCCCTCCAGCGTGCCGAGTGCCGAAGCCAGAGTCGTGGCGTCGGGTGCCGGGCACGCGACGGCGGATATGGGCAAGGCGTCGGCGGGAAGATGGGCTTGGAGTGTCTGCACGCAATCGGCAACGGCGGAGGCCAGAGACTGCGCCAGCAGCCCGATCTCCCCCGCGGCTTGGCTTCGGATCGCAGCGTCCAGCCGCCCGGCTACGGACTCGACCGCGCTGATGCCGAGATTTCCCGCCTCGCCCTTCAACGCGTGAGCCAGCAGGCGCAAAGCTTGCAGTTCGGCGTCGCGGCTAAGCCCTAGCAGCCGCTCCGGCGTCGCCTGATGCGCCTCGGCGAAAGCGCGCAACGAGGCCAGGTAAAGCGCCTTGTCCTGGCCCAGCCGCACTAAAGCCGAGGCGGTTTCGACGCCCGGTAGCTGAAGGCACGCTGCAGTGTCTTGGCCATTCATGCCTCGCTCCGGATTCGTTGAGAGGGATACCTAATCCTGCGCCCTGGAAAAACTCATCCCGCCTTCCTGCCGCCCGAGATCCAAGAGCAGACGGCTGCCCGTTTTATGATAGTGCGATGCCGACTCCAACGACTGCAGGAAATGTTCCGCCGTCGGCCCCGGACGGCAGGTCCCGGCTTCGGTCCGGGTCAAGGCGATCACGATTCTGTCGTCGTGCGTCTCGTACATCCCTTCGCCGTTCAGGCACTCGGCGGAAAATTTCAGCCAGCCGTTGGCAAGCAACTGCACGGTGTATTTTTCGGGCTTGGATACCAGATGGGTCTTGCCATGCCGATCCCACGACTCCCACCGCCATAGCGGCACGCCGGGAACGCGGAACGAGTCGCGCCGGGCGGACCCGGCAGGCGCCTCCGGCTTCGGCACAGCCGGCTTGGGAGTCGGAGCCGGCTTCGGCTTAGGCGTAGCCGCCGGCGCCGCCGGAGGTTTACCCGCACAGCCCGCCGCCAAACCGAGCATAGAAAAAACGGCCAGCCATCGGCCGAACCTCCGCGCCGAAGAAAACGACAACCGATTGCCCATCGCCGCCGCTAACCGCCGGTTGCACTCATGTGGCGGAGAATCACCGGTTGCGCCGCAAGATCGAAATCGTGCCGCTCCGGCTTCATCCGCATCGCTTCGGCGATGGCCTTTTTCAAGCGCTCCATGTCGCCCGGATGGGCGCGCAGCACCCGCTTGAGATCAACCGAATGCTCGTTGCCCAAGCAAAGCAGCAGCCGTCCCTCGGCCGTCAACCGGACCCGGTTGCAGTTTCCACAGAAATTGTGCGAATGCGGCGAGATAAAACCCACTCGGGTGGCGGTACCGGCAATTCGGAAATAGCGGGACGGACCGCCGGTCGTTTCCGTCGTCGGCAGCAGGCTGTAGCGCGATTCCAGATCGGCTCGGATGGCCTCGCTGGGATAATGGCTTTCCTTGCGATCATGGCCGTCGACACGCCCCAGCGGCATTTCCTCGATGAAGCTGATATCGATGCCTTTGTCCACCGCGAAACCGGCCAGATCTGCCACTTCGTCGTGGTTGCGATGCTTGAGGATCACGGCATTGAGCTTGAGCCGGTCGAAGCCGGCGCTCACCGCAGCATCGATCCCCCTCAGCACTGTGGAGAGGTCGCCAACCCGGGTTAGCGCCCGGAACCGGTCGGGCCGGAGAGAATCCAGGCTGATGTTGAGACGGCGGACGCCGGCCGTCTTGAGATCGGCGGCGGACTGTTCTAGCCGCATGCCGTTGGTGGTCAGCACCAGTTCGCGCAGGCCGGCGAGCTTACCGAGCTCGCCCAGCAGTTCCACCGCCCCCTTGCGCACCAGCGGTTCGCCGCCGGTGATGCGGATTTTGTCGACGCCCAGGCCCACGAAGGCGGCGGCGACCGTGCGGATTTCTTCCAGCGTCAGTATCCGCGCCCGCGGCAGAAACTCCATGTCCTCGCTCATGCAGTAGACGCAACGCAGATCGCAGCGGTCGGTAATGGAGATACGCAGGTAGTTGACTCGGCGGCCGAAGCGGTCGATCAAACCCGGACCGGCCGCGCCGCCGCGAGCGATGGGGATAGCGGAAATGTTCATCCGCGTATTTTCCCACTGTTGGGAGTCACACAAAAGGCCTGACCTTAACTCTCGATCTCCCGTCTATCTTCGACCGGCCAGTCGAGATGGAAGAAACTGCCGCGGGGGCGGTCGGTGCGCTCGTAGGTATGGGCGCCGAAATAGTCCCGCTGGGCCTGCAGCAGGTTGGCGGGCAGGCTTGCGCTACGGTAGCCGTCGAAGTAGGCCAGGGCCGAACCGAAGGCCGGTACCGGCAAACCGTTGCGGACGGCCAAAGCCACCGCATCGCGCCAGTGGCTCTGGCCGTTCTGCAAGGCATCGCGGAAATAGGGATCGAGCATCAGATTGGAGAGTTCAGCATTCCGCGTATACGCCTCGGCGATCTTCTGCAAAAAACTGGCGCGGATGATGCAGCCGCCCCGCCAGATGCGGGCGATGGCTGCGAAATCGAGCCGCCAACCGTAGGTCCTCTGGGCTTCGGCCATGAGCTGGAAGCCCTGGGCATAGGCGCAGATCTTGGCGCAGTACAGAGCATGACGTACCGACTCGACGAGGCGGGCGGTATCGCTTTCCCGGCGGATCGCAGGGCCCTCTAGCACGGCGCTCGCCGCCACCCTTTCTTCCTTGAGGGCCGACAGAGAGCGGGCGAACACGGCTTCGGCAATGGCATTGGCGGGTATGCCCTGCTCCAGCGCACTGGCCGCGGTCCATTGCCCGGTGCCTTTCTGCCCTGCCGCATCCAGCACCTTGTCCACCAGGAAGCCGTCTCCTGCGGGATCTTTTTGCTGGAGGATGTCGCCGGTGATTTCGATGAGATAGCTGGAGAGTTCGCCCTGGTTCCAGTCCCGGAACACGGAGGAGATGGCATCGGCCTCCAGCCCTCCGAGTTGCTTCAGCAGCCAGTAGCTTTCCGAAATCAGCTGCATGTCGATGTATTCGATGCCGTTGTGCACCATCTTTATGTAATGGCCGGCGCCGTTCGGCCCGATCAAAGCCGTACACGCCACGCCGCCCGAAACCGGCCGGCCCGGCGCCGAGCCGTCCAGCGGCCGTCCGCTGTCGGGGTCGACCTTGGCGGCAACCGCCTGCCAGACCGGTTCCAGCATTTGCCAGGCCTCGGGGCTGCCGCCCGGCATCAGGGAGGGTCCGAAGCGCGCGCCGACCTCGCCGCCGGATACGCCCGAACCGATGAACCGGAACCCGGCGGCGGCGAGCGTCCGCTCGCGCCGGATAGTATCCAGCCAATGGGCATTGCCGCCGTCAACGATAAGATCGCCGGGATCCAGCAGGGGCACCAGCTGGTCGATGATCGCGTCGGTCGCCGCGCCCGCTTTGACGAGGAGGACGATCCGCCGCGGCCGCTCGATGGAGCGGACGAATTCCGCCAGATCGCCGTGGGCTAGGATGCGCTCCCGCGCCGGCTCGGTCCGTTCGCAATGCTCGATGAATTCGCGGGTGCGCTGGTAGTGACGGTTGTAGACCGCGATGGTGTAACCATGATCGGCGATGTTGAGCGCCAGATTCTGGCCCATCACCGCCAGGCCGATCAGGCCGATGTCTGCGTTCGCTTGGCTCATGGCGTCTTCCGGAAAGTTCGCTGGACATCCACGGTAGAACGCTTTTAACGCCGAGTAAAGGAACATTTCCAGCCCAGTGCAGTCTGAAAGCGAGTGCTCGGATGTACTACCATTACGGCTCAACCCTTCCCCCAGCCAGGACCCTTTCCGATGAAAACGCGCTTCTTGCCTCTACTCATTGCCGTATCGGCCCCCGCGGCCTACGGCGATCAGGCCGAAACTCTGCAATATCGTCCGGCCGCATCGATGAGCGCTCGAAGCGCGTCGGACAACGGCTTTTTGGGCAGCGGCGCCCAGCCGTTCACGCTCGACATCCCCGCCGTGGTCGCCGATCTCAGCTCGACGAAACCCGGCGTACCGAAAACCGGCACGGTGTACGTCCTGCCGTTCCCCGTCACCCCCGGACAATTGCAATGGGAGGCCGTGAACGGAGGCTACGCCGCCCGCATTCGCTTGAATACGGCCAACGCCTTGAGACTGCGGCTACATCTGGCTTTTGAGGGCGCGCTGCCGGCGGTGGAATTGCGCATCCAAGGCAGCCAGGACGCCACACCGCTGGCCGCTATCGACAATTCCGCCATCCACGGCGGAGAACTCTGGCTGCCCATCACCCGCGGCGGTAGCGCGGACCTGGAACTGTTCGTCGCTGGCACCGACGCATCGGACACCCTCGATCTGAGGCTGGACCAAATCAACCTCATCCTGGTCGATCCGGGCAGTTCCGACGCTTCCGGCATTACGCCTCTGCTGATGGGCTATGCCAAATACAAGGAATACGATCTCGCCTGCTGGTCGAAAGATCCGGCTTACGCAGCCATGCAGACCGCCGCTGGGGCTACGGCCTTGCTGACCTTCGTCGAGGACGGGAGTTCCTATATCTGCAGCGGAACCTTGTTGAACGACAAAGGCAATACTCAAACCCCCTGGTTCGCTACCGCCAACCACTGCATGCCCACCCAGAACGTCGCCAATACCGCATCGTTCGAGTGGTTTTTCCAGGCGACGGCCTGCGG
>JAQTYA010000060.1 GCA_028688525.1 Methylococcus sp. | reverse complement strand
GCCGCCCGCTGCTCGAAGTCAGCGATTTCAAGGTGCACTATCCCGTCCGCAAGGGCTTGTTCCAGCGCGTGGTCGACCATGTGCGGGCGGTAGACGGCGTGTCCTTCAGTCTCCAGCCGGGCGAAACCCTGGCCCTGGTGGGCGAATCCGGCTGCGGCAAGACCACCCTGGGCAAGGGTATCCTCAACCTGATCGAGTCGTCGGGCGGAAGGGTGGAATTCGACGGCGCCGACATCACCGCCGCCCGCGGCGAGCAACGCCGGATACTGTGCCGCGCCATGCAGATCGTGTTTCAGGACCCTTATGCGGCGATGAATCCCCGCATGATTGTGGGCGACATCATCGAAGAAGGGATGAAGGCGGCGAATCTAGGCCTGGGCGCCGAGCAGCGCCGCGCCCGCGTCGAATCCCTGCTGGAATCGGTCGGCCTGAACCCGGAAAGCCGGCTGCGCTACCCGCACGAATTTTCCGGCGGCCAGCGCCAGCGCATCTGTGTCGCCCGGGCGCTTGCGGTCGAGCCGCGCCTCATCATCTGCGACGAGCCGACCAGCGCGCTGGACGTTTCGGTCCAGGTGCAGATTTTGGCCCTGCTCAAGGAACTCAGGGAGAGGGAGAAACTCAGCTATCTCTTCATCACTCACGATCTCGGCGTAGTCGCCGATATTGCCCACCGGGTCGCCGTCATGTACCGCGGCCAAATCGTCGAAACCGGGCCGACCGAACAGGTGCTGCTGCGGCCAGAGCATCCGTACACCCGGTCCTTGCTCGACGCATTGCCGGGGCTGCGCAAAGCCTCTTAGCGCGGCTATCATCCATGTTGGCCCGCCTCAAATCCCAAGCCCGCCGCCTCAAGGCGGAAACCTTCGCGCTCTATCTGGCCGCGCGCCATCCGGCGACCCCCTGGTACGCGAAGCTGCTGGTCGCGGGCATCGTGGCGTATGCCTTCAGCCCCATCGACCTGATCCCAGACTTCGTGCCCATCCTCGGCTATGTGGACGATCTGGTGCTGATCCCCTTAGGCATCCTGCTGGCCGTCAGGCTGATACCGCCGGTGGTATTGGCGGAATGCCGGACCAGGGCGGCGGAGATGGCGGCGAACGGCAGGCCGGTGAGCCGTACCGCCGGGTTCGTGATTGCGGGTATTTGGCTAGCACTTGCAGTGCTGGGTTTGCTGTGGGCTTACGAAATGGCGTGGTCGCTTTCGGCTGGATGAAGCTTGGCGAGGTTCAGCCGATCATATTTTGCCTTTGACATTGCAGGCTTATTTGTTTTTGGCACTGGGGAGATCGCCGATGTGGATGTTCCCTTCGACTCCGCTCAGGAAACGGGTAACTCCGCTCAGGGAGCGGTTCTAAGGCGTGACGACAGCGATCAGAGCTTCCCGAGCTGCAGCTTGTCAGCTTCCGACGTCATATCCCGGCCCCAGGGCGGGTCGAACATTCAACCGAGTATACCGACGGCAGATTCTTCACCAGGGTTTCGAGGTCGCTTTGCCGTGTTCCGGCTTTTGGGCGGTTCCTGCTTGCGCGGGTGCAGGGAGCGCGTCATTCGCTATTTCCCCCACTCTGTTTCACCCCAATCACTTCCATAGGGCCCCGGAGAAGTTCGCCAGGATCGTCTTATCGCTGGTGATGAGTCCTGCGCCAGCGGCGATGGCCTGGGCTACGATGACACGGTCGAAGGGATCGCGGGTCCAGGTCAGAGTCTGCGCGATGCGGGTAATGTCCGTGAATGCTTCACCGGCAGGCTTGAGGGCAAACACGGGTTCCAGCGTGCTCAGCAATCGGGCGGGAGGTACGCGTAGCCGGCCGATTTCATGCAAATAGCCGAGTTCAAGTTCCGCCATGGGAGAATACCGCAAGACGGCACCGTCCAGAAATTCGCACACCCGCGGAGGCCAAGCGCGGTCGGTGTCCGCGAAAAGCCAGACCAGGATATGGGTATCGAGGTGCAACAGGGGAGGCATGGGCACCGTCAGGTCTTCTTCAATCTCTCATCCCAGCTTTCCTTCCAAAGTGCTTCATCCCAGGGCGAGAAACCGGCGAGTTCATCCGGCGGACCGGCGATGGCGTCGCGTTGAGGCTGCATGTGCGCCAAGCGCGAAGCCGGTTCGGCTCGGCTGATGATGAAACGAGTGCGCTTTAGTTCGATTTCGACGGGTTCGCCGGTCAGTTCGATGTCGTGCAGGACCTCGTAAAGCCGACGGCGTAGCTGGGTGGCGGTAATGGTCATAACGTACGTCTAAAGTCAATGAGAACGTGCGTTTATCCTAGCACACCAGACATCCCTATTCACGGGATCGCTAGACGCTCAAAGCATCCCGAGCTGTAGTTTAGCGGCTTCCGACATCATGTCCCGGCCCCAGGGCGGGTCGAACACGACGCTGACCTCGACCGAGGATACCGACGGCAGATTCTTCACTAGGCTTTCGACGTCGCTTTGCAGCACGGGGCCCATGCCGCAGCCGGGCGCGGTCAGGGTCATGATGATTTCGACTCTGAAGCTGTCCATTGCGTCGGGGATGACCCGGCAGGCGTAGACCAGCCCCAGGTCGACGATGTTGACTGGAATCTCCGGGTCGTACACGGTGCGCAAGACTTCCCACACGTTCTTTTCCACCGATTCGGCGTCGGCATCGGGGCTGATGCCGGGCATGATGGGCGGCTCTTTGCCCAGGGCGTCGGCGTCCATGCCGGCGATCCGCGCCATATAACCGCGCTCGGTGGTGACCGTGAAGTTGCCGCCCAGAGACTGGAACAGGCTGACGACCTGGCCTTTCGGCAGTACGCAAGAGGTGCCGTCGGGAATCTGAACTGCGTTGACGTCGCGCCGCAGTACGATGTCTTCACGTCCGTACATGCTAAAAATTCTCCTCAATGACTGATGGTTGACCCGATGCGGGGGCGACTCGCACGCCGTTGGCGTAAGGGCTGTCGCTGCGCATCAGGTCGATGAAATAAGGCGCTAGGGCGGCTGGGTTCGCAGCGGCTTCGGCCGGGAAAGCCTTGCGCCGCAGCCGCGTCCCGATCGGGCCGGGCGCGAATAGGTTGACCCGCAAGCTGCCGGCGCTGCCGTACTCGTCCGCGAGGATGCGCGCGAAGGCTTCCAATCCCGCTTTGGCGACGGCATACGGTCCCCAATAGCCGCGCCGCCGTTCGGCTTCGGTATCGGTGACGAAGACGGCGGCTGCGGCCTCCGAGGCCGTCAGCAGCGGCAACAGGCTGCGCGTCAGGCGGAAGGCGCCGCTTAGGTTGACGTCCAGCGCTTGGCTCCACTGGTTGTCGGTCACATCTCGCAGAGGGCCGAGATAATCCATGTGCGCGGCGCAGTGGATTAGGCCGTGCAGGGCACCGAACTGGGATTCGATCGAAGCGGTAATGGCGCCGAATTGTTCCGGCGTGGCTGCCGCCAGGTCCATAGGCGCCAGCAACGGCACCGGTCCGCCGCGCTGCACGATGCGGTCGTAGCTGGCCTCCAGCTTGGCCAAGGTGCGGCCCAGCAGGATGACCGTCGCCCCGGCGCTGGCGCAGGCTTCCGCGGCCACGGCACCCAAATCGCCGCCGGCGCCGGCGACCAGGACGATGCGGCCGTCGAGCGCAAGGTTTGCAGGGGTCATCCGGCAGCGGCGGGTTTGCGGAACGCGGCCAGATAATTGACGCCGATATCGGAGCTCAGGCTGAACTGGCCGGTGACCGGGTTGTAGGCGATGCCTTCCATACCGGCCAAATCGAGGCCGCTGTGCCGGGCCCAGCCGCTAAGTTCGGACGGGCGGATGAAGCTGCCGAATTCGTGGGTGCCCTTGGGGATCATCCGCAGCAGGTATTCGGCGCCGACGATGGCCAGCAAATAGGCTTTAAGGTTGCGGTTTAAGGTCGAAAAGAACACGGTGCCGCCCGGTTTGACCAGCCGGGCGCAGGCGGCGACCACCGATGCGGGCTCCGGCACGTGCTCCAGCATTTCCATGCAGGTCACCACGTCGAATGCCCCCGGCCGAGACTCGGCTAATGTCTCGGCGCTGACTTGCCGGTATTTCACGGCCAGACCGGATTCCCGGCCATGCACTTCGGCGGCGGCCAGCAGTTCATCGCTCAGGTCTATTCCTAAGGCATCCGCGCCGGCCTTCGCCAGTGCCTCGGTGAGGATGCCGCCGCCGCAGCCGACGTCGACCGTTTGGCTGCCGGCCAGCGAGACGTGAGCCTGGATGAATTGCATCCGTAGCGGATTGACCGCGTGCAGGGTCTTCAGTTCGCCGTCCGGGTCCCACCAGCGGTGGGCGTGGGAGCCGAATTTCTCGATTTCGCCGATGTGGACGTTGTCGGTTGCCATGAGTCTTGAGCGGTCAGGAGTGATGAATCAGTTTGTCGCGCCAAATCAGCGTCTTCTCGCGGATTTCCTGCGCATTCAGGGTAAGCAGCTCGCGTTTTTTCAGCAACTGGCGTCCGCCCACCCAGACGTCGGTGACCTGCTGGCGGCCTGCGGCGTAGACCAGGTCGGATATTGGGTTGTAGATCGGCAGCGATTCGATGTGTTCCAGGCCGATGGCGACCACGTCGGCGGATTTGCCGATCATCAGCGAGCCGGTCTCCGCCGCTAATCCCAAAGCTGCTGCCCCGTTCAGCGTCGCCATCCGCAAGGCCTGGTGAGCGGGGAGGGCGCTGGCGTCGTTCGCCACCGCCTTGGCCAGCAGCGCCGCGGTGCGGGTTTCGCCGAGCATATCCAGGTCGTTGTTGCTGGCGGCACCGTCGGTGCCTAGCGCGACGTTTATGCCTGCCGCCAGCAGCTTGGCGGCGGGGCAGAAGCCGCTGGCCAGCTTCAGGTTGGATTCCGGGCAGTGCACGACGCTGGCGCCGGTTTCGGTCAGGCGGGCGATCTCTGAGTCTTCCAACTGGGTCATGTGAACGCCGATCAGCTGCGGCCCAATCAGGCCGAGCTGATCCAGCCGTTTGAACGGGCGCATTCCGTATTGCTGCCGGCTCTGCTGGATTTCGCCGGCGGTTTCGTGGAGGTGGATGTGCACCGGCACGTCCAGCTCTTCGGACAAGGTGCGGATGCGGGCTAAGGCCTCGTCGCCGACGGTATAAGGCGCATGCGGCGCGAACACCGTGGCGATCAGCGGCTCGTGGCGGTATTCGTCGCGCAGGTTCAGGCCCTTGCTAAGGTACTCCTCCGCGTTAGCCGCCCAGGCGGTCGGAAAATCCACCACGATCATGCCCACCGCCGCTCTCATGCCGGCCCGGACCGCTTCGCGCGCCACCACTTCGGGGAAGAAGTACATGTCGTTGAAGCAGGTGATGCCGCCGCGGATCATCTCCGCCATCGCCAGTTGCGCGCCATCGCGGACGAAGGACTCTCCGATCCATTTTTGTTCCAGCGGCCAGATGTGTTCCTGCAGCCATTGCATCAGCGGCAGGTCGTCGGCGACGCCCCGCAGCAGCGTCATGGCGGCATGGGTGTGGGCGTTGACTAGGCCGGGGATCAGCGCGTGGTGTTCCAGCCGTTCGATCCGCCGGGGCTGATATTTGACCAGCGCTTCCGTGGTGGGGAGCAGATCGGCGATGCGGCCGCGGTCGATGGCCAGGGCATGGTGTTCGAGCGTCACGCCGTCCGGTTCGACCGGAATGATCCAGCGCGCCGTGATCAAGGTATCGATAATCATCGAATAATTCTGACCATTTCGCTGGGCTTTGTCACCCCGTATCCTCGCCGAGCCGGCGCAAACACCCGGTAGAACGGTAAAATGGGGGGATTTTTTTGGGCCCGATGGTTTTTTCATGACGAACAACCCCGTGAGCCGGCGGATGGGTGCGGTACAAGCGCCGATCATCCCGGTCATCGCCGCGATGATGCGCGAGCGCCCAGGAGTCATTTCCTTGGGGCAGGGCGTGGCTTGGTACGGGCCGCCGCCGCGTGCGCTGGAGCGGATGCGGGAGTTCGGCGAGCGGCCGGATCAGCACCGCTACGGTCCGGTGGAAGGCTTGCCGGAATTACGGGCCTTGATGAGCGGCAAGCTGGAGCGGGAAAACGGCATCTCTCTCGCGGGCCGCTCAGTGCTGGTCACGGCCGGCGCCAACATGGGATTTTTGAATGCGCTGTTCGCCGTCGCCGATCCGGGCGATGAGGTTGTCCTGCCGAGTCCCTACTATTTCAACCAGGAAATGGCCTTGCGCATGCTGGGCTGCACGCCGGTGGCGCTGCCCACTGACAGCGAGTTCCAGCTCGACCTCAATCGATTGGAGGGCGCCATTACCCCGCGTACACGCGCCGTCGTCACGGTCTCGCCCAATAATCCTTCCGGCGCGGTTTACCCGGAGTCCGCTTTGCGGGCCGTCAACGCGCTGTGCCGGGAGCGCGGAATTTTCCACATCACCGACGAAACCTACGAGTATTTCGTCTACGATGGGGCGCGGCATTTCTCGCCGGCCTCGCTGCCGGATTCCGCCGGGCACACGATTTCCCTGTATTCTCTGTCCAAGGCTTATGGGTTCGCGAGCTGGCGCATCGGCTACATGCTGATTCCGCAAGCGCTGCAAACGGCGGTGCTCAAGGTTCAGGACACCAATCTGATCTGCGCGCCCGGAGTGTCCCAGCATGCAGCCATCGGTGCCATGGAAACCGGTTCTGCGTATTGCCGGCAAAAGTTGGAGACGACGGCGCGGGTGCGGCGGATCGTGCTCGATGCGCTGGCGGGGCTCGGCGAGCGCTGCCATGTGCCGGTGGCGGAAGGGGCCTTCTACGTGCTCATCCGGATCGAAAGCGGCGGCGATGCCTTTGCCCTGGCGGAGCGGCTGATCCGGGAATTCGGTGTGGCGGTGATCCCGGGCACCGCCTTCGGTCTGGACGGCGGCTGCTACCTCCGCATCGCCTACGGCGCGCTCGAACCTGCAACTGCGGAGGAGGGCATAGGCCGGCTGGTGCTAGGCCTGAGAGCGATCATGGACGGTCGCTGAACGATAACAATACATAAAAAACTACTCACACGACGATGTCTTCGCAATTTTTCACGGTTATGAAACCGGCCGGCCTGGCGATTTTGTTGTTGCTGGCGGCGGGCTTTTGGGTGCTCCACGGCTTTGTCCTTCCCCTCGCCTGGGCCGTGGTGCTGGCCTTCGCCATCTGGCCGCTGTACGAGCATCTGTACCAGAGGTCGCCGCGCGGAATACGCGGCGGCTGGCTGCCGCTGGGCATGACTCTGCTGGTGACGGTGCTGCTGATGATTCCAGCCACCTTCGGTGTCCTCATCCTCGGCCACGAAGTGCAAACCCTCCACCATCTCTTGGTCACGGTACAGAGTTCCGGCATCGGCGCGCCCGAGTGGCTGATCCAACTGCCCTGGGTCGGCAGCTGGGTGCAGGAAAGCTGGAGCGAGACCTTCGGCAATCCTGAGACGATCAAGAATGCCTTGAATGCGATGGGAATGGGCACGGTGTTCACCTATACCCGCGATCTGGCAGCGCAGGTGCTGCACCGTTTCATGTCGGGTTTCATCACCTTGCTCGCGCTGTTTTTCATCTTCCGCGACGGGCACGGTTTGGGACAGCAGATTCTTGGCCGTTCCGTGAGCCTGTTCGGTGCCGCCGGAGCCCGCTACGCGCGGCATGCCGTCACCGCCGTGCGCGGCACGGTCAACGGCATGCTGCTGGTCGGCATCGGCAAGGGGATCATTCTCGGTGTCGGCTACTGGGCCGTAGGCCTGAGCCAGCCTGTATTGCTCGGTACGCTGACGGCGGTCGTTGCACTGGTGCCCTTCGCGGCCAAGCTGGTATTCGGCGCAGCGTCGATCTACCTGATCGTGCAGGGGCACGCGGCGGCCGGTATCATCTTGATGGTGTACGGCTTCATCATCACCCTGATCGCGGACAACTACGTGCGGCCGGCCTTGATCGGTGGCGCCGCTAACATACCTTTCCTGCCCACCTTGTTGGGCATCTTCGGCGGCGTCGAAGCCATGGGCTTCGTCGGTCTGTTCATCGGTCCCACCGTCATGGCGATCCTTATGTCGCTGTGGCGCGACTGGAACAACGAGACCCGCTCACCGGCGGCTTGACGGCGGGGGATTTCCAGGCTTGACCGGCAACCACGATCCGATCGGCGTCTTCGACTCCGGGGTGGGCGGACTCTCGGTGCTTCGTGAGATCAGGGCCGCGCTCCCGTATGAACACCTGCTGTACGTCGCCGACTCCGGGCATCTGCCGTACGGCAGCAAACCGGCAGACTACATCGAACGGCGCTCATTGGCGGTCGGCCGGTTTCTTCTGGGCTGCGGCGCCAAGGTCATCGTCGTGGCTTGCAACACTGCGACCGCGGCGGCAATCGCCACCCTGCGCGAGGCGTTTCCCGTCCCTGTGATAGGCATGGAACCCGGCATCAAGCCCGCGATAGCGCTGTCCAAATCGCGCGTCGTCGGCGTGCTGGCGACGGAAGTCACTCTCAGAAGCGCCAAGTTCCTGGATCTGGTCAATCGGGCAGGCGACTCGGTCGAAGTGCTGGCCCAGCCCTGTCCGGGTTGGGTAGAGCAGGTCGAACGTGGCGAACTCGACACCGCGGTTACGCGCGAACTCGTCCGCAGGTACACCGAGCCTGTGCTCGAACGCGGCGCCGACACGCTGGTGCTAGGCTGCACCCACTACCCCTTTCTGCGCCACCTCATTGCCGAGATCGCCGGCCCCGAAACCCGCATCGTCGACACCGGCAGCGCCGTCGCACGC
Organism: Methylococcus sp.; assembly: GCA_028688525.1. Lineage (GTDB taxonomy): Bacteria > Pseudomonadota > Gammaproteobacteria > Methylococcales > Methylococcaceae > Methylococcus. The sequence goes on along the minus strand of JAQTYA010000060.1, from coordinate 11,655 downwards.
CAGTTGCGGAGCCGCCTGGAAACCGAGCGCCTGTTGGAACAGGAAACAAAGCCTGGAAGCGAAGAGTTCTGGAGCAGCGGGCCGGAAGAAGCGGCCCTCCGCTCTATGGCGGCGCTATGGAATGCTACGCTGCAGGTGCGGCGTATGCCGGAAACCGTGGCGGACGAGAGTATGGGGTGAGATGCTGAACTAGGGCCTGCAGGCACACGCGAATTCCTCGCGAATCCGTCCGAGCAGGAAAAATTCAGCCCTCAGCCTCGTGTATCGCCTCGTCCTGATCCTTCGCCAAATCTGCGTCGAGAAACGCGCCGCATTCCGGCACTTCCATGCGGAATTGGGAGGTGACGTCGATGTCGACGCTGGCGTCGCGCATGCTGAAGTTCAGCACGTGGCCGCCGACGGTTTCGGCCTTGTCCAGAAAATGCACGTGGTAGCCGGCGACGTTGACGCCCTGGGTGTAATCGGGGAAGCGGAAGCCGACCAGGGTGCCTTCCAGATTTTCGTATTCGAATTCGGGCTGGTGGCGGGCGATTTCGACCAGGGGTGGGTAGGGCTTGTTTTGGCGCGGCACCGTACGGACGCGGATGTGGTCGAAGCGGGCCCGTACCCGGATCGCATAGAAGAGGTTCTTGCTGGGGGCGGCTTTGTCGACGGCGGCCTGGAACTGCTTCCAGCCGATAGGATCGGGCCAGCCGATCTGCACGGTCGGATCGAACAGGGTCACCACGGCGAACGGCGTCTTGGCCGTGGGCGGGACGGGATAGGCCTTGCCGTCCGATTTGATCTGGAAGAACCGCCCGCCGAGGGCGATCATTTCCCCGTCCAGCGCATTGAAGGTGCCGAGGCCGAAGTCGCCGTGCTCGGCCAGTTCGCCGTAGGTCGTATCGCCGTCGTAAACGCCTTCCATCAGCGCGCCGATGGTAGAGGCCTGGAACACTTCATTGTCCTCGTGGCCTAGTGGGTGGAACAAATCGCCTTTCTGCTGGTGGCTGCGGAAGGCTTGGATGAAGATGTCGTCGATGGCCATGGGGTCTCCTTGAGTTCAGTGCTGGGCGGAGGCGTTGATCGCGTCCACCAGGTCGGCGTTGTCGCTGTAATCGATGGGCACTTCGATCAAGACCGGCGCATCGGCGGCCAGGGCCCGTTTCAGCACCGGGACGATGTCGTCCGCGGACTCGACCCGGTAGCCGGTGGCGCCGAAGGCTTCCGCCAGCTTGACGAAATCGGTGGGGCCGAATTCGGCGCCGAAGCTGCGGCCGTAGTCGCGCATCTGCAGGCTGTGGATCAGGTTGTAGCCGCCGTCTTTCCAGACGATTTGGACGATAGGCAGCTTCAGGCGCACGGCGGTTTCCAGCTCCATGCAGGTCATCAGGAAGGAGCCGTCGCCGGACACCGAAACCACTTTCTTGCCGGGCCGGGCCAAGGCCGCGCCGATGGCCCAGGGCAGGGCGACGCCCATGGTCTGGTGGCCCATGCTGAACAGCAGGTGGCGGGGGGCATAGCAGAAGAAATAGCGGGCCATCCAGATCTCGTGGGCGCCGACGTCGCAGGTCACCGTCACCTCGTCGTCCAGCGTGGCCCGAAGGTCGTGGATGAAGCGCAAGGGATGGATCGGCATGCCGGAAAGCGCCGCGCCGCGGCCTTGCTCTTCCAGCAGACGCCGCCGCGCTTCGGCGACGGCGGGTTGTTCGGCCGGAGTCCCGCCTAGGAGTTGGCCGCCGAGCGCCTCCAGGTTGGCGGCGATGTCGCCAACCAATTCGGCGGCAGGGCGGTAGGCCCGGTCGATGGTGGCGGGCAGGGCGTCCAGGTGGATCACTTGCGACTGCGGCGAGATCCAGGCGGACGGCTCGTATTCGATCGGGTCGTAGCCTATGGTGAGCACCCGATCGGCCTGGCGCAGCACGTCGTCGCCCGGCTGGTTGAGCACGTAGCCGACCCGGCCGACGAAGTTTTCCACCAGGTCGCGGGACAGCGTGCCGGCGGCCTCGAAGGTCATCGCCACCGGCAGCGGATGCCGCTCCAGAAAACGCCGGACCTCAGCCGCCGCTCCAGGCGCGCTGGCCCGCACGCCGAGCAGGATGGCGGGCGCTTTGGCATCGTTCAGGAGGCCCGCCGCGCGTTCGAGAATGGCGGCCGGGGCCGCGCCCCAGACGGCGGGTTCGGCCGGAGCCAGGGCTTGCGCAGTCACCGGCGCGGTGAGCATGTCGTTCGGCACCGAAACGTGGACGGCTCCGGCACGCGGCGCTTGCGCGGTGCGGAAGGCGTTGACCAGTATCTCCGATACGGTGTTTGGCTCCTCGACCTCGACGCTCCATTTGGTGATCGGCGCGAACAGGCCGACCGAGTCCAGATTCATGTGGCTCTGTTTGAACTGCACGGCCCGCGGCACTTGGCCGGTGATGACGATCAGCGGGTCGCGGTCTTCGGTGGCGGTCGCCACGCCGCAGACGGCATTGATGAGGCCGGGGCCGGAAGTGGTGAGGATAACGCCGGGCTGGCCGGTGATCCGGCCCCAGGCCTGCGCCATGAAGGCGGCGCCGGTTTCGTCCCGGCATACGACGAAATGCGGACCGCGTTCGGCCAGTACGTTCAGGATCGGGAGTATCGCTCCTCCAGGCAGGCCGAAGACGTATTCGACGCCCAGCGTTTGCAGCGAATCGACTAGCAGGTCGGCGCCGGTGCGGGGATGAATTGCTTCACTCATGAGCGTACTCCTTATGTCGACGTTCAAATTCCAGTTAGCCGCGCATAGGCCGGGGTCCACATCCGTTCGTCCACTAAACGTTCCAGATCGGCATTGCTGGGGAGCGCCGCAAGGCCGGCGGCGATGGCTTCCTTTGCGACCGCCAGCGCGATGCAGCGCGATACGCTGCGGATGGCGGTCAGGGGCGGGAGCAGGGGGGCGTCCGGGGTGCCTGATGCGGGAGAGGCGTCTGCCAGTGCTTGGGCGGCGGCCATGAACATGCCGGGGGTGACCCTGCGGGCGCCTGCGGCCAGGATGCCTAGCCCCAGCCCCGGAAAAATATAACTGTTGTTGCATTGTGGGATCGGGATCGTACGCCCCTCCCAGGCGACGTCGGCGAACGGACTGCCGGTGGCGACCAGGGCGCGGCCTTCGGTCCAGGCCAAGACCTGGGCGGGCAGGGCCTCGCAGCGGGAGGTCGGGTTCGATAGCGGCAGGACGATAGGGTGCGGTACCCGGCTGGCCATCGCCTTGATCACCTCCTCGGTGAAGGCCCCCGTCACGCCGGAGACGCCGATCAGCACGGTGGGGTGTGCGTTGCTGACTACCTCGGCTAGGCCGACGGTCCCGGCTTGGCCCAACCGCCAGCCGGCCAGCCGGGCAGCGGGTTGCGCGAAAGGCTGCTGGAACGGCAGCAGTCCGGAGAGTCCCTCGCGCAGCAGGCCGGGCCGGTCGACCAGATAGAAGCGCGAATGCGCTTCGGCCTCGGACAATCCGTCCCGGACCATGGCGGCGCAGAGCTGCTCGCTGATGCCGCAGCCGGCGGAGCCCGCGCCGAACACGGCGATGATCTGGTCCCGCAGCCGCGCTCCCGTGGCCTTGATCGCCGCCAGCACCGTGCCGGTGGCGACCGCCGCCGTGCCTTGGATGTCGTCATTGAAGGTGCAGAGCCGGTCGCGGTAGCGCTCCAGCAGCGGGCCTGCGTTGGCCTGGGCGAAGTCTTCCCATTGCAGGAGCACGTTCGGGTAGCGCCGCATCACCGCCTGCACGAAGCGCTCGACGAATTCGTCGTATTCGGCGCCGCGCACCCGCGGGTGGCGCCAGCCCATGTACAGCGGGTCGTTCAGCAGTGCTTCATTGTCCGTGCCGGCATCCAGCAGCACAGGCAAGGTGCGGGCCGGATGAATCCCGCCGCAGAGCGTATACAGCGCCAGCTTGCCGATCGGGATGCCCATGCCGCCGGCACCCTGGTCGCCCAGACCGAGGATGCGCTCGCCGTCCGTCACTACGATCACGTCCACGTCCCGCTGCGGGGTGTTGGCCAGCAGTGCGTCGACGTCGTCGCGCTGCGGATAGGCGACGAACAGGCCGCGCGGATGCCGGTAGATATGGCTGAATTGCTGGCAGGCCTCGCCTACGGTCGGGGTGTAGACGATGGGCATCATCTCGCCGATGTAGTCCTGCATCAGGCGGTAGAACAGCACCTCGTTCTCGTCCTGCAGTGCGCGTAGATAGATGTGGCGCTCCAGATCGGTCTCTTTGCGCTGGAAGGCCGCGTAGGCACGTTCGAGCTGGGCGTCGAGGCTGTCGACGTGGGGCGGCAGCAGACCGAGCAGGCCCAGTTCGCGGCGCTCGTCCTCCGGAAAGGCCGTCCCCTTGTTGAACAGCGGATGGTTCAGCAGCAACGGGCCTTTGAGCGGCACCGACCAGGTTTCCCGGCCGGTTTGAGCGTCGCGGGCGATTTCGAAGTCGATCATTGGATTAGAGTCCTCAGCGCGGCCCGACCCGAAGGGTCGCGATGCCGATGTAGATTTCTACCAGGAACACGAGCAGGGCCAGCATCAGCGTAGCCATGGCCGCGATGAACAGCAGAGCGATGGCCGTGCCCAACTGCGCATCGGAAATGCCGCCGACGAAAAGAATGCCGATCACGGAGCAGATCAAGAGGGCGCTAATCGTACACAGGGTGAGGGCTGCGCCGATCATGCGGGCGCGCCGCCACAGCACCTTGAGCTCGATATGAGCGTAATGGCGCATTTTCTGGTCGAGCTTTTCGAGGTTGTCCTCCAGATAGCGCGCCCGGTCGATGGCGCGGGACAGCCGGACTGTCATCACCGACAGCATCGCGCCGATGCCGCTGAGCAGGAATACCGGGGCGACGGCGAGCTGAATGACGTGGGCGACGTCCTCGATATTGATCAGGAATGGCATCGGCGATCTCCGTCAGCCCAAGTATTCGAGGCCGAGACCCGGCCGTTCGGTCACCCGAAGCCGGCCGTCTTCCAGGACAAAGCCGCCGTCGGCGATGTCGCGGGCCAGGTCGAAACTGCCGTCCAGGTCGAGATAGCGGGTCGCCGGGCAGGCGAGGGCGGCGTGCAGGGCGGCGGCGATGCTGATGCGACTCTCGTCCATGCAGCCCCACATCAGCTCGATGCCCGCTGTTTCGGCGATGGCGGCGATGCGCAGCGCCGGGGCTATCCCTCCGCATTTCATCAGTTTGATGTTGAAGATGCCGCAAGTGGCGGGCGGTGCGGCCAGGGCGAAGGCGTCGGCGGGGCTCAGCAGGGATTCGTCGGCGGCGACCCGCCGGCGCACGGCTTCCGGCAGCGCCCGGAACCAGTCGGTACGGTTCGCTGGGAAGGGCTGTTCGACGAATTCGATGCCGAGTTCCAGGCCGATACTGTCCAGCCGGAGCAGGCCGTCGATGCCGTAGCTCTGGTTGGGGTCGACCCGCATGATCGCCCGGCCGGCCAGCGTTTCGTGCAGCCGGTGCAGGCGTTCGAAGTCTTCCGCTTCTTCGCCGGAAAGCTTGACCTTGAGCACCCGGAAACCGAGGGCTAGATATTCGCGGGCTTCGGCCAGCGTTTCCTCGACAGGTTTGATGCCGATAGTGACCGAGGTCGGCAGGCTGTGGTGCGCACGTCCCAGGACGTCTGCCAGGGGCAGGTCCAGGGCTTGGGCGAACAGATCGTGCAGCGCCATGTCGAGGGCGGCGCGGGCGGCCGGGGCGGCGGGCAGCCGTTCGGCCAATTCCCGGCACAGCAGCGGCAGAGTGCGGATGTCCCGACCGGTCAGCCAGCCGAGATCGTCTGCGGACAGGGCGGCACGGCAGGCTTCCAGGGTCTCGCCGGTGACATGGTGTTCGGGCGAGGCCGCGCCCAAGCCGAGCAAGCCGTCCGTAGTCCTGATTTCGACGATCAGGTTGTCGACTTCGTCGATGGAACGGAAGGCGATGCGGTAGGGCCGCGTCAGCGGGAAGTGTTCGGTCCGCACTCGGACGTCGAGGATCTTCATGCAACTTGCTTCCGGTCCAGCAACGACCGCAGCGGCGGAACCAGCTCGGCCACCCCTTCTCCCAGCGGACAGACGACGGGAATGTCCAGGGTCCGGGACAGCCTGTGTTGCGCCTCCATCAATTCCTCCGGGCTCGAATCCCGTCCATTCAGGGAGAGGCCCAGCACCGGCACGCCGTAGTGTTCGATTAGCCGGATTTCGTCCTCCACCGGCGGAATCCGGAAGTTCGGGCCGTCGAAGCCGTCGTAGCAGCGCCGGCCCGGCGCATGCTGCAGGATGACCCCGGCGGCGGCGCCTGACAGCAGCAGTTCCGCTCCACAGGGACCGCTCGGATTGCGCAAGGCGGATTGGCCTTCCAGGACGATGAGATCGGGTCGGCATTCGCGGTAGCAGCCCAGGATGGCATGTTCTAGTTCTCCGCTGACGAAGTCGTTCGGCAGAGCGTCAAGAATCAGGCCGTGTTTTCCGCCCTGCATCCAGCCGGTCTGGCCGGTGTAGATCATCTCGGTCTTGATGCCTTCCGCATTCAGAGCTTGGGTCAGCAGCCGGGAGGTGGTGCGCTTGCCCAGGGCGCAGTCGGTGCCGAGGACCGCGATTCGGGGCGCGCCGACGCCGTGGATCTGACCGCTCCAGAAGTGCAGCTCGTCGACTGGCTTGGGACGGCGCAGGTCGAGAATTTTGGCGCCATGCCGGGCCGTTTCCGCGGCGATTTCCGGATCGTCGCCGGCTCTGTCGTGCAAGCCGTTGACTAGCGACAGACCGGCGCGAGCCGCCTCAAGCAGGGAGGCTCGCAAGGTTGGGGTAAAACGGCCGCCGTGCGTGGCCATGCCGACGATGGCGAAATCGGGGCGGATACGCGCCTGCTCCAGAGCGGCTTCGATTGAGGCGAAGACGGGGATGCCGCGGGAGTGCCCATCGAGCAAGCTGCCGGCATCGTGGCCGGCGCAGTCCGGGTCGATCACGGCAACGATGTCGAAGCGGTCCGTGCCGCGGACCAGGCCGTGGGCGACCTTGCCGTGGATGTCCCGGAAGCAGCCGTGGGCCAGAACGAGGGCTGTTGATTTATCCAAACAAACATTCTCCATGCGTGTATAGCAGGTTGTATTTAAGGTGAGCTTGTTCCCGGGGGGACGAAGTTGGAACAATTCGTATAAGTAAGTTTGGCAATACTAAAATCGATTCCGCCTATGCTAAACATATACGGCGTAGAAGGAACATGATAACGCATTTCCGTGCCCTCTTGCCATGTCTTTGAAATCGACATAATCTCGGTTCCTATATACCCAGGGTACCAGCCGTAAAAGTCGCCAAGAGAAAATTGATATAGTCCTCCCGTCACCGTTAATAGCCATCTGCCTTCGATAAATTGCCCCGCCCCAACTTCTTGCCATACATCGCCGGCATCGTTATATCCAAACAATTTGACTTCGCGCGGCGCCGCCAAGTTTTTGGGGCCTCCAGGCCCGCTCTGATCGAGCGGAGCCATATAGATTGCATAGTGATGCGTCCACCAGCTCCGGGCTGTCTCATCGCATATGGTGTAATTGGGCGGGGACCAGCAGGTAATGGCAATCGAATCCATGCACACCCATTTTGCGTAGGCGTTCCGGCTTAACGCAGAGGAAACGATTGTTGCCGATATTATAAGTAAGTTGAAGTAACGACGGCTTCTCACTGAAAATTCCTTGTCATATTGTGTGGTCTAAGCGTCAAGAGCGAAGGCTTTTCCCCTGCCCGTTTAGCGTTGCAAGAAGGTTGTTCCCGTCCTATGGTGCCTCCCGGCTGGGGCGAGCGTTCTGAGGCTTGGCCGGCAATCTATTAGATTAGACCTTGCCTTAATTAACTGCATTATGAAAGCTATTTTGGGCGTCGCAGTCGTCGTGTAGCAAACCTCACAAAGCTGATTCTCTTTGAGCCTGGTTTGTGGTGCTCATTCCAAACCTTGTGTTGAGCAACACACTGATTTTTATATTGTTATTGTTTTTTTGATTAATGGCATACGAGTTGCTTTGATACCTGTCGAGTGTCACTGTTTTATCCATGCTCTCCATGCGAGGAGGTGTTCCATGATCGGCTACGGATTCATCGACCAGGATTATTGCAAATCGGTCATTCCCAGCGTCCCTGCGAAGGAGCAGGAGACCACGGCCAACGAGCAGGACGAATACCCGTTTTACATCATCCCGGCGCCGCCGGTTCCGGGACGGACCTCGTGGAGCGTGGTTCCGTGGTAGGAGAAAAATCTGCCGTTCCGTCCCTCGCGGAGCTTTTACGCGAGGATGTCGGCTGCGTATTCGAGCGCGACCCGGCGGCGAGGAGCAGGCTGGAAGTCATGCTGACCTATCCCGGCGTCCATGCCGTACTGCTGCATCGTATCGCGCATCGGCTATGGTGCGCCGGGCATCGCTTGAGCGCCCGTGTGCTGTCGGCTTTTGCCCGCTGGCTGACGAACGTCGACATTCACCCAGGTGCCACCGTTGGTCGGCGCTTCTTCATCGACCATGGCGCCGGCGTGGTGATCGGAGAGACCGCCGAGATCGGCGACGACGTGACGCTTTATCACGGCGTCACCCTCGGCGGCACCTCGTGGAACAAGGTTAAGCGCCATCCGACCCTGGGCAACGGTGTGCTGATCGGCGCAGGCGCCAAGATACTCGGGCCCATCACGCTCGGCGACCAGGTCCGCGTGGGCGCCAATTCGGTCGTCATCAAAGACGTACCGGCCTACTGCACGGTAGTCGGTATCCCCGGCAAGATCGTGCAGCCCAAGAGTTCGCGCCGGATCGATCCGCATGGTATCGATCTGGACCATCATCTGATCCCCGACCCGGTCGGCAAGGCGGTGCAATGTCTGCTGGACCGTATCGAAACCCTGGAAGACGAACTAGTCAAGCGCCGGATCGATTCTCACCACGAATGCACGCAGTGCGAGGGGGAGGCGGTGTGCAGGGAACCCGCGGAAGTCGAATCTTGAATTACCCGCTTTTAAGGAGGACGGCATGAACAGCGAAACGCCGAGCAACACCCATCACTGTTCCTTTTGCGGCATCGAGCAAGGCAAAGACACCCCACTCATTGCCGGCATCGAAGGCCAGATCTGCGAGGCTTGTGTGCGGCTGGCCGAGCAGGTAGTGACGAATTGGGGCCGCAAGCGCTCGATGGCGGAGCTGCACGGCAACGTCCCCAAGCCAGGGGACATCAAGCGCCATCTCGACCAGTACGTGGTCGGCCAGGAGCTATCTAAAGAGATTCTTTCCGTCGCCGTCTACAACCATTACAAGCGCCTCCGCCACGAGAGCCGGGAGATACTGGGACTGGCGGCGGAGGACGCCGAAGTCCAGGTAGGCAAATCCAACATCCTAATGATCGGTCCGACCGGTACCGGCAAGACCCTGCTGGCCAGCACGCTGGCGCGCATCGTCGGCGTGCCGTTCGTGGTAGCGGATGCGACCACGCTGACTCAGGCCGGCTATGTCGGCGACGACGTGGAGAACATCCTGGTGCGCCTGCTGGAAGCCGCCGACGGCAGCGTCGAACGGGCCGAATGGGGCATCGTCTACATCGACGAAGTCGACAAGCTGGCGAAGAGCCCGGAAATGGCGATCAATACACGCGATATTTCCGGCGAAGGCGTGCAACAAGCCCTGCTCCGCTTTGTCGAAGGCAGCCAGGTGAAGGTGGCGGCCCGCGGCCGGCGGCGCGAAGGAGGAGGTGGCGGCGAGGAGGTGACGATCGACACTCGCAACATCCTGTTCATCGCGGGCGGGGCGTTTCCAGGACTGGAAAAGCACGTAGAGAAACGCATCGGTCCGCCGCGCGGCGAAATCGGCTTCCACGCTCCCATGCAGGATTCGAAGAAACCTCCGCTGGAGGATTTGCTCGCCGAGATATTGCCGGAGGACCTGCGGCGCTTCGGCCTGATACCCGAATTCATCGGGCGTTTCCCCGTCATTGCGCCGCTAGAACCCCTGGACGAGGAGGCTTTTGTCCGCATTCTCACCGAGCCTCGCGACGCTTTGGTGCGGCAGTACCAGAAGCTGTTCGCTTACGAGGGCGTCGAGTTGGTCTTCACGGAAACTGCGATCCGGCGTATTGCCGCACGCACCATCGAGCGCGATACCGGTGCGCGCGGCCTGCGCAGCATCATCGAACACATTCTGCGGCGCCCGATGTTCGAAATCCCCTCGCAAGAGGACGTCCGCCAATGCATCGTCGATGAGGATACGGTGGAAAGCAACGCCCCCGTCAAGCTGGTTCGTGCCGGGGAGACCGGCTCGGCTGCTGCGGTAGGCTGAGGCTGGGAAACCGCCGGGCCGGTGTCCGGCGGGTGTATGCACACGTTTGCCGGGATGCTTCGGCGCGCCTTTCGACCCACGATCCCGCTCCTAGGGCGTTGGGTCATCAGCTCGGGAGAGGCTCAGATCCAGCTATCGTCGCTGCCGCCAGCATCGTCAGAAAAGTCGTAGCCATCATCGAGAGGGGAGTCATCCGGGTTAGACCAGCCGTTTTGCTCGTCTGGAGCCTGGTCTGAGCCGTAATAGTTGTTGATGGTGGTGTTTTCGGTCAGATGCTCGCCGGACGACGCGCCCCATGGATCGTGCTGGCCGCCGTGCATCAGGTTTTCGATGCCCTGGAATAGGAACGAACCGGCCACTACGCCAGCGGCGGTCGAGGCCATGCTGCCGAGGAAGCTTGGAGCTCCGGAGGCTTGCGGGTAAGGCGCGGCGGGTTGGCGATAGCCTGGCGGGGTTGCATCCCAGGTTCGGTTTGGCTGAGCCGAGGCTTGGGCCCAGGGATCGCCGCCCAGGAAGCTGCCGCTGTTTCGATTCGCCGGTGCGGGCTGGCGCTGCAGTTCGTCAATGCGGGCCTTGGCGGTTTCGAGCGCCCTTTCCAAGAGCAGGTTGCGCTGAATCAACAAATAAGCTGCGTCGGGCTGGCGTGCCACGGCTTGTTGGATCATCCGGTCCGCATCGGGATTCTTTTCGATTCCCTTGATGTCGGTGAGCTTAGAGAGGAAGCGTTCGAGAACCTGGCGTTCGTCGGAATTCATTCGGTGTGTCCATTGACGGGCCTCATGGCCCAACACCGCACATTTTCGGGATGGAACTGCGGATTTCAATGGGGCGGCCGAAAAGATTTCGGCCTGCGCCTACATTGCGTCGCGGAGCGAGGGGTGTTCGTCCAGCAAGCGGGTGCGGAAATATTCTACCCAGCGGTCGTGACGGCTTGTCTGCGGTTCCGCGACCGCGATTTCCTGCAGAACGCGCATGGGGTGGGCGGTCAGGAAGACCAGCCGGTCGGCCAGTGCGATGGCCTCGCGCAGGTCGTGGGTCACGAACAGTACGGTATGCTGGCGCTCCTGCCAGACTGCCAACAGCAGCTCGCGGATGCGCCGGCTGGTAGGCGCGTCCAGAGACACGAAAGGCTCGTCCATCAGAAGCAGGGCGGGGCGGACGGCGAAAGCCCGCGCCAGGGCGGCGCGGCGGCTCATGCCTAAGGATAATCGTTCCGGGAACTGATGCTGCGCGTGGGTCAGCCCCAGGATGCCCAGCAGATGGTCGATGTGTCCAGCGTCGATTTCGCCTTTCGGCAGCGCTAATTCGATGTTCTGGCGTACGCTGCGCCAGGGCAGCAGCCTGGGTTCCTGGAACACGTAGCCGGTGTGGTGGCGATTGCCT
>JAQTYA010000059.1:1965-20410 GCA_028688525.1 Methylococcus sp. | reverse complement strand
CTCCGTCCCCAGCTACCCGTGATTTGCCGGGCCGAGACACCTGCGGTTGCGGCGGATTTGTCGCTGTTCGAGGTTGAACACGTGATCGACCCGCATGAGCGATTCGGCCAGTATCTCGTCATGGCGATCCAGTCGCCCGGCTCCTACCAGTTGCACCAGTGGCTGACCGGCATGCCCGGAACCCGTCTCGGCAAACAGGCCGAACCGCCGCGGGGACCGTGGATCGTCTATGGCGACAGCTTGTTCGCCCATGCGGTAGAGAGAAACTTGCGGACGGCTGGCCTCGAAGTAGAAGCGCTGCCGTCGCCCAGCCTTCGGAAAAACGACTACGCAACATCCGGCTTGGAGACCCTAGCGGTACCGCCCAGCCACGAATCCTTATCGGCCCTGCTGGAACGCTCGGGCACCTGCAAGGCCGCAGGATTCGTAGCCGGCGCCGACGACGACGTGCGTAATCTGTCGATCGTTGTCGCCGCTCGCCGAATCAATCCCGAGCTGTTCTTCGTCGTACGGCAGAACCAGCGCCATGCTCGGCCCTTGTTCGAAGCTTTCGATTCCGACATCGCCGTCACCTCGTCCGAGATCGTCGTCCACGAATGTCTCGCGGAGCTCACCACACCCTTGCTTTCCCGCTTCATCCAAATCGTCGCGGACAGCGAAGATACCTGGGCAGACACCATCCTGCTCAAACTGCGCAGTAAGGTTTCCCGCGATGTGCCGGAGGTGTGGACGGTCGCGATTTCCGAGGCCGAGACCCCGGCTTGTGCCGACTTCATCCGGCGGAAGGGTGAGACGCTGCGGCTGGATCATTTGATCCGCAACCCGGACGACCGGGAAGCCCACTTGCGCTGCGTGCCGCTGCTATTCGCAGCGGCAGATTCAAGCGAGCTCACCCTGCCGGAGCCGGAAACCCCGCTGAAAATTGGCGACAGGATACTGTTCGCCGGTACCCCGGAATGCCGCCGGCGCCAGGAGCTTTGCCTGCTTAATATCAATATGCTGCACTACGTCTATTTCGGCCAACACATCCCGGCCGGATGGATCATGCGCAAATGGCTCGCAAAGTCCGTGTAGAGTGCATCAACGAAAGGAAGACCGCCGAACCGGCAAGACCGGGAGAGTTCCGGCGCGGGGCGATGCGGCAAGCGGATCAAACGCTCCGAAGCGAACGATAAGCGTGCTGCGAGCGTCTAATTCCAGCACACTAAACCCAATTCAACTAAGCAGCCGGTACCGATGCCGCTGCGAACCTCTGGAGCCGACACCCCCATGAGAGCACACAGGAGATTCGACGCCTTCCGGGCGTCCGGCATGGTTGCCGGACTATTGGGCACCCTAAGCGGTCCCGCATATGCGGACAGTACAGTATGGGCGGTGAGCGGCGCGGATGCCCGCGGCAACTACACGGGCAACGTCGAGCTGATTGCTACGCCCGCCGGCTACCGTTTCATCCGTGTCATCGGCTACGGAGCGCCGGTCGCGGTCGAGGACGGGCGCTCGCTATTCTGGGTGTGGGAAGGCACCGCCGCGGTGGACGCGGACGGCGCCGTCGACGTGTCGGTAGACTTGGCAAAGGCGGATTTCATCAAGAAACGCGGAGATCTGGTGCGGACCGAGGCGGATGCCCAAGCGGTAAGAGTGTCCGGCCATTTCGCTCCGGCCGGCGGCGTACTCCGGGGGAGTTTCAGCGGGCAAGACATCGGCGCCGACGAAACCTGGTCGGCACCCGAGCCCGGCGGTGCCACACCAATTTTTGAAAAACATCTCAGCGAAATCCCGACTCACGAGGCCATTCCTGCGAAAGAGCGCGACCACCTGTTCAGTGTATTTTCCAGCTATCACGCCCTGCCGGAAATCCAGCCGTATGTGAACCGCCCGGAATTCATCGATCCCATCCACACCGTCATCGCCGATACCACCGACTTCGATTTTTACCGCCAGCACCCGCAGGCACTGCGCGTGGTCGATAAAGTGATCGATCCAATCAGCCTGCAGGAGACGCTGGCCCGGGCAGATGCTTATAAATGGAGCCTGGCCGGCAAGGCGGCCTACTACGACCAGGATGCAGAGCAACGCAGCATCGATCCCGCGACCGGCATGCTGTTCGAGTGGGTGACCGACGACGGCCGCGGCCTACCCAGCCACGACTCGGCGCTATGGACCGGCGCCTACGTCGCCAGTCAATATCTCCGCTACCAGGCTAGCGGCGATCCGGCGGCTCTGGCGAATATCGTAAGAAGCACCGAGGCCCTGCTGACACTCACAGAAATCACCGGCGACCGCCGCAGCTTCGCCCGCACCCTGCGCAAGGCGACCGGCAATCCGCTCCCACCCTGGTATGCCGGTAATGGCGTCTACGCGGCCCAGGAGTGGAAAGCCGGCGGCAACAACGATATGTATAAAGGTCTGATGTATGGCCTCACGACAGCCCACGCGCTCTTGTGCGACCAGCTGGGCGGGTACGAGGACCTATGCGCCCGCCTGCGCTACGACGTCATCCAGATCCGGGACAATTTGGAGCAAGCTCAAGGAAGCGGCTACAACCGTCTGGCCGCGCTGTGGCTGTCCGCATACATCACGGAAGCACCCGGAATTGTCAAGAAAACGGTTCAGGAATGGAAGCGCCAAGCGCAACAGTTGGCCGATGGCAGCCATACGATCTACGTCAACGGCGTCGCCGACTGGAGCGGTACCCACCTGGCGGCGGTGCAGTATCTGGTGTTTTACCTGCTGGCGGACCGGTTCCCGCTGCCCGATATCGAAGCAAAGCCGGTGCTCAGGCAAGGCATCGAAGCCATTTATGGCCAGTTCGCCCGGGTCCGCATGGGCTTATGGAGCGTGGCTTTCGCTAGGCTGGGAACGGCGCCTCACCCCGATGCGAGCGACGCCGCCCGCTGGCGCCTGAGAGAACTGCCCGCCCCCAAGCCGCAGCTCGATATCGATCACCGCGTCCGGCCGGACTATGTGATGTCGCCCTTCCCTTCCGCGCCCTGGAAGTTCGACTGGACCCGGACCGACCGCACCCAATCGCTGCGCTCCTACCCGATGTTCGAGGCCAGCGCCTATACGGTATACGGCTGGAAACAATCGCCGCTGGAATACGCCGGAGACAACACCGGCTTGAACTATCCCGGTGTCGACTACCTTCATGCCTACTGGCTGGGCCGTGCGCTCGGCGTTTTTTCCGCCACAGAGTGAGATTCCGGCGAAGCGGCCGCCCCAGGCTCAGTCAACCGGGGCCATGGCCTGGCCTGGTGCGTTGTTCATATCCGCCCGCAGCCAGCGCAGGAAATCCGCCAGTAAGCGCTCGCTTCCTTTAGCACTAAGATGATTGTCGTCGCTATAATATATCGATCCATCGAATCCCGCATAGCATTTATTCCTGACGCAAAACGAAGAACGGCTGTCATATACCGATAATCTAGGGTTTTTTGCCCTGATCCGATCTATAAGCGAATGATAGATTGCCTGTCTGGAATCAACCACCGCCCGGTCCATTTCGCAATTGAGCCTGGGTTGAAACGGTTTAATTTGCCGCGTAACGCAAGAAACAGGATTGAAATTAAGCTCCGGCCATTCCGTCAGAAAAACCACTCTTTTATTCATGTCGATGAACTGGCTAATAATATCGCTATAGCCGTTGACAAACGCATCCTCGGCGTCGACGCCCTTAAGCCTTTGATTCGACTTTGCGTCGTACATTTCCAAACCCGACCGGCTGTCCGCATGCCTATTGAAATCGCGTCCGGAAAAATACAAAGGGCCTCTAGTGACCAAAACGACGGTATTTATAGAGTTCAGCGACTGCGCGGCTACCAGCGCCGTTCGCGCCAAAAAGTTGCAATCCATGGCTCCAGGCATGGCCACGGGAAAACGGGTAACGTAATGGGTGAACGGCAGGCATCCCGGACTGCTTATAGATAATGCATTAAGGCCCATTTGTCTGGACGCTGCAGCGAACGAACCCGCATGGCTGTCGCCCACGATCATGAAATCAGGCAACTCGCTTAGGCTTTGGCAAACTACCTGATCGTGGCTAATCTGTGGAAGAATTTCAGAACAAAAGTTAACTTTGCCAGGCTTCGCCGAGTAATCAGCTGGCTGATCGGCGGATACGTTATCCCCCGCATTGGCGGATCGGAAGCCCAGACCGGCGTTATAGAAAGTCGCATACCCTGTCATACCTACAGCAACCATAACGCCGGTCAGAACGAAAAACTTGGCATATTTGTATTCACTTCCAAACCGCATCGGCTTTTCGACGAGACGGTATGTGGCGGCCGCGAGCAACAAACTGATGAGTATGGCTAATCCGCGCACACCCCCTACGGGCTGCTCGCCCTGGATGATGGAAGAGAACGACAACAGCGGCCAGTGCCATAGATATAGCGGATAGCTTAGTATCCCGATCCAAACTACAGGACGGATACTCAGAAAATATTTATTGATCCAAGCGGCCGGCCCAGCCGCAATCAAAAAAAACGCACCTAATACCGGCAGTAAAGCGCGATAACCAGGATAGGCGTGGTGCCCTTTGAGCAGGATCAAGCCGGCACTGATGGCCAGGAATCCCAGCAGAGCATTGATATTTTGGCAGCGATTCAACCAGGCCTGGATATAAGGATAATTGGCCTGGTTCCGAATAAGCCACGCCAAAACGCCTCCCAGCATGAGCTCCCATGATCTTGTCAGGGGAGAAAAAAATAGAGCGGTATCGTCTTTGGACGCGACGCCATACAAACTCAAGGCAAACGATGCCGACAATATAAGCACCGTTGGATATATAAAACCGAAGCGTGTTCGATAGGCCGCCCAAAGCAGCAAAGGCCAAAAAATATAGAATTGCTCTTCGATCCCCAGCGACCATAGGTGCAACAGCGGCTTGCTGTCCGCGGCCTTGTCGAAATACCCTGCTTCCGACCAAAACACCAAATTGGAGACGAACGCTGCTCCGGCGGCAATATGCTTGCCCAATGCAGAGAACTCCGAACTGAACAGAACAAACCACCCAAGAGCGTAACAGGTGCTCATAACGACTATGAGCGCAGGGAAGATACGCCGTACCCTGCGGATATAGAACTCTAGAATACTGAACGAATCGCGCTCTAAGCTATTTATAATGATCGAACTAATCAAGAACCCTGAGATGACGAAAAAAATATCCACCCCAGTGTACCCACTCTTGAATTCGAGCGGGAAAGCGTGATGGATGACTACCGCCAACACGGCGATCGCCCTGAGGCCATCGATATCGGAACGGTATCCGGAATAACTGGAATGGAGCGAAGGCAAGGCCGTAGACATGGATAATTCGCTGGTTTCTGCCGCTTTGACAAAAGCGCTTGGCTAGGGGCATCCCGATACTCCCATCGGCCTGAGGCCGCTTTCGACAAGCTCGGCTGCACGACTTGGCGCACCTCATGCTTTAGGCGACGCCAGCGGCAATTATCTCCTGTATGGAATGCCTTTTCACCCCGCGCCCCAGAACCCGATCAAGTCTCGTAGCGAGACGATAGCCAACACCTCATCGGATGCCGGTTCCGCCCGGCGCCGCAGCCACGCGGCACCCAGCCCGGCCTGCTGCGCCGCCCGATAATCCTCCGGCAACTAATCCCCGACATGAAAAATAGCGGCGGGATCGGTTCCGATGCGCCGCGCCACTTCATGATCGAAGCGGGCGTCCGGCTTGCTCACCCCCAACGTTTCCGAATAAAACAAGGCATCGAACAGGGGGTAGATCGCACTTCCGGTGAGATCGGTGTTGCCGTTGAAGGCGGCAAGCAGCCGGACACCCGCCGCTTTCAGCCATTGCAGCGTCGGTAGCACGTCTTCGTAAAGATGATGATGCGTCGCGCGATAGCCGGACCACACCTGCCACAGCGCGTCGATATGGCGGCCGGGATCGGCGCCGTAATCGGCGAGTGCGCGGCGGAACGATTCGCGCCGGATCGTTTCGAGCCGGGCGGTCCGGTAGTCCGGTTCCGCCGCGACGCCGTGACGGAACGCCTGCAGTTCGTCGAAAGAGGCGCCGCGTCCGGTGATGTTTTCGAGCGCTCGCCCAACGTCCCGCAATGCGCCGTGCAGCACGGCCAGAAAATCGACCAAAGTGCCGTCGATGTCGAAGCTCACCACTTCGGGCAGGCTGGCTTTCATCATCCGTCGCGCCGCATCAGGCTGAAACTCTGAGCGCTGGGGCCGCGGTCCGGTTGCGCGGCTAGAAACAGGGCCAGCTGAGTCACCTCTTCCGGCCCCTTGATCCATTCGCTGTCGCCGAAGGAGGAAAGCCCGTCCGGCGCGGTGTTCATGCGGGTGTCCACCGGCCCCGGCACGAGTTCGTTGACGCTGATGTTGTAGTCCCAAAGCTCCTGCGCCAGCACCCGCGTCAGCATCCACAAGCCGGCTTTCGAACAGGAATAGGCCGAGCTACCCGGCTTACCGCGGTGGCCCATGCCGGAACCGACGGTGATGATTTTGCCCGCGCCGCGCTGCTTCAGGTAAGGGATGGCAGCCCTGGCGCAATGATAGGCGCCGAACAGGTTGACGTTGAGTACTTCCTGCCAATGCTCCGCGTCGCTGTTTTCGACCGGGTGGCGGCCCGGCGAAATGCCGGCGTTGATGACCAGGATGTCCAGGCCGCCGAAGCTCCCCGCCACGGTGTCGATCAGATGCTGGACGGCCGCCGGGTCTGTCACGTCCGTTTGTACCGCGATAGCCTTGCCTCCACGCTCCCCGATCGTCCCGACCGTGTCGGCGATCTCGCTCAGCGAGCGCGCTGCGCAACCCACCGCCGCGCCGGCTTCGGCGCAGGCCAAGGCGATGGCGCGGCCGATGCCGCGTCCGGCGCCGGTGACGATGGCGACTTTGTGTTCGAGGGACTGCAAATTCATGGGGCTTCCAGGCTGTGGGTCGGGGAATGGAACCGACGCAAGCAGTCCGCATGCCAAGTTCAGATTTGGCCACGGGCCGAGCCTATCCCGATACTTTTGCGCACGGACACGCAGCATTCCAGCATCGCTTGTTGCCCTGCCAGCAGCAACGCCGCCACAACCCCCACAAAACCGCGGCAAACGCCGCTGGCACGCAGCATGCGATGCCTACAGTTCCACCACTTCCTTTGGATTGTATGCCCATGGCCCCGTCCGACACCCAGTCGCTGAAAAACGTCACACTGCTGGCCTGCCTGAACCGGATCATCGTCGGTCTGGTCGGCGTGGCCGCGCCGCTGTTTGCGATGTCGCTGAACGCCTCGACCTTCGAAATCGGCATGGCCATCGACCGCATCGGCGCGAAACGGGTATTCGCCGTGGGCAGCGCGCTGGGGGCCATCGCCTTCTTCCTGGTATCCCGCAGCACCTCACCCGGCGGACTGATTCTGGCCACGGCCATCGCCAGCCCCGCCGTGCCCATGCATTTCCTATCAATCCAGAGCGATTTCTTCCATCACCTGCGCGTGGCCGGCAACCGCAAAGCGGGCTGGATGCGGGCCATGCAGATGGGCGGCTCGATCGCGGTCGGGCCGCTGCTCGCCAGCGTGCTGATCCATTACCTGGATTATCCGGCTATCTATGTTCTGGTCGCCGCATCTTTCGCCCTGATGCTGCTGCTCGCAAGAAAAGTCCTGACCGGCCGCGCCGATGCTCTGGCCCGCCGTGCCGCCCACCACGACCGGCCGATAGGGGAGCAGCTCAAGACGCTGTTCGGCCACCGTGAAATCGCCGAGACCAGCCTGATTTCCTTCGCCTCTTCCGGAGCGGCCACGTTCTACAGCGCCTTCATCCTGGTGATTGCCATCGAGCAGTTCCGGATTTCCGAAGAGGCCGCCGCACCGCTGATTTCCGGACAAGGCCTCAGCTATATCGGCGCTGTCCTTCCTGGGCGGTGCGCTCGAAACCTTGGGACAGCATACCTATTACCGGGCCGCCTACGCCGTATCGGTAGCCGGGCTGCTGCTCGGGTTCGCCGGCGGATTACCCGGCCTTTGGCTGGGCGCCGTCGTCCTCGGCCTGAGCTCGGCATGGTCGCGGTCGCCAACGTGGTGCGCCACGCCGCCGTCAGCAGCCAGCTCGGACGCGGCAATGTCGCGGGCGCCGGCAATCCGCCCGCCGCCATCGGCTCCTGGGCCGGCGCTTTCATCGGCGGCGTCCTGGGCGGCTGGATCGGGCTGCAGAACGTATTCCTGGTGTTCATCGGCAGCTTCGCCGTGCTTTCCTGGTTCGAACCGCCCCGCGCTATCGGGAGCCTGCTCCGGGATTACCTCGCGCAGTTGCTCGAAATTCCCGCCCCGGCCTGCCGCCGCCTGACCGCCGCAGCTTTCGACACCGTGGAAAACTGGCCGCGAAAACCGCTTAAGCGATCATCCCCTCACACAAGGATTCCCCATGAAAACCCTCACGCTCCTACTCAGCCTGTCCTTGCTCTGGCCGGCCGCTCATGCGGCGGAACCGGATAAACCCGCCGTCGTCCGCATTGGAGTGGCAGCCACCGGCGTCGGCGGCGGCATTTTCTCCACCGCCCATGTCAACCAATACCTGGAAAAGGAATTCGAAAAGGACGGCATCAAGATCGAATGGCAGTTCTTCAAGAATGCCGGTCCCGCGGTGAACGAGGCCTATTCCAGCAATCACCTCGATTTCGCCTGGCAGGGCGATCTGCCTCAGCTCATCGGCAAGGCCGGCGGCCTCAAGGTGAAATACATCCTCGGCGGGGGCCGCCGCGGCAACTTGTATCTCGCCGCCCGCAAGGATTCCACCGCCAACTCCATCGAGGACATCAAGGGCCGCAAAGTGGGCCTGCACAAGGGCACCTGCCTGCAGCTCGGCATCGCCCGCCTGCTGGCCGACCATGGGCTCAAGGAGATGGACCTGAAGATCTACAACATGGACTACCTGACCTCAGCCACCGCCCTCGGCAACGGCGAGCTGGAACTGACCTTCGGCCTGTACAACCTGTATTTCCTGCGCGACCAGGGCCTGGCCAAGCTGATCTACACCGGCAAGGACGATGGCGGCAAATACGGCTGCGCCGGAGGCTTCACGGTGACCGAAGCGTTCGCCGGCAAATATCCGGACATCACCCAGCGGGTAGTGAACACCCTGGTCCGCGCCGCCCAGTGGACCGTGGAGGAGCCTAACCGCGAACGGGTGTACGAAATCTGGGCCAAATCCGGCATCCCCTTGCAGCATTTCAAGGAAGACTGGGAAGGTCAGGACTGGAAGCAGAAGCTATCGCCGCTGATCGACGACTATCTGGTGAACAGCTACCGCACGTCCTTCGAAGACGCCAAGAAGTTCGGCCTGGTGCGCGGCCAGTTCGATTACGGCGCCTATTTCGACCGCAGCTATCTGGACAACGCCCTGGCCGAACTCAAGCTGCAGGACTACTGGAAAGAAGAAGACGCGGCCGGGACACCGAAGCCGTAGGTCACCCGGCTAGGATCGGAAAGCGATCTTCATGACGAGGATCGCCGTGACCAGCACCAGCGAAACCGAGTTGGCCAGGACGATGGGCACGGCGTGAATCATGATCCCGTAGATCAGCCACAGCACCACGCCGGCGGCGAAAATCGAGAACATACCGAAGGAAATGTCTTCGGCGGAGCGGGATTTCCAGAGCTTCCATACCTGCGGCACGAAAGACACCGTGGTCAGAGTTCCGGCTAGCGAGCCGAGCAAGTCTTGGGGTTCCATGGGAGGTTCGGAAAAGAGAGGGCAATGCTGTTGAGTTAAAGGTTACCTCGTCACGCCGCCAGGGAATGCCGGGGCGCAGGCATCAAGGACGGTCGATGCCTAATGTCCCAGTACCCTGGATTCATACCGGGCTGTCCGTTCCACAGGGTGTCAGCTTAGCTTAGCGACATTGGGCAAGAAGGCCAGTATGCTACCAGAAAGGTTCGGCTCGGCTGGGACTGGACATCGACTACAGCGCACACAGCCCCCGATCTCCAGGCTCGTCTTCGCATATCTATGGGGGTTACCCAGGACCGACGCGAATGTGCCAAGGACCCGCACGACCAAGCGCCGATAACCTCAGATAGAAAACTCTCTTCAGTTTGGAGAAACCAAGGAACTTTCCCAGCTTTAGAGCGAGCGGCTTTTCTGGTGGGATCAAGCAAGCCCTGGCGGTTGACGACAACACCCCAATGGCAAAGCATCCGTACACTCTCCGACTGGAGGCATATGTCGGACGAAATTGAGACAGAGCTTACGAAGCGGCGCGTTAAATTTGAGGCGCTACTTTGGTAGCGAAACCCCCTTCTTTCCACCGGACCTACGCGAAAAGCCGCGTATGGAGAAGTGACATGATGAAACACCCTAAGAACACGATTTGCCTTTGGTATGACGGTGGCGCCGAAGAGGCGGCGCGTTTTTATGCGAAGACCTTCCCCGATTCGTCTGTTGGTGCGGTACATCGCGCACCGGGCGACTTTCCATCCGGGAAGCAAGGGGACGTTTTGACGGTCGAGTTTACTGTCATGGGAATTCCCTGCCTCGGGCTCAATGGCGGTCCTATTTTTAAGCACAGCGAAGCGTTCTCCTTTCAGGTTGCAACCTCTGACCAGGCAGAAACCGATCGTTACTGGGACGCGATCGTGGGCAACGGTGGCGAAGAGAGTGGGTGCGGCTGGTGCAAAGACAAATGGGGCCTCTCCTGGCAGATTACCCCACTGGCTTTGACAGAAGCGATAACCGACCCCGATCGCGCCGCAGCCAAGCGTGCGTTCGACGCCATGATGCAGATGGGAAGGATCGACATTGCGGCAATCGAAGCAGCGCGCCGTGGTTGAGGTGGGGAGTGGGCGTTGGTACATCCCCGTCCCCTCGGCCTCGGCACTCGCCAGAGCGCGAGGCGAATCCCTGCCGAGATTAGGAATAATTTGTCTTTCTTAACGCTTAGTATCTGTTCGCCACAGATTTTGGCGCACGCTACTTGGGCTAACCGCAGGTGCCGGTGAAGTTGTAAGCGATCGCCGCAACGCTTGCGCCTTGAGGATCTCGAAAGACGCAAAACCGGCCGACGGAAAGGATGTCGGTCGGCGGCATAAAGTGACACCGGAAGCCTAGCCGGAGGCGCTGCCGACGCCTTACTGCCGGGCAGCTACCGCAAGCTCAATCGGCTGGGCCGAGGGACGCCGGAGCGCCGACAGCAATCTCAGTTGGCGCTAGCTGCAAAGCATGCGTCGATTAGGCTTTGGATCTGCGCCTAACCGAAAACATCGCGATAGGCACGGCCACAGACAAGAAACCGCCGACGGCGGCAATGAGCCAATCGTCCCGATGCAAGGGCTGCAGGTGCAGATAGCTCGCCAGCCTCGGGATCTGCACCAGTAACCCGGCCAGGCCTACAGTCGCCAGCGTCATGAACCAAGCGGCCGGTGTGCGCAAGCGGCTCAACACCACCGTGATCGATGCGCTGGCGCAAGACAGCACCACCATGGCCATGGCCCGGGCATGTTCGATGTTGCGGCCGGGCAGCAGGCTGCGGTCATAGCTCCAGAGGATCAACGCCGTGAGCAGCGCACCGGCCAGGGCGATCATGATCCACTCCTGTACGCTGAAGAACCTCTTGGCCTGCCGTCTACGCACGGGCTGCAGCGGGCCTCGCGCCGGCAGTTCCTGGAACACCAGCAATGCGGTAGGGTGAATGACTGCCTCCAGCCAAACGATGTGGATGGGCAAATAAAGGATCGGGTAACCCGCCAGCGGAATGAAAGTCGCTGTGATGACCAACGGGATGTGGATCATCATGATGTACAGGAAACTCATCTGCAGATTGCGGAACAACTGCCGCCCTTCGGCGATGGCATGTACGATGGTACTGAAATTGTCGTCCAGTAGCACGATAGAAGCGGCTTCGCGCGCGCTCCGCGTACCGCGCTCGCCCATCGCCAATCCGATGTCGGCGGCCTGCAAAGCGGGCACGTCGTTGACCCCGTCGCCAGTGACAGCCACGATTTCCCCTTCCGCTTTCAAAGCCCGCACCAAATCGAGCTTCTGGCTAGGCAGCGCGCGTGCCACCACGTCTACCTCGCCGAAGGCCGCTTTCGCTCCGCTCTCCAAGCGTGCCGCCATATCGTCGCCCGTTACCACCCGGGCGGACACCCCCCCCAGGCCGATTTCCCTGGCGATGCAGGCGGCCGTCGCCGGATGGTCGCCGGTCACCATGATGATCCGTATTCCCGCCTCCCGGCATTGCCGAACGGCTTCCGGCACGCTCGCGCGGACTGGATCTTCGCAAGCCAGCAAGCCGGCGAATTGCCCGCCGCGATCCGGCTCCCCACCCGACCAATGCTCGCCCAAAGCCCAGTAGGCGCAAGCGAGCACCTTGTGTCCTTCGGCGGC
The DNA here is from genome assembly GCA_028688525.1 of Methylococcus sp. Taxonomy (GTDB): domain Bacteria; phylum Pseudomonadota; class Gammaproteobacteria; order Methylococcales; family Methylococcaceae; genus Methylococcus. The sequence goes on along the minus strand of JAQTYA010000059.1, from coordinate 8,072 downwards.
CAAGCGGTCGAGCCGGCCGCTCCAGTCGGCTCGCTGCTCGGCCGCCAAGTCTGAAATCCCCAGCAATGTTTCGGGCGAACCTTTGCTCACTGCCAGAATCTGCCCATCCATTTTCAGCACGGCGGTCTCGCGGCGCCGCTGCTCGGTGTAAGGATAGGTGGCGAGAACCGTTTCCGGCATCCTCCTGCCGGGTATATCGTCCAGACGCTCGATGATGGCTAGGTCCATGGGGTCGCCGGTTTCCGCCCGGCTGGCGAGTGCCGCAAAATGCAGGAGTTCGGCCTCGGACACCGTCTCCGCCGGGTGCAGATGCTCGAGCCGCAACCGCCCCTCGGTAATCGTGCCGGTTTTGTCCGAACAGATGCAGGTCACGCGGCCGATGTTCTCCACCGACACCCCACGCCGGACCAGGGCCTTGCGCCGGGCCAACCGGTAAACCCCAACCCCTAGAAAAACCGTGAACACCACAGGAAATTCTTCGGGGAGAGCCGCTACGGCGAGAGTCGCCGCGCTGACCAGGGCGTCGACCCAGTCATGCCCCTGGCGCAAGCGCACTCCGGCCAGAATCAGGCAGAGCACACCCGCCCCGGCCATCAACAAACCGACCAGGCTGGCGATGGCCTCCTGCAGCGGCGTGCGCTCGCGGCCGCCTTGCGCGGCGGCATGGACGATCTCCCCGTAAAGCGTCTGCCCGCCGGTATACACCACCCTGAACTGGGCCTCGCCGGTCAGCAGCCGGGTTCCGGCGAACCCCCAATGCTCGCCCTCGATCCAGACCGGCTGCTCTGAGGACGGGGCGACGGCGTGCAAACCCATCAACGGCCGCTTGGGGAACGGTAAAGATTCGCCGGTCAGCGAAGACTCGTCCACCTGGAGGTTTTCGCCGCCGATGATCAGCCCATCGGCAGGAAACGGCTCGCCGGTCGACACCCGCACCCGATCCCCTGGCACCAGCTCGACAGCGGGTATTTCGACGAATGCCCCGTCCCGCAGGACCTGCGCCTTCTGGGCCAGTTGGCGGCTCAGCCCTTCCGTCGAGGCCTGAGTCCGGCGATGCAGAAAAGCGTCCATACCGATCAGGGGAAGAATCGCCAGCAGCAGCGTCGCCGCCTCGGCGTAACTGCCCAGCACGGTATAAACGCCGCCGGTCCCGATCAAAAACCAGATCATCGGATCCTTCAGCGTCTCCCGAGCCAGTTCGCTCCAGGGGTTACCGGCGACCTCCAGAATCTCGTTGGCGCCATAACGCGATTTTCGGGCAAGCGCCTCGGCGGCACTCAAGCCCCGACCGTCCCTGGGCAGGTCGTTCAAGCGGGATACTGGGATATCTCGGCGCATGGTCTATGGGTTATTGGCGAACAAAGTCACAGGCTTACATTATGGCCGCTATCTTTATCGAACCAGACGCATCGCCATAATGTTCGCTTAATCGAAGCCCGGCATTCTGGTCCCGTCGCCCATCCACAGGAGACCACGACATGCGAAAACTCTTGTTCCTAACCCTGTTCGCGGGGCTGCCGGCCCACGCCGAACAACCGACAGATTTCCTGGATAGCTTCGCCGCCGAAGCGCGGCAGACCGACCCGGCCTACGCCGGGTTCGACGCCAAACGCGGCGAGCGCTTTTTCGGCGCACGCCATCAGGGCGACTGGAGCTGTTCGAGCTGCCATACCGCGAATCCCGTGCAAGCCGGCCGGCATCAGGTGACCGGCAAGACCATCGCCCCGCTGGCGCCGTCGGCCAATCCGGAGCGGTTCACGCGTCCCGAGAAGGTGGAGAAATGGTTCCGCCGCAATTGCAAGGACGTGCTGAAGCGCGCCTGTACGCCGCAGGAAAAAGGCGATGTGCTGACCTATCTGATATCTCTCGGACGCTAGGGAGGCCGCCCATGTCGATACCCACGAGATCGTTCGTGCTGGCCGGCTTCGCCGGCATACTGCTCGTCAGCTCCGGCCTCCAAGCCAGCGGCAATGCCGCCGCTCCGCCCGATCCGGCCTACGTCCAGGAGTGCGGCAGCTGCCACGCGGCCTATCCGCCGCGCCGGCTGTCGGGCGCGTCCTGGCAGGCGGTGTTAGCCGGATTGGACAAGCATTTCAGTGTAGACGCCAGCCTGGACCCAAAGATTTTTACCGAAATTTCCGCCTATCTGAACAGCCAGGCTGGACGGCAGGAAACCGCCTCAGCCGACGGCCGGCCGCTCCTGCGCATCACCGAAACCCGCTGGTTCCGCCACGAACACGACGAAGTGCCGGAAGCGGCCTGGAAACGGCCCGCCGTGAAGTCGCCGTCAAACTGCGGCGCCTGCCACACGGCAGCCGACCAAGGCCGCTATTCCGAACACGGCGTCCGTATCCCCCAATAATGGAGAAACCCATGAAGCAACGCATCCTGGTGTGGGATCTTCCCACCCGTTTATTTCACTGGACCCTGGCGCTGAGCTTCGCCGGCGCCTATCTCACCGCCGAAAGCGAGCGCTGGCGCGATATCCATGTGCTGCTGGGCTACACGATGCTGGGCCTGATCGGATTCCGTCTGGTCTGGGGCATTGCCGGCACCCGCTATGCCCGCTTCGCCGAATTCGTGCGCGGCCCCTCCGCCGTGACCCGTTATCTCCGGAGCCTGGCCGGCCCACAGCCGGAACATTATGTCGGCCATAATCCGGCTGGCGCGGCGTTCATTGTTTTGTTGCTCCTGCTCGGGATAGCCAGCGGGGCATCCGGCTGGATGGTATTCGAAGGTATCGGCGGAGAGTGGCTGGAAGAAGTACACGAGTTTTTCTCCAATGCCATGCTCGCCGCCGTCGCCGTGCATATTCTGGGCGTCATCGCCAGCAGCCGGCTGCATGGCGAAAACCTCGCCCTGGCGATGATCACTGGCAGAAAACAGGGCCACGCCGGCCAAGCAATCCCAGGGAACCGTCCTTTAGCGGCCTTATTATTGTTGGCAGGACTGTTGGGATTCTGGGGCTGGTCCGTCTACGATGGCGGCGCCTCATTTGATACCGCCCAAGCCTCGCGCGAGGTTCAGGAAGACGACGACGATTAAACGGCTGCATCGCCCCCTTCATTGGCTGATAAGACCATGCGGATACTACTCGTCGAAGACGACGCCTTGCTCGGCGACGGCTTGCAAGCCGGACTGAAGCAGGCCGGATTTTCCCCGGACTGGGTCAGAGACGGCCTGTCCGCCCGGCATGCGCTCGAAACCGAAACCTTCGCCGCGCTGGTGCTCGACCTGGGGCTGCCGAAACTGGCCGGGCTGGATCTGCTCAAGCGGCTGCGGGCGGAGAGAAACCCGCTGCCGGTCTTGATCCTGACCGCCCGCGATGCAGTGGCCGACCGCATCGCGGGGCTGGATACCGGCGCCGACGACTACCTGGTCAAGCCTTGCGATCTGGGCGAGCTGGCCGCTCGTTTACGGGCTTTGATCCGCCGCGCCGCCGGCCAAACGGCCCCGGCGCTGGAAATCGGCCCGCTGTCCCTGGACCCGGCCGGACACACGGCCAGCTACCGCGGTCAGGCGGTGGAACTCTCGGGCAAGGAATTCGCTCTGCTGCACGAGCTGGCCCGCGAGGCGGGGCGCGTGCTGTCCAAGGAACAGCTCATCCAGCGCTTGTATCCCTGGGGCGAGGAAATCGAATCCAATGCCATCGAAGTGCACATCCATCATCTGCGCAGGAAGATCGCGGTGGATGCGATCGTCACGCTGCGCGGCGTGGGCTACATGATTCCGCGGGATTTGCGATGAAGCCGGCCAGCTCCCTGCGCCTGCGTCTGCTCGTCGGCGTGCTGGCCACCGTGGCGACCGCCTGGTTGGCAGTGGCCGCGGCCGGCTATTTCAAGGCGCGCCACGAACTCAACGAACTGCTCGACGCCCATCTAGCGCAATCCGCCGGTATCCTGCTGGCCTTGCTGGGCGAGGAAGCGGACGAGATCGAACTGGAACACGCCCCGCGGCTGCACCGCTACGAACTCCAGGTTGCTTTCCAAATCTGGGATCGCAACCAGCACTTGCGCATGCACTCGGCCTCCGCCCCGGCTAGCCGGCTTTCCCCTGCCGAAGAGGGTTTCAGCACCCAAAAGACCGACGGAACGCGCTGGCGGGTGTTCAGCCTGCGTAGCGATGCCCAGGGCGTAACGGTCCAGGTCGGCGAGCGCCTCGAGGCCCGAGAGGATGTCAGCGGCGAAATCGCCGAACAGCTGCTGGCGCCCTTGGGGCTTGCGCTACCCTTGCTCGCCGGCCTGCTGGTCCTCGCCATCGGCCGGGCGCTCAAGCCCCTCAACACTATGGCACGGGAAGTCGCGGCCCGCGACGCCCAGCGCCTGGAACCGATCGGGGCCGAGGCCGCGCCCGCCGAAGTCCGTCCGCTGGTGAAACAGCTCAATGCGTTGTTCGTGCGCATCAACCAATCGCTGGAAAACGAGCGGCGCTTCACCGCCGATGCCGCCCACGAAGTCCGCACGCCCATCGCCGCCATCCGCGCCCAAGCACAGGTCGCCCAGACCGCTACGGACTCGGCGGAACGCCTGCAAGCCCTGGTTAAAGTACTGGCCGGCTGCGACCGCGCGACCCGACTCACCGGGCAATTGCTGACGCTGGCGCGGCTGGATGCCGGAACCGGGAAGCTACCCACAGCGCGCTGCGATCTAGTCCAAGCCGCGCGCAGCGTCCTGGCCGAACTCGGGCCCTCCGCTCACGAACAAGGCGTGGAACTCGAACTCGTCTCGCCTGCGCAGGTCTTCGTCCTCGGCGAAGACACCCTGTTGCAGGTCATGGTCCGCAATCTGGTGGACAACGCTGTCCGTTACAGCCCCGCCACCGGCCGAGTCACAGTGAAGATTACCGAGGAAGACGAACGGGTCCGGCTCGAGGTCGGCGACCGCGGCCCCGGCATTCCAGCCGAGGAGCGGCAACGAGTCCTCCAGCGGTTCTACCGGATCGTTGGCGGCGAGGCCACCGGTTCAGGACTGGGGCTATCGATCGTCACCCGCGTCGCAGACTTGCATAGCGCCCACCTATCGATGATGGACGGCGAAGGTGGAAAAGGGCTGAGTGTGATCGTGAGCTTCCCGGGAATCGAACGAAAACCAGGTATGAAACATGAATAACACGAACTGTACGATTGCTCGCCTCGAGCACGCGATCCATCGCCACTTCATCTGGATAATCGTCGCCTCTTATCTCATCGCCGCCGCAGTTCCCGAGTTCGGGCTATGGCTGCGCGATGTGGAATTTGGCGGCGTGGACATATTCCAGCACAAGCTGGTTTTTCACCTGCCATCGATAATGCTGGCATCGCTGCTGTTCAACGCCGGCCTCGGCGTAAAGGCGGAAGAATTAAAGCAGTTATTTAACCAGCCTTTCGTGCTGCTCGGAGGCGTGTTAGGAAACGTCGCCACGCCCCTAACTTTTATTATCGCCGTCAGCTTCGCGATGTCTCTTTGGCATAATCCGGAAGAGGTCCAGCATATTCTCGTAGGTCTCGCCCTCGTCGCCTCCATGCCTATTGCCGGCGCCTCCACCGCCTGGGCACAAAACGCCAATGGAAATCTCGCCTTGAGTTTGGGCCTGGTGTTGCTCACCACGATGCTCAGCCCCTTGATAACGCCCTTGACCCTGCATGCTGTCGGCTTCGTCACCACGGGCGACTATTCCGACGATCTGCATGAGCTGGCTTCCGGAGGCGTCGTCGACTTTCTCGGCGCCTGGGTAGTGCTGCCTTCGCTGTTGGGTATTGCGGCGCGCCGGTTCATGGGAGAGCAGCGCATCGCTGCGATAAGACCCTATCTCAAGCTGTCAAATTTCTGCATTCTGGTCCTGCTGAACTATTCGAATGCTTCGCTGAGCCTGCCGGAGGTCTTTGCCGAACCGGACATCGACTTCATCGCCATCATGCTGGTCATCGTAATAGCGCTCTGCGCTGCGGCATTCGCATCCGGATATGCCTTGGCGCAAATATTCGGATCGGACCGGAAAGGCACGGTTTCTCTGATGTTCGGTCTTGGCATGAACAATAACGGTACCGGACTCGTGCTGGCGTCCATGATGATGGCGGATCATCCGCAAGTCATGTTGCCGATCATCTTTTACAACCTGGTCCAGCACGT
>JAQTYA010000059.1:0-1865 GCA_028688525.1 Methylococcus sp. | reverse complement strand
CGGTTTCTCTGATGTTCGGTCTTGGCATGAACAATAACGGTACCGGACTCGTGCTGGCGTCCATGATGATGGCGGATCATCCGCAAGTCATGTTGCCGATCATCTTTTACAACCTGGTCCAGCACGTAGTGGCTTCATGCGTGGATATCTCAATCTTGAGACAGCGCCCCGCTTGATTCAAACCCATTGGGAAGATCACGCCACCTTCGCCTGCAACCGGGCCGCGGCGTAGCGGTTCTCCGGAATCGGCAATCCCAAATTGCCGCGCAGGGTGGAAGCTTCGTACTCGGTACGGAACAGTCCGCGCTTCTGTAGGGTGGGGATAACCAATTCGGCAAACTCTACCAGCCCGATGGGATAGGTCGGCGCCAGCAGGTTGAAGCCGTCGGCGGCACCGTGGACGAACCATTCTTCCAGCTGGTCGGCGCGGCAGTATCGGAGCAAGCTATTACTGATCCTGTGATCTGAAGCATCGCGGTTTTTCGAGAAACCCCAAGGAATATCTGCGTCACCCTTTTGCAGCGTTCCGTCCGTCATTGAGTCAGTTCATCCCGAACGATTTTATTTACCGCAACGGGCCGGCATAACTCTGCTCGTCTTTGGGATCGATCTAACGCGTATCTCATCGCCGAGCGGGGGTAATGCCCGCGCTCTTCGGTAAAATACCGCATCACCTGTTTAAATGATGCGCGAAATCCTTGCGTTGGGGTAAGATCCCGCGTAGCAAAACCGGCCCGCGATCTACGCGGGCCGCAATATCTGAGGGCGCCCATGCAAGCCGTCAAAATCCCACCCCGGCTCGCCCGAAACGTATTCGCCGCCGGACAGCCCCGGCCCTGTTCCCCCCGCGAGGGCGTCTTACTCGCCGCCTCTTTACCCGGAGTTCCGAAATGTCCCTTGGCTCGTCCACCCTGTTTCGCCGACCGCGCCAGCGCTTGCTGGGCGTCATCGCCCTGTTCGCGCTGCTGCTGCCGCTGGGGTTTTCCTCCCAGAGCTCATCGAGCTTCGAGACCCTCCACAGTTGGGTACTGGGCGCGGAGCAACCGCAAAGCCCGCTGCTGCGCGGCGCCGACGGCCGCTTGTACGGCACGACCTCACAAGGCGGTAGTTCGAACCGGGGCACGGTGTATGCCTTGGCGGCAGACGGCAGCGACTACACCGTGCTGCACAGTTTCGATTACGCCGACGGCGCTCAACCCTACGCTGGGCTGATCCAGGGTGCCGACGGACGCTTGTACGGCACGACCTCACAAGGCGGCAGTTCGAACCTAGGCACAGTGTACGCCCTGGCGGCGGACGGCAGCGGCTACACCGTACTGCACGACTTCGATGTCGCCCACGGTGCGAACCCCCAAGCTGGGTTGATCCAGGGCGCCGACGGCCGCTTGTACGGCACAACCTTTCTGGGAGGCAGTTCGGGCTACGGCACGGTGTATGCCCTGGCGGCGGACGGCAGCGGCTACAGCGTGCTGCACAACTTCGAAGGCGCCCACGGCGCGACTCCCCCCGCCGGGCTGATCCAGGGCGCCGACGGCCGCCTGTACGGCACGACCTTTCAAGGCGGCAATTCGGACGCGGGCACCGTATACGCCCTGGCGCCGGACGGCAGCGGCTACACCGTGCTGCACAGCTTCGACGGCGCCAACGGCTCATCTCCCCAAGCCGGGCTGATTCAGGGCGCCGACGGCCGGATGTACGGCACAGCCTCAGAAGGCGGCAGTTCGAACGCAGGCGCGGTTTACGCCCTAGCGGCGGACGGCAGAGGCTACTCGGTACTGCATAGCTTCGACGGCGACAACGGCTCATCTCCCCAAGCCGGGCTGGTCCAAGGCACCGACGGACGCTTGTACGGCACGACACTGTAC
>JAQTYA010000058.1 GCA_028688525.1 Methylococcus sp. | reverse complement strand
CTCGCCTTGATGCTCACGCACCATGCGAACCGCCCGCTCCCTAATCTCCGGTGAAAAATTTGTTGTCGTCTTCATGGCTCCATACTCTCAAATGTTGGAGCCTCCGGAAAACACGGGGCGGTTCACTATCAGGGTTTTTTGTGATTAGCAGCCTTCCGCGGGTACCGGAACGGAGAACGTTCCATTCGCTAGCGTGACGGGCGTTCCGTTGCACAAGGTTAACTGCAATGTAAATCCCGAGGGCACGGTGGCGATCCCAGTAAGCGGGCCTGTGGGCGGAAGAGTGAGTTCGCCCTGGATCGATCCTTGGAATAGACCCGTGGGATTGAAGCTTTGCCCGTCAATACCCGTCGGTCCGATGTAGATGTAGTTGCCCTCGGTGAAGGAAGACATCAGTGTCGCGGAAGAAATCGTTGCTGCGTCGAAGTCCATGCCGAACGTGCCGCCGTTAGAGGTCCAGTAGACCTGGAAGTGAGCGCCGCCGCCGGTGGCGTCGATATACAGGGATGCGCGTCCGAAGTGTCCGGGTACGCTGCCGTCCGCACGCTCGGCGAGCGCCGCCAGCGTGGCGCGGGAGGTCTGCGCCAGGGGGCGTACTGTATAGTTAACCGTGCCGGATTTCCCGCCGAATACCGGGGGGGACAGCTCAAGGAGAATGACGTCGCGGTGAGCCGGCGCGTCGGTAATCTCCAACGCGGCTTGTGGTTTGGCATCCCCGAAGATACCGCTCCAGCCGGATACGAAGGCGTTCAATTCGTGGGGACTTCCGACTCGCTGCGGCTGTCCGGCGAATGTTGTAAGGCTTGGCGCCGATCCGCGCAGCGTGAGCACCCATTGATCGCCTTGGCGTTGCAGCGAGCCGTGCTTGGCTTGATGCAGGTAAAGCGGAGGATTGGAGGCGCGGGCAGAAGCGGTTGGGGTTTCTGCAATGGCTGTACCGGAACCAATCAAGGGCAAGAATAGGGCTGCGACGATCGCCCATGTCGGCGGGATGCATTGTTTGGCGGAGAGATTGCTCAGCATTGTTTGGTACCTCGAATCCGTTGTCGTTATGCGGTCGTGCGGCAAGGCTTAGGCGCCTGGATTACCCGGCTGGCTATTCAGACCGCCAACCTCGAGGCGAAGTTCAAAGGGCGAGTCTGGCCTGGTATGAAAAAGCCCGCGATTAGCGGGCTTCGTTGTCGTTCGGTATCAGAAGGGGACGTCGTCGTCGAAGCCGTCGTCGAACTGGCTGCTTCCCGCACCTCCGCCAGCGGAACCGCCGCTGCTACCGCTACCGCCGTACCCTCCGCCCGAGCTGCGCGGTTTGGCACTGCCGCCTGCGGGCGGCGCGTCCCAGTCCGGCTCGCCTGCACCCATACCGCCTCCGCCGCCCATGCCTCCGCCGGCGCGGTCGAGCATCTGCATTTCATTGCCGATGATTTCGGTGGTGTAGCGGTCCTGGCCGGTGTTCTTGTCCTGCCACTTGCGGGTCCGAAGGCTCCCTTCGATGTAGACCTTGCTGCCTTTCTTGAGGTACTCGCCGGCGATCTCGGCCAGGCGGCGGTACATCACCACGCTGTGCCATTCGGTGCGCTCCTGGGTCTGGCCGGTCTGCTGATCTTTCCAGGATTCGCTGGTGGCGATGCGCAGATTGGCGACAGCGCCGCCGTTCGGCATATAGCGAACTTCCGGGTCCGCGCCCAGATTGCCGATGAGTATGACTTTGTTGACGCCTCGACTGGCCATCGTTGATTCTCCGTTGAAAGGTCTGGGCGGCAGCTACGCGCTCGCCGCTTCGTTGAGCACTGATTCGAGCCTGCTCCGGTCCAGCAGCTCGCGTTCGATTTTAAGATAGGCCACGCCGTCGTCGGGAACGACCACGGCATCGGCGATGCCGGGGACGCCGCGCAGGCGGGCCGAGAGGTCGGTCGCCGCGCCGGTACTGATCTCGCCGAGATTGACCATCAGGCTGCTGAGATGCCGCGGCTTCTGCATGCCGAAAGCGACGGCGAGCCAAGCCAGGGCGATGGCGCTGCAGAACAGGAAAACCGCGGGAAGCCCGTAATGCCCCTGAATCCAGCCGCCGCCGGCGCCGCCTACGAAGGCGCCGAGGAACTGAGTGGTGGAGTACACGCCCATGGCCGTGCCCTTGAGGTCGGGCGGGGCCACCTTGGAAATCATCGAAGGCAGGGTGGCTTCCAGCAGGTTGAAACCGGTGAAGAACAGGTACAGCAGCACGCCGATGCCGAGCGCCGTCGGGGTAATAAAGGCAAGGCCGGCGTCGACGGCGGCGGTCAATAGGACGAAGCCTAGAAACACCGCTTTCATCTGCCGCTTCTTCTCCGCCACGATCACGAAGGGCACCATGCTGAACATCGATAGCACGAACACCGGCAGGTAGATCTTCCAGTGTTCCGGGGTGTCCATGTGCAGCTCATCGCGCAGGATCAGGGGCAGGGCGACGAAGGTCGCGGTCAGGATAGCGTGTAGGGCGAAGATGCCGAAATCCAGCCGCACCAGTTCCGGATTGGTCAGCACGCTGGAAAAGCGCGCGGGCTGAGCCTGGGTGTCGCGGTGAAAACGGCTCGCGCTCGGCGTCGGCACAGCCGTGTAGAGCACGACAATGCCGAGCAAGGCCAGCCCGGAGACGACCCAGAAGATGCCTTTGACGCCGATCCAGCCGGACAACACCGGGCCCGCCACCATCGAAAACGCGAACGAAACGCCGATGCTGATGCCGATGAGCGCCATGGCCTTGGTGCGGTGTTCCTCCTGGGTGAGGTCGGCGGCCAGCGCCATCACCACGCCGGCGACGGCGCCCGCGCCCTGCAGCGCCCGGCCGGCGACGATGCCGTAGATCGAGTCGGCCAGGGCCGCCATGACGCTGCCGGCGGCGAACATGATCATGCCAATCACGATGAGCGGCTTGCGTCCGAAGCGATCCGACCAGATGCCGAACGGAATCTGAAAGATGGCCTGAGTGAGCCCGTAAGCGCTGATGGCCAGTCCGATCAAGGCCGGGGTCGCGTCGGGCAGGTCTCGCGCATAGATCGAGAACACCGGCAGGATCATGAACAAGCCCAGCATGCGGAACATGTAGATCGCCGCGAGCGAAACGGCCGCCCGGACTTCGGTGCGAGTCATCGGGCTATCGATATCGATGGTGTGGCGCACGAGAGCGTCTCCTTGGGGCGCTTCTAAATCATTTATGTTATCAGCTTCCGGCCTGGCAAAGCGCATGCCGCGAACGGAAGTCTTAGGCAGTACTGAATCAACCCGCTACGCTTTGCCAAAGCGCACCCATAGCCCTTATATTCCTTCGTTTAACCACGCGGCGAGCGCATGGACGTCATCAGCATCCGGGGCGCCAGAACCCACAATCTCAAGAACATCGACCTCGATCTTCCCCGCGACAAATTGATCGTGATTACGGGGCTGTCGGGTTCGGGCAAGTCCTCGCTGGCTTTCGACACGATCTACGCAGAAGGCCAGCGGCGCTACGTCGAATCGCTGTCGGCCTACGCCCGGCAGTTTCTGTCGATGATGGAAAAACCGGACGTCGACCACATCGAAGGGTTGTCGCCGGCGATCTCCATCGAGCAGAAATCGACCTCGCACAATCCGCGCTCTACCGTCGGCACCATCACCGAAATCTACGACTATCTGCGCCTCTTGTTCGCTCGCGCGGGTATACCGCGCTGCCCGGAGCACGGGGTATCGCTGGAAGCGCAGACCATCAGCCAGATGGTCGACCACATCCTGGCCCAGCCCGAGGGTTCGCGCTGGATGCTGCTGGCGCCGGTGGTGAGCGAGCGCAAGGGGGAGCACGTGCAGGTGCTGGAAGAGCTGAAGGGGCGCGGTTTCATCCGGGCTCGGATCGACGGCGCGGTCTACGAGCTGGACGAGCCGCCCAAGCTCGATCTGCGCAAGAAGCACAGCATCGAGGTGATCGTCGACCGCTTCAAGGTGCGGGCCGACCTGGCCCTGCGCATGGCCGAGTCGTTCGAAACCGCGCTCAAGCTGGCCGAAGGTATCGCCATTGCGGCCTCGATGGACGATGAGGCCCAAGAAATCGTCTATTCGGACAAGTACGCCTGCCCGCACTGCGGCTATTCGCTGAGCGAACTCGAACCGCGGATCTTCTCGTTCAACAACCCGCGCGGGGCCTGTCCCGAATGCGACGGCCTCGGGGTCAAGCAGTATTTCGATCCCGGCCTAATCGTCCACAATCCCGAGCTGAGCCTGGCCGGCGGCGCGGTGCGCGGCTGGGACCGCCGCAACGCCTATTACTACGGCATGATCCAGTCGCTGGCCGAGCACTACGGTTTCGATCCGGAAGAGCCGTTTTCCAGCCTGCCCTTGCATGTGCGAGAGGTGATACTCCACGGCAGCGGCAACGAGGTCATTCCGTTCAAAGTGCTGTCGCCGAAGGGCACCGCCCTCGTCCAGCGCTACACCTTCGAAGGCGTGATCCCGGTCATGGAGCGGCGCTACCGCGAGACCGATTCCACCCTGGTGCGAGAGGAACTGGCGAAGTACCTGTCGAGCAAGCCTTGTCCCGATTGCGAAGGCACCCGGCTCAACCGCGGCGCCCGCCACGTCTTTATAGGCGATACCAACTTGCCTGGCCTGACCCATTTGCCGGTCCGGCGCGTGTTGGAGTTCTTCGACGGGCTGGAACTGAGCGGAAGGCGCGGCGAGGTGGCGGCCAAGATCGTCAAGGAAATTAGCGCCCGGCTGCGGTTCCTCATCAACGTTGGGCTGGACTACCTCAGCCTGGATCGCAGCGCCGACACCCTCTCTGGCGGCGAGGCTCAGCGTATCCGTCTCGCCAGCCAGGTCGGCGCCGGCCTGGTGGGTGTCATGTACGTGCTGGACGAGCCCTCCATAGGCCTGCACCAGCGCGACAACCAGCGGCTGCTGGACACCTTGATCCGGCTGCGCGACATCGGCAACACCGTAATCGTGGTCGAGCACGACGAGGATGCGATCCGTCTGGCCGACCACGTGGTTGACATCGGCCCCGGCGCCGGCGTGCACGGCGGCCAGGTCATCGCCCAGGGTACGCCGGAAGACGTGATGGCCGCGCCGGAATCGCTCACCGGCCAGTACCTCTCCGGCCAGCGCCGCATCGCAGTGCCGGCCGAACGCAATCCGCCCGATGCCGAACGCCGGCTCACGGTGCGCGGGGCCGGCGCCAACAACCTCAAATCGCTCGACGTGTCGATCCCGGTCGGGCTGCTGGTCTGCGTCACCGGCGTATCCGGCTCGGGCAAGTCCACCCTGGTCAACGACACCCTCTACCCCGCCGCCGCCCGCGAACTCAACGGCGCCTCGCTGACCCCGGCGGCCTGTACCGGGATCGAAGGGCTGGAGCATTTCGACAAGGTGGTGGACATCGACCAGAGCCCGATCGGTCGCACGCCGCGCTCCAATCCGGCCACCTACACCGGATTGTTCACGCCCATCCGCGAGCTGTTCGCCGCAACCCCGGAAGCGCGCTCGCGCGGCTACACGCCGGGCCGCTTCAGCTTCAACGTCAAAGGCGGACGCTGCGAAGCCTGCGCCGGCGACGGCGTCATCAAGGTGGAAATGCACTTCCTGCCCGACGTGTTCGTGCACTGCGACGTCTGCAAAGGCCAGCGCTACAACCGCGAAACCCTGGAAATCCGCTTCAAGGGCAAGACCATCCACGAAGTGCTGGCGATGACGGTGGAAGAGGCCGCGGCGTTCTTCTCGGCCATCCCGGCGGTGGCGCGCAAGCTCCAGATGCTGATGGAAGTCGGCCTCTCCTACGTCACCTTAGGGCAAAACGCCGTCACCCTCTCCGGCGGCGAAGCCCAGCGCGTCAAGCTCGCCCGCGAACTGTCCCGGCGCGATACCGGCAAAACGCTCTACATCCTCGACGAACCCACCACCGGCCTGCATTTCCACGACATCCAGCAGCTCCTCAACGTCCTGCACGAACTGCGCGACCGCGGCAACACCGTCATCGTCATCGAGCACAACCTCGACGTCATCAAGACCGCCGACTGGATCATCGACCTCGGCCCCGAAGGCGGCGAAGGCGGAGGGCGTCTGATAGCCGAAGGTACGCCGGAACAGGTCGCGGCGAATCCGGATTCGCATACCGGGCGGTTTTTGGCGCCGTTGTTGGAGCGGGGGCGGTGAGGAGGATGGGGTGTTGTGAAATCTGTATAGCGCACTAATTGTCGATTCTGTCTAGTAACAAGTTCGGCGTTTTGATCCCATGCTCTACGAACAAGCATTCGTCTCGCTCCCTGAGTTCTTGACCGGTCTTCCATACCAGAACTTCGACTATGAGAGAACACTCCTGTCGGCGTTTTCGATGGCGGTATTGCAGGAGCTTAATGGTAGAAACATCAACAATCCAATTTCATGCCTTCGGTCTGAGGTGGAATACCCTGCCGCTCCGGGAAAGCGAGCAGATCTGCGTTTAGATCTCGGTGCTATGAAAATCATGACCCCAGCTCTTTCGCAGTATGGAATCTTTCAAGACAACTGGCTTGAGGCAAAATATTTCAAGCTCAACGATAATGGCAGGCCGACCGTCGACAAACTGAAGGTGACGCTCCTATTGCTCAAAGACATCATACGACTCGTGACACTTCTGCCCGAAACGATCGGGCAACCAAGTCAATGCGGACGATATCTTCTCCATGCATACCAAGGGCTTCCGAAAGAGCACATTGCAGAAAAGAAAAATACCCAAAACGGGAAGTCTGGGTTTACACGCAGCTGGGTGAAATCAATCCGAACCACGGGGCGACAACAAATCGGTAATGTCCATGCTCAACAGGAAGTCGGGCAGTTCGATATAGTCATTGGTGCCAATTTGCGTCAGCTTCAATTGGAATTTGAGGCGACTACCTTTGCATACGAACCTCGAACCGATGACTCGACAGTCTATTGGTGCTATCTGACAAGAATCGATGACTTCAAGGTCACGCTTGGTCAATATTGGCTACAGCGTAAAGGCGATCAGCTCACTGAAAGTGGAGCTAATGCGTACAACACACTTGTTGAAAGTATCGTCGCAGGCCTTGCCGTCTAGCTTATGTAGATACTGTTAATCCGGTCAAGCGCCATCCCACCCTTCATGGCGTTTGACCGGGTTAACAGTATCTACGTGAAGTTGGCGCATGGCGATGAGTGACGCAATCCCGGCCGAGAGAAAAAACATCATTTGCCGCTGCAGCGGCACGACCGCCCAGCAAATCAGGCGGCAGTTCGATAAAGGTGTTACCGATATCGACGAGATATCGAGAGCGACGGGCGCATCCTCCGGTTGCGGGGCTTGCGATGCCGATATTTTGGCGCTGTTGGCCGAGTACCTTTTAATCGTTTCTCCGGGCTCGGTCGATGCCTGAACCGCTCTGCTTCCCTCTTGCTGGCCGAGGCTGAGAATAGCTAAAATCCGTTTTCCCGCCATCCTCTATAAATTATAAAAATGAGCTATAAAGCCAAGCTTGTCAGACTCGCTATCAAGTGGATCCCGAAATTTATGATTTTGTGGGTCTCTAATATCCTTCTCAAAGGCATCGCAGAGTTAACTTATTTTGCCTTCGACATAGATACCCGAAAAGTCTACGTCGCAATAAATCTTGCGGGCGAATCGGAAACGATTGAAATCTGGCTTGAAAACTTTTATATCGTCGGCGACGAAACATCCTTTCAATTCGTGATCCAGCAGGCGCGGTCCAACAAGCTTTGGCTGAATAACCTGTTGGCCCATGTGGCAGGAAAGGCCTGGAAAGTTCCTGAGCTGCCGCAGTATTCGGCTCAGCTCAAGCTGGTTGCGGAGTTGCTGGAAGCGAAAGGCTGACGACAGCGTCCCGGCTCGGGTCGAAGTCGGCTATTAATATAGGCAGGCCGCCGCATCCTTGCGGAGGGGCCGGATAAATACCTTGGGTGGAGAAGTTGAGCCTTCTTGCCTGCCGCTATTTATTTGGCCGCTTGCTGCAGTCTCGATCCCGTATAGTTACCGCCTTTAAAGCTCATTTCCAAGGCGCGTAACGAGTTGACGCAATTGGCGTTGTTTTGGATCGATGGGGCGTCATGACATGCCCGGTTTTGATTGTGGGCTTCTTTGATATTGGCCACGAACCAAGCGACAGATTTTTCGTCGAAATCTTCGCCGGTCTGGCTGGAAACGGCTATGGCGCTAAATAGAGCCACGGAAGTGGCGATTGATACAAGAACGGGGTTTATCTTCATGGCGGAATCCTGGAGGTTGTCGTCATTAAGGCCTAGCATCGATAAGATGCTATTTTTAAGCTAGCAAACAATTCCAGAATTCGATATGGGACAGATTGCCGCGCGACAATTTGTCCAGTAGATTAATCTTATTAAGTAATACTTCGAAAAAAGGATAATTTGAGGTCCGGAGACCCACGGCGCGGCTTCAGTCCGCACGTAATGGCGTAGTATCCCCGCTTTCCCGGAATCTCCGGTAATCGGCAAGCACCTGGGCGTGGTCGAACACCAGGGGGCTAGGCAGCTCGTCGAGATTCACGATTCGGCAAGTCTTGGCGTCGTCCGCGGCCTGTGGGGTGCCGGCGGCTTCGGCGACGTAGACGGCGGTGACGGTGTGGCCACGGGGATCGCGCCTGGGATCGGAATAGAGCCCGAGCAGGGCGGTGAGGCGCACGGTTAGACCGGTTTCTTCCAGCGCTTCCCGGATCGCGGCTCGCTCCACCGTTTCGCCGATGTCCACGAAACCGCCGGGGATGGCCCAGCCCAGCGGAGGGAAGCGGCGTTCGATCAAGACGATGGGGCGGCCGGGGCGGTCGGTCAGTTCGACGATGGCGTCGGCGGCTAGGGCGGGGGTTTCGGGGCGGGCCATGAGAGTTCCTTTTGTACCTGGCAGGTGTCTTGGGGGTAAAATCCGCAGCTCCCGCGGGCGTGCCCGCGGAATTTCTTCGGAGTCGTTCGACAATGCGTAAATCGGGTTCCAGTAGCGGAAATTATCTCACTTTGGCTGGCTTGCTGAGCCCGATCATGCGGTTGATCGGGGGCAAATGCCAGAAGATTTACTTCCAGATGGTCGAGTCGACCGGGCGGCATAAGCGCGACATTCTAGTGGCGCGCGTCGACAACGCCCGCGGCAGCCTGGAGGAAGCCAAGGAGCAATTCCAGACCGCTCTGGAAAAATTCAGCGCCCTGACCCATTTCGATGGCGGCGGGCTGGAAGACGTCTACCGCCAGCTCAAGATCGAATTCGATTATTCCGCCTCCAAGGCGCTGGCGGTGCGCGACCGGATCGATGCGGTGCAGGACGTGGCCGAGGCGCTGTTCCGTGAGTGGGAGGACGAGCTCGACCAATACACCAACCGCAGCCTGCGGGCGGCGAGCCGGCAGAAACTCAAGCTGACCCAGCAGCACTATGCCCAGCTGATGAGCGCGATGCGCCGCGCCGAGGGCAAGATCGATCCGGTGCTGCGGGTGTTCCGCGATCAGGTGCTGTTTCTCAAGCACAATCTCAACGCCCAGGCCATCGCATCGCTGGAAGGCGAACTGGCCGGCATGAGTCACGGCGTGGCCGGACTGATCCAGGCGATGGAGCGCTCCATCGACCATGCCGAGGCCTTCATGCGGACCTTGAGCGGCCCCAAGGCGCTGCCGGCCGGTTCCTGATGGCGGCCGAAACCCCGTTCTGGTACCGCAAGACGCTGGCCGAGTTGAGCGACGCGGAGTGGGAGTCGCTATGCGACGGTTGCGGCAAGTGCTGCTTGCACAAGCTGGAGGACGAGGACACCGGCGAAATTCTCTATACCCGCGTAGCCTGCCGTTTGCTAGACATCGCAGCCTGCCGCTGCACGGCGTACGGCGAGCGATCGAGGCTGATGCCCGATTGTATGCGCCTGCGGCGGTCGTTCGACCAGTTCTATTGGCTGCCCGCGAGCTGCGCCTACCGGTTGTTGTCGGAGGGCAAGGGTTTGCCGGCGTGGCATCCACTGGTGTCGGGGCGCGGCGAGTCGGTACACGAGGCGCGGAAATCCGTGTGTGAATTCGCCATTTCCGAAACCGGGGTGGACGCGGTCGAGGATCATGTCATCGAAGGCTTGGGCGATGCCGTATGATGTTGCGCCTTTTACGGAATTGAGGAAGTGATGGATTCCAAGGCCACTGTCGACACCTGCTTGGCGAAGATCGAGATGCTGTTGCTCTCCGACTATTCGGCCAAAGGCGAAACGCTGGAAGACAAGATTCGCAATCTGGCCGCTGTTCTGCCCGCCGATACCCGCGAACGCTTGCTCGAGCTGGCGGCGCAGGGACGGGTGTTGGCGGGAGCGGCGTCCGGCGGCGCCGAGCTGGCGGAGTTCGTATTCGACTGCGGTGTGGTCTACGAGCAAGTGGATTTTCTGCGCAAGGCGCAGCTGGCCGAGAGTTTGGGGCTGGTCGACATGAGCGGCATGCCGCCTGCCGAGCTCGAACGCAGCGATCTGGATGCCATGGCCCGCTTCATCGCCGCGCGCGACCGGCTGGTGGACAAGGTGGCGCGCTTTACGCTCAAGGCGCTCGCCGTCATGGGGGCGCTGTTCATCCTTGGGCTGATATTCGGCATCGTTTGATGGGGAACCTATGTATCGGAAAGTGAAATCCATGGGGCGCGGGCTGCTGCCGGCGCTGATTGCAGTGGGTCTGGCGGCATGCGGGCCTTCATTCAACGGGGAGAAAAACGCGGTGGAAGCCAAGCAGTTTTTGGAGGCCAACAAACAGAAAGCCGGCGTCGTCACGACGGCCAGCGGTTTGCAGTATGAAGTGATCCAGGAGGGAGCGGGCGATGCGCCCAAGGCGACCGATACGGTGACGGTCAACTACAAAGGAGGATTTCCGGACGGTTCGACCTTCGACGCCGGCGACGGCATCAGTTTCCCGCTGAAAGGGGTCATTCCTGGCTGGACCGAAGGCCTGCAGCTGATGAAGCCGGGCGCCAAGTACCGCTTCTTCATCCCGCCGGAGCTAGGTTACGGCGAGCACGGCGCCGGGCGGGTCATTCCGCCGAACGCCGCGCTGATCTTCGAGGTGGAATTGCTGAAAGTCGGCGGCTGAAGAGCGCCGCCAAAAGGCCTGCCGCGGGAAGCCGGGGCAGGCCTTTTTTGTGGATTACGGCAGCTTCGCCGGGTGGGTGAAGACGTAGTCGGCCGCTTTGGCGCCGCTATGGCAGGCCACGCACTCTTGGGCGAAATCGGCGTTCGCACCGTAGGGCTTCTGTTCCAGCCCTACCCAGCGGGCGTAGCCCCAGCCGCCGGTCGAGGCGTACTTGGCGGCATCCTTTACCATGAAATCCGCCTGGGTAAAGTCGCCGGGCACCTCAGCGGAGGGGAATAGCTCGTGGGTGCGTTTCTTCCAGGACAGCTTGACGAGAATGGCGCCGTCCGGCCAGGGATTGGTCTTGCCTTCGCGCGCCGCCTTGATGGCGAGGTCGTTGCCGAGGATCGCCCTCAGGTTATTCTGTTCGATACGGGAAGATACGCCGATCATCTTCCAATCCTTGTAATCGGCGGGCAGCGAAATGCCATTGGGTGCGGGCGGTACCGCTGCCGGTTCGGCGACGGCCGCGGCGGCGGGAAACAGTAGGGCGATAGCCAGTTTGCGCATGGGATGTCTCCTTATGTTTTGCTCTGGGATGTTGGGTCGATCAGGCCTTGGGTCTGACGTGTACATAATACGCATGGCTGCGTTCGCAGCCATCCTTGCTGAAACCGCTGACCAATACCCTTACCCGGGCGCCGCTTTGGCTGATCGGAGACTCGGCGCGGCCTTCGACGGTTAAACGCCCGCTGCGCTGCGGGGTGATGGTCGGGGTGACCGCCTTCCCGTCGACCCAGACGTGCACGGTGGCGGGGTCGGTATCGGCGGAGGCGGTGAACGCAAAGCGGTCGAATACCTCTACCGTCGCATCGTTGGCCGGCGATTCTTCGAAAAACAACGGGGGGGTGCAGTCTAGGATGATGCCGCCGTGATGGCTGAGACCCACTGCGGGCGCAGTGCCCGAGCTTAGCAGCAGAGCGGCAAAGGCGGCGATGGTCTTGATTGTCATGGCTTACCTCCGTGGGGCGAATTCTTGCCGGCGGCCGGCGCCCTCAAACGTCTTCCAGCTTCAAGGCGGCGGCGAGGTAGCCTATCAGAATTCGGGCCGTGGCTTCGACGGTTCTCCCATAGGCGATGATGCCGTCGAGATGTCCCGCCATGGCGATCAACGGGATTCCGGATTCGGCAGCCAGTGCCTGGACTGCTAAGGCCATTTCAGGCGTGCCGTATTCGATTTCTGCCGAGGTGGCGGGCAGATCGAGTTGGAGGGCTCGGCGCCATATCTCCGGCGAGTGGGCGTGGATGACGCAGTGCCAGTCCGGGCCGGCCCGGTAGACCGCGGCATGGGTGAGCGCTTCGGACGAGGGCGGGATGAGTCCGCGGGCGCTGAGCTTGTTCGCCTCCAAATCGAATCCGACCACTTCG
This sequence comes from Methylococcus sp., assembly GCA_028688525.1. Lineage (GTDB taxonomy): Bacteria > Pseudomonadota > Gammaproteobacteria > Methylococcales > Methylococcaceae > Methylococcus. Next base: position 8,266 of record JAQTYA010000058.1, on the reverse strand, counting down.
CAGTAGTTGCTAGGATCCAGATGAGCCAAGCCGCCGGTCCCCGTGCCGCTGACGAGGAAACGAATCTGCTCGCCCGGCAGCCGCAGGCTGACGTTGCCATAGGCCAGTCCGCCGTAGCGCAGGGGATCGAGTCCGTTAAGGCCGAGCCTCCGCATGATGCTGCGCCAGGCGTTCAGCTCCCGGATCGATTCCGGCAGCGGCGGAGGGGCTGGGGTGAAGTCGAGCCGGTATCGGGTGATGCCCTCGGCAGGAGTCATCTGTTTTCGCGGGCTGGCCGGGTGGCATACAGGAGCAGCAGCGCGCAGGCGCTGATCCAGCCCGCGGACAGGTAACCGATGATCGAGTCGTAAGAGCCCACCAGTAAACCGAACAGTCCGGCGTTGCCGTCGTAGGTGAAAGACTTGCAGGTCTTGATGACGAAGACCCAGCCGGCATGGATGCCGATGCAATAGCCCAATCCCCGCGAGGTCCGCGCCCGCACGCAGCCCAGGAAGACGCCGGCGCAAACCAGCGCCAGAAAGGAGTCGAAATCGACTTCGGTCAGGGCATTGCCGACCGTATCGCCCAGAACCGCAAAGCCGCTGTCCCAGCCCATCTGGGTCTCGTCCAGCTTGATACGGCTGCGCAGGAAGTGCGGCAGGGCGTAATAGAACGACGTAATGGCGATTGCATAGGCGGGTTTGACGAACTTTACCAGTATTGCGAAGGTCAAACCTCGAAACAGCAGTTCCTCGCTGATCGCCAGCAGCAGCGCGACCCCGACGTGCTTCAGCAGCAGCACGGGAATGGAAGGGTGGCGGGCCAGTTGGACCTCGCTGAATACCCGGATGTCTAAGGCCATGATGACCGCGACGTGCAGCCCCAGCATCAACAAGCCGACGCCGAGACCCATGCCGATCTGGCGCATGAATTGCCCGAAGCCGGCCGGAAAGCCGACCGAAGCCCAGCCGATGCCCAGCCGCCGCGCGCCCAGGATGAGCCCGGTGAAGACCAGCAGCAAGGTGCCGCGGCTCAGCACCGTGGTCACGCCGAGAGTGCCGCCGCTGAGCCGGAATAACGGGTAGCAGAGAGCGGCGACGAGGGTCAGGGCGAGGGCGAGGCTGATAAGGGGGGCGAGCGCAGCGGTGCAGACGGAACGAAGATGCATCGGGGAGGATGTGAAAATTTGTTGAAATCCCTATAATACGGCGTGATTTTTTGCCGAAACTGGCCTAATCGTCTGCCATTTCCGCGCATCCTAGGCGCCGGTCCGTCAGACCCCGCGAGTATAATAGAAGCATGAATTCGTTGCGAATGTGGCGAAATTGGTAGACGCGCTGGATTTAGGTTCCAGTGGGGAAACCCTTGAGAGTTCGAGTCTCTCCATTCGCACCACCTTTTGATTGCCGAGCCATAGTCCCGCGCAGGCGAGGCGGTTCCGGCGCATCCCTGATCGTACGCACCTAGCCCAAGCTGATTCTCGAGGTATTTGAAGTATGCAAGTGTCCGTTGAAACCGTATCCGAGTTGAACCGGAAAATGACCGTCAATGTTCCCGAAGACACAATACGGGAGCAGATCGAGTCGCGTCTGAAGAGACTGTCCAACCAGGCCAAATTGGATGGCTTCCGGCCCGGTAAGGCGCCTGCCAGCCTTATCCGCAAGCGTTACGGCGCGCAGGTTCGGGATGAAGTGCTGTCGGAGATGATCCAGTCTAGCTTCCATCAGGCCGTGAATGACGAGAAGCTGAAGCCGGCCGGCATTCCGCGTATCACCGCGACGGCGATGAGCGAGGGCCAAGGCCTGTCCTATATCGCCGATTTCGAGGTGCTGCCGGAGTTCGAGCTGGCGCCGCTGGAAAGCCTGCAGTGCCCGCGCTTCACTTGCGAAGTGACGGACGGTGACCTCGATGCGATGATCCTGCGGCTGCAGGAGCAGCGCCGCACTTGGCGCGCAGTAGAGCGTCCCGCCGCGCTGAACGATCAGGTCGTGATCAATTTCGAAGGCAAGCTGGGCGAGGAGAGCTTCACCAATGGCCGCGTCGAGAACTTCCGTGTTGTGCTGGGAGCGGGCCAATTGATTCCTGGCTTCGAGGACAAGCTGGTCGGCGCCGAACTGGGCGCGCAGTTGAACTTCGAACTCGATTTCCCGGCGGAGTATGGCGACGAGAAGCTGGCCGGCAAGACGGCTGCTTTCGATGTCGCGGTCACGGGAGTCAATGAGAGCGCCCTGCCGGAAATCGATGCCGATTTCGTCAAAGCCTTCGGTGTGGACGGTGACGTTGAGGCGTTCAAGGCCGATGTTCGCGGCAACATGGACCGCGAGATGCGGCGTGCCCTGAGGATGCGTACCAAGGCGGCTGTCCTCGATACGCTGCTGGCTGCCAACGGCTTCACTCTTCCCGAGACCTTGGTGGCGGAAGAATTGAACGATCTGCTGCAGCCTTATCACAAGGCGGCTGAGAAAGGCGATCCCGGTGTCGAGCTGGACGCGCTAAAGGAGCGCTATGCCCCCTTGGCGAAGCGGCGCGTGGCGCTGGGTCTGATCCTGAGCAAGCTGATCGAAATCAACAAGCTCAGCGTTGATCGGAAGCGTGTGCGCGCCACGATCGAGGAACTAGCCCAGGGCTACGAAAATCCCGAGCAGGTCGTGAACTGGTACTACTCCGACAAGAAGAATCTCCGCGAGATCGAAAACGTGGCGCTGGAAGACCAAGCCATCGATTTGATTCTGTCGAAGGCGGCGGTGACGGAGCAGGGGGTGGAGTTCGCGAAGCTCATGGCGCCGGCTGGCGCCGCTGACGAGCAAGCCCAGGCGTGAGGCAACCGATGATGTTTGGCGAAATGAGCCGGAACCAGCCGGAAACCGCCGCAGGCGGTCTGGTGCCTATCGTGATCGAGCAGTCTGCGCGCGGCGAGCGGGCGTTCGACATCTACTCGCGCTTGCTGAAAGAGCGGGTGATTTTTCTCGTTGGTCCGGTAGAGGATTACATGGCCAATCTGGTCATGGCCCAATTGCTGTTCCTGGAATCCGAAAATCCCGACAAGGACATCCATCTCTACATCAATTCCCCGGGCGGTGTGGTAACTGCGGGCCTTGCCATCTATGACACCATGCAGTTCATCAAGCCGGATGTCAGCACCCTGTGCGTCGGACAGGCGGCAAGCATGGGTGCCCTGCTGCTGGCTGGCGGAGCCCCCGGCAAACGCTACTGCTTGCCGCATTCGCGGATGATGATTCATCAGCCGTTGGGCGGATTCCAGGGGCAGGCGACCGACATCGACATCCATGCGCGGGAAATTCTGGCGGTCCGCGACCGCCTCAACAAAATTCTAGCTCACCACACCGGCCAGCCCATTGAGAAAATCCAGATCGATACCGATCGCGACAACTTTATGGGTGGCGACGATGCGGTGAGCTACGGTTTGATCGATAAAGTATTGACCCAGCGAGCCGTGACAGCGGCGTGAATGTCGGATAGATTTGAATCCGACTAGGGCACAACCGCAGCGAGATTTTCCCTTCGGGTAGGGGATTCCAGCGAGCGGAAGACGAAGAGGTAAAGCGATGAGCGAGGATAAGCAAGGCAAAGACGGCGGCGGCAAGTTGCTGTACTGCTCGTTTTGCGGAAAGAGCCAGCATGAGGTCCGTAAACTGATTGCAGGGCCTGCGGTATTCGTCTGCGACGAGTGCGTCGAGTTGTGCAACGATATCATTCGCGAGGAGTTGCAGGAAAATGCGTCCGCCGGCGCGGACAAACTGCCCAAGCCGAAAGAGATCAAGGATGTTCTGGACGAATATGTGATCGGTCAGGAGAAAGCCAAGCGCATTCTTTCGGTCGCCGTCTACAACCACTACAAGCGGCTGCGCGCCCAGACCCATGGCAAGAAGAGCGAAGTCGAGCTGGCCAAAAGCAATATCCTGCTGATCGGGCCGACTGGCTCCGGCAAAACTTTGTTGGCGGAAACGCTTGCGCGCCTGCTCGACGTGCCCTTCACCATCGCCGACGCGACCACGCTGACCGAGGCGGGCTATGTCGGCGAGGACGTGGAGAACATCATCCAGAAGATCCTGCAGAAGTGTGATTACGACGTCGAGAAGGCCGAGCAGGGCATCGTCTACATCGACGAAATCGATAAGATTTCGCGCAAGGCCGACAACCCTTCGATTACCCGCGACGTGTCCGGCGAAGGCGTGCAGCAGGCGCTGCTCAAGCTGATCGAAGGTACTGTGGCGTCGGTGCCCCCGCAGGGTGGACGCAAGCATCCGCAGCAGGAGTTCTTGCAGGTCAACACCGCCAATATCCTCTTCATCTGTGGGGGCGCTTTCGCCGGGCTGGAGAAGATCATCCGCTCGCGTTCCGAGCAGGGCGGCATCGGCTTTTCTGCGGACGTCAAGAGCAAAGATGACCGCCGCAATGTCGGCGAGTTGCTTGCCGACGTGGAAGCCGAGGATCTGATTCGCTATGGCTTGATCCCTGAGTTCGTCGGCCGCCTGCCGGTGGTGGCGACTCTGGAAGAGCTGGACGAGCCAGCTTTGGTGCGCATCCTGACCGAGCCCAAGAACGCGCTGATCAAACAGTACAAGCGTCTGTTCGAAATGGAGTCCTGCGAGCTGGAGATCCGCGAGGATGCGCTGGGCGCGATCGCTCGCAAGGCCATGGCGCGCAAGACAGGTGCGCGTGGTCTACGGACGATTCTGGAGCACATGCTGCTCGATACGATGTATGAATTGCCCTCTGCGGATCAGATTTCCAAAGTCGTGGTCGATGAAAAGGTCATCAACGGAGAGAGCGAGCCCTTGATGATCTACGACAATAATCTTGAAAAGCAGGCGGCCGCGGCGGATTGAGCGAAAGCCGGCGGTGGAGTGTCGTTGGGCATCGTCCGGTTGATTTGTGCGAATTTGTCACATTGACGCTTGTATTTCCGCGCCTTGCCCTTAAGTCCCTTACGTAGATTAAGACAATCGAGAGGGTGCTCCGATGGAAGATTCAAACGTCGAACATGAATTGAGCGGCGAGCGGTGGGTTCCGGTACTGCCTTTGCGCGACGTGGTGGTCTATCCCCACATGGTCATCCCGCTGTTTGTCGGGCGCGAAAAATCGATTTTCGCGCTGGACAGCGCCATGCGGGACAGCAAGCAGGTTCTGTTGCTGGCGCAGAAAGATGCGGAAATCGATGATCCCGAATTCGACGATCTCTACCGGGTCGGCACCCTCTCCAACATCCTCCAATTGCTGAAACTGCCGGACGGCACCGTCAAGGTGCTGGTGGAAGGCGCGCAGCGCTGCCGGGTAGATCAACTGCGCCTGGTGGACAAGTTCTACGGCGCTCAGGTCGCCGACCTCGTCGACGAGCCCGGACTCGAAGAGCGGGAACTGGATGTGCTCATGCGCACGGCGACCAACACCTTCGACCAGTACGTCAAACTGAACAAACGGATTCCGCCCGAAGTTCTCAACTCCCTTTCCGGCATCGACGATCCGGCGCGCCTCGCGGATACCATGGCTGCGCATATGACGGTCAAGCTCGAGGACAAACAAGCGATTCTCGAAGACGTGGCGATATCTGCGCGGCTGGAAAAGCTGATTACGCTGATGGAAGGCGAAGTCGATATGCTGGAGATGGAGCGGCGTGTGCGCGGCCGAGTCAAGCAGCAAATGGAAAAGAACCAGCGTGAGTACTATCTGAATGAGCAGATGAAAGCCATTCAGAAAGAGCTGGGCGAAATGGACGACGTGCCCAACGAATTCGACGAGCTCGGCCGGAAGATTGAAAAAGCCGGCATGCCCGAGGCGGCGCGCACCAAGGCGGAAACCGAGCTCAACAAGCTGAAGCTGATGTCGCCCATGTCGGCCGAGGCGACGGTCGTACGCAACTACATCGACTGGATCGCGAACCTGCCTTGGAAGAAGCGCACCAAGGTGAGCCATAATCTGCAGCAGGCCGAGGAAGTCCTCGAAGCCGAGCACTACGGGCTCGAGAAAGTCAAAGAGCGCATTCTCGAATATTTGGCGGTGCAGCAGCGGGTCAAGAAAATCAAGGGGCCAATCCTTTGTCTGGTCGGACCGCCCGGCGTGGGTAAGACCTCCTTAGGGCAATCCATAGCCCGAGCGACCAACCGAAAGTACGTGAGGATGGCTTTGGGCGGCGTCCGTGACGAAGCTGAGATTCGCGGCCATCGGCGGACCTATATCGGTTCGATGCCGGGCAAGATTCTGCAGAATTTGTCTAAGGTCAAGACGCGGAACCCGATGTTCATGCTGGACGAAATCGACAAGATGGCCATGGATTTCCGCGGCGATCCGGCTTCTGCTCTGCTGGAAGTGCTGGATCCGGAGCAAAATCATACCTTCGCCGACCATTACCTGGAAGTCGATTTCGATTTGTCGGAAGTCATGTTCGTGGCGACGGCGAATACGCTCAATATCCCGCCCGCACTGCTAGACCGCATGGAGATCATCCGCCTCGCCGGGTATACCGAGGACGAGAAGGTTAACATCGCAATGCGCTACCTGGTGCCCAAACAGCTGAAAAACTGCGGACTGAAGGAGACCGAGTTGCACATCAGCGAGGCGGCGGTACGCGACATCGTTCGGAGCTACACCCGTGAGGCCGGTGTACGTAGCCTGGAGCGGGAGATCGCCAAAATTTGCCGGAAGGTCGTCAAGAATTTGTTGCTCAAACCGACCCAGAAGAAAATTTCGGTCACGCCGCGCAATCTGGACGACTACCTTGGGGTGGCGCGTCACCGCTTCGGCCGCGCCGAAGAAAACGATCAAGTCGGCCAAGTGACCGGTTTGGCGTGGACGGAAGTAGGTGGGGAGTTGCTGACCATCGAGGCGGTGATCATGCCTGGAACCGGGAAGCAGACCTATACCGGCAAGCTCGGCGAGGTCATGCAGGAGTCGATTCAGACCGCTGTCACGGTGGTTCGCAGCCGCTCGGAGCGGTTGGGAATCGACCCCGCCTTTTACCAAAAGCATGACGTTCACGTTCATGTGCCGGAAGGCGCAACGCCCAAAGACGGACCCAGTGCAGGCATCGGCATGTGTACGGCTCTCGTGTCGTCCTTGACCGGAATTCCGGTGCGTTCGGATGTGGCGATGACCGGAGAGATCACTTTGCGCGGTGAGGTACTGCCCATCGGCGGGCTGAAGGAAAAACTGCTGGCGGCGCATCGGGGCGGAATCGCTACGGTCTTGATCCCAGCGGAAAACGAGAAGGATTTGGCCGAGATCCCTAAGAACGTCAAGCAGGATCTGGATATTCGCAGTGTCAGATGGATCGACGAGGTCTTGGCCGTGGCCTTGCAGCGTCTGCCTGAGCCTTTGGAGCGGGTGGTGCCCGCGGGCGAAGAATGTTCTCCTAAAGCGGTCGGTGCCGGCGGGGGGGTCACGGCGCATTGATGCGCCGCAGTGCGTGGAATCTCTAGGGTTGGGCGCCTTGACACGGCTTTTTTGCCGCTGCTAAAGTGCCCCGCTAGGGGATCCGGATTCATAGACTGGTTCGCGGCCCGCTATTTTTTCGATGCAGCGGTACAATCAAACTCAAACAGGGGAAACACATGAATAAAGCGGAACTGATTGATGCTATCGCCGAATCGGCTGATCTTACGAAAGCCGATGCGGGCCGCGCTCTGGATGCTGTGGTAGATGCAATCACCGATGCCTTGAAAAAGGGGGACACCGTCTCGCTGGTCGGGTTCGGGTCTTTCGGCGTCAAGGAGCGCGCGGAGCGCCAGGGGCGAAATCCGCAGACCGGCGATACCATTACGATCAAGGCTGCAAAAATTCCGTCGTTCAAGTGTGGCAAAGCACTGAAGGATGCTGTAAACTAGTAGTTCTTCACTTGGGGTGCTTAGCTCAGCTGGGAGAGCATCGCCCTTACAAGGCGAGGGTCGTAGGTTCGATCCCTACAGCACCCACCAAGAGAAACAGTTTTTGGAGCGGTAGTTCAGTTGGTCAGAATACCGGCCTGTCACGCCGGGGGTCGCGGGTTCGAGCCCCGTCCGCTCCGCCATATCAAAACCCCAGGCATTCGCTGGGGTTTTTTTTTGCGCGTAGTTCTTCGTATCAATCAACGAGAGTCATTCCGGTACTGATATATGCTGCAGGCCATTCGTGATAAAGCTCAGGGAATCTTCGCCTGGGCGATGTTGATTCTGGTGGGTATTCCCTTTGCGTTTTGGGGAATCAACAACTATTTCGATTCGGGCAAGGAGTCGCCCGTCGCGGTCGTCGGCGACCGTGATTTCTTCGAGCGCGACGTGGCGCAGGCCTATCA
>JAQTYA010000177.1 GCA_028688525.1 Methylococcus sp. | reverse complement strand
GGGCATGCCGGTCAGCCACTGGTGCAACTGGTAGGAGCCGGGCGACTGGATCGCCATGACGAGATACTGGCCGAATCGCTCATGCGGGTCGATCACGTGTTCAACCTCGAACAGCGACAAATCCGCAGCAACCGCAGGTGTCTCGGCCCGGCAAATCACGGGTAGCTGGGGACGGAGCAGGCGGGCAGCCGCTGCAATCGACAGATTGACCTGATCGGTATCGGTCAGCGCCAGTACCCCGAGGCAAGCAGGATGCTCGAGTCCGGCTAGGGTGAGGACTTCGGGGGCGCGGGCGTCGGCCGCCAATGCCGGGGTATCTGCGCGGTAGCCGGCCAGATCGACCGCGGCGATGCGGTTTTCGTTGGGATCGACGACGACGAAGCGCCGTCCGAGGTCGTCCAGCGCGCGGCAGAGTAGGCTGCCGGTATCGCCGTAGCTGCACACCAAATAGAACGGATCGGTGAGCCTGCGCACCTGGTGCTTGAAGCGCTGGGTTTTGATGGCCTGCTGGAACCAGCGGTCCTGGAGCAGCGCGAACAGCTTGACGAAGGCGTAGCTCCAGCCGACGACCGTCAGGTAGATGCAGAAGGTGACCCACAAGCGCTGGGCCGGAGTGAAGGTGTGCGGGATCTCGCCGAAACCGATGGTAGTGGCCGTATAGCTGACGAAGTAGAACGCATGCAGGAAATCCATCGGCGCGGGCCGGCCTCGGTCGTCGACGCCGGGGATCGTGACCAGACCGGTAATCGTCAGCGCGTAGATGGCGACCAGCACGATGAGCGGCGCCCGCATGCGCCGCAAGATCAGGAACAGCGAAGCTGGCACGGAGGGTTCAGCGCCGCAGCATGATCGTCTCGGAAATCAGCAGCACGACGGAGACGATATTCGCCACCAGTGCGCCGCCCGATAGGGAAACCACCAAGGTGGTGGTCTCCGGGGTAAAGCCCGTCTGATGGACATGCACCGCGAGTCCCCAGGCTAGGGCCGCGGCTCCCAGCTGAAGATCGGCTACGAGGCTGGTCGACAGATGTATCGCTCCGAGCTGGGTTCTGTCGCCGAGCTTGAGGATCGTGGCGATCAAATTGACGACGATGGTTGCGAACAGCATGTGCACGTCGTGGTGCAAGGGCTGGTCGATATCGCCGATGAAAAAACCGAAGTTGAGCGTTGCCGCCAGTACGATAAAAAAACCGAAGACGACTTTCTCCAAGTTCATGCTTGCGCCGCTATGAGGCTAGTTGATCGGACAGTCTCGTGACCTAGCCGGATTGTAGCCGACAATCGCTGTTCCGATGCTGCCTAAGCCCAGGCTTGCGGTACGATCTTGCGTTGCGGATCGCCGACTACCGGCCCAGGGCGAGGACGCGGCACCGATCCGATAGATGGGAATGCGCAGGGAATGCCGTTCTTTGAATTCAACAATCCTGTTAGATGGCTTCGGCTGCGTAACTGGGCTCGTCGTTGAACCGGTTGGTCTCTTTGAAAACCTGGATTGCTTCAGCGCTCGACGAACCCTGCCTGAGGAGCATTTCAGCCGCTCGAGTCTTGTAGGCGGTTACCGCATGCTGCAGCGAATCAAGGTATTCAACCCGCAGAACCGTGAATACATGATCTGTTGGGTGAAAACCGTTGATGTCCTCCTTTATTTGAGACGCATGTCATTTTTCACCGACTTCACGCCGCCGACTCCACCCCTTTTCCTGCTACATAAATTCCTTCAGGATCGATGTAGTGCAGGGAGTTACCCAAAAAGGCGACGGAATAGACCCGCCACTGCATCAACGGCGCTTTTCATTGTATCAGTGATAGCGTTTACTGTAGTCGTCAGTGCATTGCCTATGGCACTTAACATGCTACCGATGGCGTTGCCAATATCATCGATTAAACTCATGACGGAGCCTCCATCTTTAAAGATATAAATAAGCATTCGGGATGGGCTAGGCGATACCTGGCCGCGAAAGCACAGGCCAGGGCGCTATAGTGGCCTTCGGCCTTGAATTACCCGAAGCACGATCACGATGACCGCAATAACCAATAGAATGTGAATGAATCCGCCGAGCGTATAAGAAGATACCAGGCCCAGCACCCAACCGATAATCAGGATGATCGCTATAGTTTCGAGCGTTATTGCTTATCCAAAAAATGTCCATCCATAGACTATACTACCGCTCAACACGGTCAAGAGGTTGTCGGAAATGACGCATCAGGCAATGTCCTCGGCCGGATCAAGATTAAGGACTTCCGACGCGGATTCGTGGGAGGCCACTCAACACACCGAATGCGCTTAGCAGCCATAGAACCACCGCGATGATCACGACGATATTCAGTATCTGCTTGATCCGCGCCTCCATCGGTATGTAGCTGTTAACTAGCCACAGTAAAATGCCGACGACAATCAGGGCTACCACCACCGAAAGCAACTCTCTCGGAACGGCGCCCAATACACCAAATACGTTCAATAGCCATAACACCACCGCGATGATCACGACGATGCTAAGGAGCTGTTTAATCCTCGCTTCCATCGGTATGTGGCTGTTGACCAACCACAACAGTACACCGACGACGATTAGCGTGACCACTAGTGAAATTAAATCCATCGCCCCTCTCCTAAAAATAAAAAATCGGGTTGACTCAGAAAGTCTTGACGCACTTCATCTAGCTTCCTCCGCTTCTATAGTTTATGCGGCGCCCCAAGTTGGATTCTTATTGCAGCGTGGAAAGTAATTCAGAATAAGATATTAGCCAAGTAGTATCCTGATCTGATGCCGCTGTCTATCGTCCTGTAATGCGATGCTATAGTTGTTTGGCTGAAGCACACCATCCAACTCTATTCTGGCGATACCGCCAGCCACGCCATTCGGGTTTTCAATCGTAATTTCGTGGCGGGTATTTTTGTGCTGATAAACGATGCTGTAACTGCGCCAGATTTTTGGAATACAGGGTGCAAAGACCAACTGATCGGCGCGGACCTGCAGCCCCAGGACCCATTCCAGGCCGGCGCGGTGGAACCACCCAGCAGCTCCCGTATACCAAGTCCACCCGCCGCGTCGCACGTGGGGGGATTCGGCATAAATGTCCGCCGACAGCACATACGGCTCAACCTTGTAGGCGTAAACGCCCGTGCGGGAGGCCGTCCGCTTGATCGGATTCAGTATCCGCAGCAGCTCAGCCGCTTGGTCTCCCTCTCCGAGCATGGTGTAGGCGATGACCGACCAGATCGCTGCATGGGTATATTGACCGCCGTTTTCCCGGACGCCCGGAGGGTAGCTCTTGATATAACCGGGGTCTCGCTCGGTTCTGTCGAAGGGCGGGGTGAACAGCAATACTAGGTCGTCGCCGTAGCGAACGAGGTATTCCCTCATCGACAACATCGCCCGTTGTGCTCGTTCGGTCTCGGCGGCGCCGGATATCACACCCCAGCTCTGAGCAATCGAATCGATGCGGCACTCGGCATTGCCGGCGGAACCCAAGGGCGTGCCGTCATCGAAATAGGCGCGCCGGTACCATGCGCCGTCCCATGCCTCCGCTTCCACTGCAGCCTTCAGTTGGGTAGCATGGCTGCGCCAGCGGAGCGCCCGCTCGCTGTCGCCTTGAGCCTCTGCCAGACGTGCGAATTCGGGGAGCGTGGCCATCAGGAACCATGCTAGCCACACGCTCTCTCCCTTGCCTTGGTAGCCGACCCGGTTCATGCCGTCGTTCCAGTCTCCGCTTCCCATCAGGGGCAGGCCGTGCAAGCCCGTTTCCAGGCTCAGGTCGAGCGCGTGTGCGCAGTGCTCGAAAAGGCTTGCTCGCTGCGTCGATTGGATCGGCTCGTAATAGGCGTCATCCTGTTCCGGCGCCAGCGCGGGACCCTCCAGAAACGGTAGTTCCTCCTCGAGCACACCGGCATCTCCGCTCACCTTGATGTAGTGCGCTACGGCATAGGGCAACCAGACCCGATCGTCGGAAAAACGAGTACGCACGCCGCGGCCGGTCGGAGGATGCCACCAATGTTGCACGTCGCCTTCTTCAAACTGGCGCGCTGCGGCCCGAAGCAGGTGGGCGCGGGTTAGGTCGGGCCGAGTGACAGCCAGAGCCATGACGTCTTGCAGCTGGTCTCGAAAGCCGAATGCTCCGCCCACTTGGTAGAAGCCGGCCCGAGCCCACAACCGGCAACTCAAGGTTTGATAGAGCAGCCAGCGGTTTAACAGCAGGTCGAGCTCCCGGTCCGGCGTTTTCACTTGAACCTTGGTGAGCACTTGTTCCCACTCCTGCGTCACCTTATTCAAGGTCGCCGTGACCTGAGTAGCGCGATAGCGCTGAATCAACTCACTGGCATGCGCGCGGTCCTTGCCTTGTCCGAGCAGGAAAACGATTTCGGTCTGCCCATCGGCCTCGAGCTCGACGACGGTCTCCAAGGCTGCGCAAGGGTCGAGCCCCGCGCCGACGCGGTTTCTCAGCACCTTGGGACGCAGTAGGCCTGCGGGTGCATCAAGGCTTCCGTTACGGCCGATGAATTCAGCCCGATTCCCGGTCCACCCGGTCTGCCTGCCGCCCAGGTCGGCGAAGGCAATGCTGTGGCCGAATTCCGCATCCCAGGGGTTGTAAGCAAACAGGGCTCCGGTTTCGGGGTCCAGTTCGGTGACGATATGGGGCGCGGTCACGCTGCGCGAGGCGCCGAGCACCCATTCCACATAGGCTGAAACTGTTAGCCGGCGAGGCCGTCCGGAAACGTTCTTTAAGGTCAAAGACGAGATCTTGACCGGGTCGTCCGGGCTGACGAATTGCAG